>JAJTFC010000114.1 GCA_021298315.1 Planctomycetaceae bacterium
TTCCGCAGTCGGTTTAACGGTCGAGGCGGGTTGGGTAATGGATGTGGTTGATGCTATTGGTGGTAGTTGGGATGGCAACCCCGACCGCTTCACGTACCCTACGGATCCAGCACCTTCTTCGCCTCAGCCGCCTTTGCAAAATCGTCTTTGGTCACCAGCAGGTAACCAACCTCGCAATATGGTACATTAGACGCCTGCTTGTCAATCACCCGAGTCGGCTGCGTGATTTTAAAAGTTCGTCGGTGCAAGAGTAAGGCTGTACTAAATGGATTGGGAATTCGTGCCGTTTGAAGGTATCAAAAGCAAACAGATTGCAATCACACTAGGACAGTCTCGCGAACTCTTGAGGAAGCTCGCAGTGCCCTTGTTCAGTCCGCTTGAACCGAACTCCGATTATCCCGACGAGGATGACTTCATAACCTTAGACGGCACTACTTTCATCCGCGTTCGTTATCAGGATGACACCGTCCGCGACATAGAATTCTTAGCGGGTAAACTGCGTTACAAGGGCTTCGAGATGCATGATCGGGCCACGTTGAAGGAAGTTCAGCGGTTCCTCAGTTCGCAGAACCACTCGCTCCGGAAAACAAGCTGGCTTGGGGATGGCCTCGACTGTGTTTCTTTGGGCATCAACATCGCGTGTCATGACGATATCGGTGGCGACGGCGACGGGATCGAATGGGTGATTCTGAGTCGCAACTTTAAAGACGCCGAACCAAGACGAAATTGACGATGGGATTGCTTTTATGAAAATGCTCGCCCAAGATGTTCAACTTGGGAACGACTGGCGTCACAGATTTGGGCGGGTTCGATGGACCACGCTGACAAGGCCAAGGTACGTTCCGCGGTCGGCTTGCTGGTCGACGCGGGTTGGGTAATGGTTGTGGTTGATGCGATTGGGGATTGTTGGCATCGTTATCCCCGACCGCTGCACGTACCCTACGTGGGATAAGCTTCCAGCTTGTCCGCATTTCGCAAAAGCATCGCCCCTTCGGGGCCGGCGCGTGTGCGTGGGGAGCGTCACCTGCTACCGATATGCCGACCCGCTGGGCCTGAAAACCCAAGCAGCCACTTAGAGCCGCTAACAAAGCCAGAGGATATCAGCAAGCCTAAGCTTCAATAAATCTAACCAGCGTGTCTGTACGCTTACTTTACTTCTTCCCTGTTGCCTCAATAGAAGGTTCACTTGGCCATGGCATCGAGTTTGCGAATAGCTGCCGTTCTGAGTGCCGCAATCTGTGGTTGGCTATCGACTCGAGTGCCAAGCAACTGGTAGGTTGCTTCGCGATGCACTGCAATCGCTTCGGCGAGATAAAACCAGGGCAATTTGCGATTTATAGAATCGATATCCATGGCCTGATCCATCCAGTCTTGGATCCGTAGCTTGGAATGATTCAGCAACTCCCTTGCTTCGGACGATTTCCCTTCTTGCTCGAGTGCGATTGCCAGCGGAGCATCGACCAAGCCACGGGCAGGCCACTCGCGGGCGGCGGCAGAACGCAACCAGCGAACCGCCTCTGAGTGGCGGCCAGCGCGCAGAAAAGCCAGGCCACAGATATATTCACACTCGATGGGTGGCAAGCGTTCGGCTCGTTGAAAGTCACCCGCAAAACCACGTGGCGGCCTCCTAAGGTGTGGGGGGGGAACATTTTGGTCTAGCCAATTTTGGGCTAACTGCGCAAGCCCTACATCCTGTTCTTCAGATGGCGCAATCAACACACTGCGCAGAACATTCCACTTGGGTCTAGAGTTGAGTTCTTTTAAAATGGCAAAGTATTTCGCCTGTAGATGCTCAAACTCACTTTGATATCCCATCACTTGGAACAGCGATGTTACTCCGATCCATTGTGGTTCATCAACGGGGGCACCGAGGTTCAGAGCACGTTGGTAGTCTTCTGCGGATTCCTTCCACATATACAGCCGTGCGTAAAACTGTCCACGCACCACCCAGGGAAGATAATAACTCGGTTGCAGCTCGGTAGCTTGCGTGAATTCCTCGAGAGCCGAGGACCAAAGTTCGCTTTCGGCGTGCATTTGTCCATTGGTTAGCAGCAAATTGGCTTGGGTTAAACGATTTGCGAATTGTTCGACTTCTTGCCTGGCTTCTGTGGCTTGCTTTTCGGCCGCGATCGCTTTTCTCAGAGCAGCATCTTTCTGGTCGCTTTCGCGAATCGCGGCCAACATCTGCCATAAACTGACGATCGTTCCAAGCAGGAGTGATGCCGCGAGCATGCAGAGGGTTAAAAGTGATTTTCGATGGCGACGTGTGAATTTGGCGAGTTGATAGACCGCCGAAGGAGGCCGTGCATCGATGGGTTGTTGATTTAGAAAGCGACGTAAATCGCTTGCCAATGCGGCTGCAGACTCGTAGCGACGATTGCGATCTTTTTCTAACGCTTTCATCACAATCCAGTCTAAATCGCCGCGCATGGCCGAGTGCAATCGACTGGGTTGAATTTGGCGAGCATCAGCAATGATGGTGAGACGATTTCCCAAAGTTGACACGCGATGGCTGGGCAATGGCGGTTCTTCTTCACGAATGATAAGCCTCATTTCATCGAAGCCTGCCGAGCACAGGCGTTCGCGTTCAAAAGGCGTTGTACCAGCTAGCAACTCGTACAACATCACACCCAGCGAATAAATGTCGCTCCGCGTGTCCACATCCAAACCGCTCATCTGAGCCTGTTCGGGACTCATGTACAGTGGAGTCCCAATCATGGAATAGAACCGCGTGTAGATAGTTCTCTCCGTGAGATCGTCACCGATAGCTTTCGCTACTCCGAAATCAATGACTTTCACAATCGCTTTGTCGTCATGCAAAGTGACCATGACATTGGAGGGTTTCAAGTCGCGATGGATGACTCCCTTTTGATGCGCGTGCTGTACAGCCGAGCAAACATCTTGAAACAGACGAACTCGATCTTCGAGATTCAGTTGATAATTGTCGCAGTATTCCGTGATGGGCAAGCCACGGACAAGTTCCATCACGAAAAAAGGTCGCCCATCCTCGGTGACGCCGGCATCGAAAACTCGCGAGATGTTCGGATGATCCATCATCGCCAGTGCCTGACGCTCTAGTTCAAAACGGGCGACGACTTCTTTAGAACCCGTGCCTGGCTTAATGATCTTCAGCGCGACTTTGCGTTTAACTGGATGCTCCTGTTGGGCGACGAACACCAGTCCAAAACCCCCTTCGCCGATCTTTTCCATCAGCCGAAAGGAACCGACAAGCATACCGACGTGCTGCGTGGCAACAAAGGATTGCGATTGGCTCGGTGAAAACACAGCACTCTCGTCGATGGGATGTCCTTCGACCAACTTCCGATCTAGCATGCAGTCGGATGACTCATGAGCAGCCAACAACTCTTGAACCGAAGCACACAAAGCTAGATTATCCTCACAGATTGTCTTGACGAACTCGGTTCGTCGATTGAGATCATCAATCTCGATGGCTTCTAGAAAGATCGATCGTTCGTTTAAGTAGGTCATCGGTGCTAGGGAGTGTGGTTCGTTGCGTATCGGAGCGCGAGGGTTATTCCTTTACGCCCGCGTTACAAACAGACATCCAAGGATTGCCACAATACAGATTTTATCAGTCTTTCCCGTCCATATAGCGTTTAAGCCATGCTCGGGCGTAGGCCCAATTGCGCTTGATGGTTCGCGGCGAAACCCTAAGAACTTGTGCCGTATCATCGATCGTCATGCCCACAAAGTAGCGGAGTTCGACGAGCTTGGCCAGTTGCTGATCTTCCTTTTCCAACTGAGTCAGCGCTTCATCCAACGAAAGCAGGTCCTCGGCTTGGGTCTGAACCATGCTGGAATGTTCATCGTGTAGTTCCAATTGCAATCGGTTGCCCCCACGCTTCTCTCGCCCTCGGTGCCGCGCGTTGTCGATCAAAATGCGGCGCATGGCTTCTGCTGCAGCAGCGAAAAAATGAGCTCGCCCGTCCCAACTTGTCGCGTTCCCAGGACCGACCAGGCGCAGATAAGCTTCATGGACCAGAGCCGTCGGCTGGAGGCTATGCGATGCTCGTTCGCTCGACATTCGATGAGTCGCAAGTTTTCGTAGCTCGTCATAAACCAAAGGTAAAAGCTGACTTGCCGCTTGGCGATCGCCGTTTTCTAAGGCAGACAGTATCTTGGTAACTTCGGCAGACATACAGTTTTTTTCAAGGTGCAAATCGCGAGTGAGCTTGTGACTAAGAACTTCTAAAACACACTCTTTGGCGATCGTTCCGCTGGCTTTCGGGATTTTCCAAAAACTTTTGGCCCTCCCTAGCGATCAACGACGCATTGTTAGGATCAATCATGCTTTGGCCTCTTTCAATTTGCGAACTCGTTTTTGACAGATGATTTGAGATTTGTATGCGGAACTGGAATGTAGGAATTGTGGGAGGTGGCCCAGGTGGGCTGATGACCGCCTATGCGCTGCAAAAACTTGCCGACAAGCCGATACGAGTAACGCTCTTCGAGGCCAGTGAACGTTTGGGAGGGAAGATTTTGACACCTCGGTTTCAGCGGGCGAGTGTTCAATTCGAGGCTGGTGCTGCCGAGTTTTATGATTACTCACAGCACGACGAAGACCCACTTAAAATGCTGATTGCCGAACTTGGGTTGTCGATCACTCGGATGGCAGGATCCGCAGTGATCTCCAACGGCCAAGTTCTAGCCAATCTGGACGATATCCGCAATCATCTTGGGGAGAAAGCTTATCAGTCGCTCATCGAGTTTGACGGCAAAGCCCGTGATCGAATGACGCCACAGGAATTCCATGCGGCCGACTATCCCGATGGCTCGAACCAGAAGCCCGATTTGTATCGTTTCGATTCGGTGTTGGCTGAAATTCAAGAACCCTCAGCACGCAAATACATCGAAGATTTGATCCATAGTGATCTTGCGACGGAGCCCAGCCAAACGAGCGTGGCATATGGGTTGCAGAACTATGTGATGAACAACGGCAAGTACATGGATTTGTACAGCATCGTAGGTGGGAACGAACAACTACCCCAAGCGCTCGCTGCGCGGATCGATGCCAAGGTAATGCTAAAACACCCTGTGTCGAAAGTAGACAAGTCCGCTTCCGGTCGATGGATTGTGCAGACGAACCACGATGGTGAGGTTCAGCAACACGAATTCGATTTCGTTGTGATCGCTTTGCCGCATAATCATTTGACATCAGTTACGTTTAGCGGCGAAAAATTGTCGCAAGCCGTTCGTGAGCATTATGACTACTATCATTATCCAGCACATTACTTGCGAGTCACCATTCTCTTCGATCAGCCCTTCTGGCGCGACAAACTCACCGATTCCTTTTGGATGCTGGACCACTTCGGCGGTTGCTGCTTGTATGACGAGTCCTCACGTGAGCCTGAATCCAAGTACGGCGTGTTGGGGTGGTTGCTCAGCGGTTCAGCAGCCGAAGAGTTCAGCGTCAAAGATGATGAGCAACTTATTGGGGCTGCACTTGATTCCCTGCCCGCGTTTCTTCCAGATGGCCGAAAACATTTTCTCGAAGGTCGTGTCTATCGCTGGCTGGGCGCTGTCAACGCCATGCCCGGTGGGCTGGTCCCCCAACGTCACGACCGACGCCATCAACCCGAACCGCAAAAGCACCCCGAGCTATTTATGGTCGGTGATTACATGTTTGACTCAACCCTGAATGGAGTTCTAGATTCGGCCAACTATGTGGCTGCCTGGATCGCCACGAATATTTCTGAAACCTCCGAGGTATTATCATGAATTACAAAGCGAATATAGAATCGGGCTCTACAGGTTCTTGCCATCTACCCACCGGATTGCCAGTCGGCTCAGAGTTGCTCGCTGTGGAGTTCACTGAGGATCCCAAGGATGGGCGACGCTTGCTGCATGCTTTACCGATCGAGTTCCAGAAGTTTGCCGTCGTGAGTCCATCGGACAGTGCCGTCGTTGCTGACCCATCGGGCAAGCCAAAAAGGCAAATTGAGTTTCTGACCATACCTGCTGAGAATCATCAAGCCTCGGAATCGCAGAACGTGGCGGCCTTGTGGGTGGAGGCTTCAACAACCTCAAAGACACCCATGCAAATGATGACTTTGCAGGGCGCGCAGATTTATTGGAGCGACAAACGCGTCGCAATTCTGGCAGCACCCGAGCGATTCGAGACGCTGCGAAGTGCGTTGATAGAGACGTGTTGGTTTGATGCTGAACTTGCGAGTCTGGAACGCGAGTTGGCGTCTGCTTGGCCTGAAATGCAGAATGATGCGCCGATGGCGTTTGTGTTTGACGAAAAATCGCTTCCTCGTCGAAAAGAGCTCCAACGCCGGTTTCAGCGAATTGTTTCGATCCGATCGCGGATGCTCAGGTTGTCACCCCATGTTCATTCTCCGCACATTCATCCATCAACCCTGGCCAGTCAAGTTGCCGAGCGGTTTCGCGAACGGACTCGGTTGCTCCATCGCCACGAAATTCTTGATGGTCAACTCGAAGTATTCGAAAAAGTCTACGACACTTGCGGCCAGCGTATCAGCGATTTCGTCCAAAGTCGAACGGGACACATTTTAGAAGGTGTCATTATCGTGCTGTTGATTGTACAGATCGTGATTTGGGGTTTCGATTTCTTGACCTCACTCGAACCAACCACGGTCGTGCAATAGTCCATGCATTACTCTTCCATAGATTGTTTGAAGACGATCGCCATTGTGGTGATGGTTCTGGTGCATTTTGCGGAAAACCTCTCGGGGATCCAATTGCCGATCACAGGTCTAGGGGCACCTCTTTTTACGTTCTTGTCAGGCCTGAGTTACCGTCTTTGGGTCGATGGACTCGAGGCCGATGGCATCAGCGAAGAAGAAATTTCCAAACGCTCGATAAGACGTGGGTTCTTTGTGTTTGCCATGGGATTTGCTTTCAACATTTTTGTGTGGCTACCTGAAGACACATACAACTGGGACGTCTTGACGATGATCGGCTTTGGCTTGCTGGTATTAAATCTTCTGCGTCGCTTGCCCTTGGCGATCCCGATTTTGGTAGCTGTAGTATCAATTCTCGTGAGTCCCTTGCTCCGCGAAATGGCCGGCTACCAAGCTTATTGGGAAAGCGGCTACTTTGAAGTTGATCTTACGTTGCCGGATATCATGATCGGATTTTTTGCGACTGGATACTTTCCACTTTTTCCATGGATCGCTTATTCCATTGCAGGGTTAGTTTCCGGAACAATACTCTCGGGCCAGGCCGTCGAATCAAATGATGGCTGCGAATCGTTTTTGTCCAGATCGATTTCAATTGGGTTACTGCCAGTATTTACGGGTTGCGCCTTGATAAGTACTTCGTGCGTTTTGTTGGCAGCCAGACCTTTGCTTCCCAGCGTGCTAGCGACCCGATTTCTCGGGGGATGGCATATGTTCCCACCCACCATTGAATACGTGCTGGCGACGATTGGAATGGCTTCCTTGCTGTTTGGTCTGACGCACCGATGGATCGATCGAAATCGTTCATGGGTCCTTCCTCAAGGCATGTTGGATCTAACCAAGACGTTCAGCCGATATTCGTTCACGATTTATGTGTCTCATCATATGGTTCATCTTTGGCCAATGTGGATTTATGGGTACGTAACTGGGCGTGAGACCACTTATTATTGGGGAAAAGCCATGAGTCTGGGTTGGTCGATGCCCTTGGCCGTTTTGTTCTTGGTGATCTGTTTCTTTGCGATGCGAAGGATCGGTCCAGATCGGCGACTGGGAATCGAAGGCTGGATGAGATGGCTGTGTGACTAGTGCTTGGTTACGAAATGAATGGCGGTTGATCTAAGGTGCATCGCAGGCAGCCGTAATGATCAGTTCGGCTCGATATCCTGGTGCTGCGAGTTGAGTATGAATGCACGCGCGACTCGGTGCAAACCCGCGTGGGATCCACGCATCCCACAACTGGTTAAACAACGTAAGGTCCTCAGGAAATGGCAGGTAGATCAAGACCTGCAAGAGAGCCTTGCGCGAACTTTTGGCCAAGGCGAGTCGCTCGTCGACCTGACGAAAGAGTTGCTCGAATTGGGACCGTGGATCGAGCAGCGGGTCCTCGGGGACTTCAACAAAGTAAGCGATCCCACGATGCACGACGAGGTCAGACCAGCGGGGCGTCGTACCATGACGGATGATATCGGCCATGCGGATTTGGATTGGAACGAGGGTTGGAAAGAGTGGAAACAACACGATCCGTATTATATCATGACGACTCCAAACTTTTCATAAACATCGTAGGTACGTAGGGTACGTGAAGCGGTCCGGGTATTTATTGCCTGGGCGGTGATCGCTTTGCCCTGCTCATCATTTCGCAAACCGCCACGGGGACCGAGGACCGCGCAACGTACCAGGGAGCGATGGACCACGTTGACAGGGCCAAGGTACGTTCCGCGATCCTTCTTCCATGGCGACGATTGCTTGGTTCATTGCTGTGATTGATTCTTTGGGGTTTTTTATCCTCATCACCCAGGATCGCTGCACGTACCCTACGGGACTCACGGTTCGGGTTACTAGGTGTTGATTGAATGCCTGACAAATCGTGCGGCTTGGACTAAAATGAAATCCGCCGCCGATTTTGCTGACCCTTACCATCCACCTTGCCTGAGCGATGCACAAGTCCACTTCTTCTGACCGTTTGGTCTTGTTCGTAGGCTTTTGGCTCTTTGCCGCAGGGTTGGGTTACTCGGTGGCATTGGCCCAGGCCGACTCGGCTCTCAGCGATTCGGATCGCATCGATGCTTTGATCCAAGCCGGGCAGGACAAGGCCTCCATAAAATCGGCTGATGTCTGCTCGGATGCTCAGTTCGTCCGCCGCATTTATATCGATCTGGCCGGTCGCATTCCCACCCTCGAAGAACGTCAATCCTTTTTGGATGACCCCAATCCAAACAAAAGAACCGAGCGGATCGATAGGATTCTTCAAAGCGAAGACTACGTTCAAAACTTTGCCGACACGTTCGACGCGCTGCTGATGGGTAGGGCCCCGGGCGGAAAAATCGCTGAGCGAAAAAAAATCTGGCGTCCCTACCTCGAAAACGTCTTCCGAAATAATCGGCCATGGGATCAAGTCGCCCGGGAAATACTCTTGGCTCGCCCGCAAACACCCGAGCAAGCCGGTGCGGTTTGGTTCCTTTACGAACGCAATGACAACGCCCAAGCGATCGCCGAGGCGCTTGCTCCTGCCTTCTTCGGCATCCGTATCGATTGCGCTCAATGCCACGATCACATGATCGCCTCGGAAATCCACCAGCAACACTACTGGGGCTTGGTCGCTTTCTTCAACCGCAGCAAAAATCAAAAGACAAACGCCGGACCTCGCATCGCTGAGTCGGCCATTGGCGGGTTTTCTGATTTCGCGAATATTCATGGTTCGAGCTATCCGAATATCTTGACCTTCTTTGAAGCCAAAACGATCGACGAGGCACGTCCACAGAAAGATGCTAAGCAGGAGGATAGCGATGATTTGTATGTTCCTGCACTTACTCCCGAGGATCCACGTGTCCCTAAGTTTTCGCGGCGCGAAAGATTTGTCGAAGAAGTTCTCGCGGGGCATCCAAGGCTTGCCCAAGCCTTCGTGAATCGGATCTGGGCAATGCTCCTGGGACGAGGCATTGTCCATCCCTTCGATCAGATGGATTCGGCACATCCGGCTTCTCATCCTGAGTTGCTCAAGCTGCTTGCTAAAGACTTCGTCGATTCCGGGCATGATATCCGTCGCTTGGTGCGCAGGATCGCATCGAGTCGGACTTATCAGCTAAGCTCCCTGCCACCGGCTGGGGCTCAAGATCCCTCGACGTTCGCTTGGTCGATCGAAAGGCCGCTTTCAGCCGAGCAACTTGTGCGCTCGATTCAAATCGCTATCGATCAGAAATCGAATCCGGATCACCCCATCCTCACGGATCTGCGAGATCGTATCCCCGAGGTCATGCCCGAAACGATCACGACGGATATCTCCGATGCACTTTTCCTTAGCAATAACCCCAAGATGCATCAAATGCTGCTGGAAGCCAGCAAGCCAGAGGGGTTTGTCTCCCAGCTTGCAAGCAACTCCGATCCGAAGATGGCCACAAGGGAACTCTTCTTGAGGGTGCTTGGACGCGAAGCATCGAACGATGAGCTCGGTGCGGTGCTGGCGTTTGTTCAAAAGCCTCTTTCGAGCGATACTGGTAACGATCCGAAGGTTATTTGGCAGAATGCTCTGTGGGCTGTTTTGACTTCTGCTGAGTTCCGTTTCAATCACTAAGACACTTTTTGAGAACGGGCCGCCGACATTGTCCGAGCAATTCCAGAATACCGATCGAAACAGGCAAGACTGCGGTAGTCCCGAGCACCGAGCACACCGTCGATTATTCCTTCAAGGGGCGATGGCCTCGGGCATCGCCTCGGTGGCGAGTTTCAATGCGCTGTTTTCGGTTCCTGCAATCGCACAAGAGACTATCAAGCGGGGCAAGAAGTGCATCCTGTTGTGGCTCTGCGGTGCTCCGAGCCAGTTTGAAACTTGGGATCCCAAGCCTGGGACGATCACCGGAGGGCCCTTTGGTGCGATCCCCACCTCGATCCCTGGGGTGCAGATCAGTCAGTTGATGCCCAAGTGCGCGACGATCATGCACAAGCTTTCGGTGATCCGTTCGATGAGTACTGAGCCGAGCGAACATTTCCAGGGGATCGATGTGCTCACGCGTGGCGATCAGCCCCGTCCACCCTTTACCCGTCCGATTCTCGGCTCGGTTGTAGCAGAGCAACTCGGGCAACTCGATAGCCCTGTTCCGCAATTCATTTTGCTCGATCCGTGTCCTGAGGGTAACGAATTCAAATCGTTCAAAGCGGGCAATTGGGCAGGATGGCTTGGAGCCCAATACGGTCCGGTTCGCTCGGGGGGAGAGTATGCGATCCCGGACATTGTCAGACCTGAATCGCTATCGCAACTCGACCATGAGGATCGCGAAGCGCTTCGCAAGTTCCTGAGCCGTAAGTTTGAGAACGATCAGAGGAGCCAAGCGGCAGCCGGTTACAACGCAGCCTTTGATCGCGTCAAAGGGCTTATGAGTTGTGCACCCCTTTTCGATCTGGACAAATTACCCCAGGAGGATCGCCGAAGGTATGGGCCGGGTGCGTTTGCTCAGTATGCACTCCAAGCTCGCCATTTGATCGAGAACGGGTCAACCTTTGTCATGGTCGCCAATGGGATGCCTTGGGACAACCATGTCTTTCAGCACGAGATGCATCAGATGCTCGTACCGGAGTTGGACAACATTCTCTTTCAGCTCATCAGCGATTTGGAGGAGCGAGGGATGTTGCAAGACACCCTTGTGATCGCCATGGGTGAGTTCGGACGTACACCCTGGCTCAATGAGGCTCGCGGTAGGGACCATTACTCGAAGGCTTGGTCGATGGCGATGGCCGGGGCGGGGATTCGTCCAGGAGTTGTCGTTGGCCAAACCGATCCGATGGGATTTGAGGTCACGGACAATCCAATCGATAATCGTCGGCTGTTTGCGACCATTTTTAGGGCGCTGGGGATCGACCCCAAGGAGCAGTACGATCTACCGGACTTGCCAACCTTCCACCGGGTCGAGGGAAACGTGCAACCTATCGAAGAACTGTTGGTCGGATAGCAAAGATGCAAAGAACAATCACACGAATCCATGACTTCAAGCTTCCGACCGCGATTTTGGGGGCATGTTTGCTCGATGACCATCGCGAGTTGATCGCAGCTTGCATGGACGGAGTCTACCGAGTCGAAATCGAGAGCAAAAAATATGATCGGATCGGGCAGCACGAGAGTTATGCAAGTTCTGCGGTTTTTGTTCCTGGACAACAAGTGGCTATCACGGCTGGTTACGATGGCAAGCTCAAGTGGTTTTCGGTCAAAGACAATGCCTTGCAGCGAGAGCAAAAGGTGCATTCGTTTTGGTCGTGGGACATGGCAGTTTCGAAGGACCACCGATGGCTTGCGAGTGTCACCGGCCAGTACCTTGCGGGTGATTACAAGTATGCACCGGCCCAAGAACTCGAGCCTTGTGTAAAGATTCTCGATGCAGCCGATGGGAGATTGATCCATGCGTTATCGCATGTGCCTTCGGTGCAGTCGGTTGTTTTTAGTCACAACAGCCAGTACGTTGCGGCTGGGAATTTGATGGGGCAAGTTCGGGTATGGGATGTCCAAAGCGGCGCGCAAGTCGGTGGCTTTGAGTCGAAGGATTTCACCAGTTGGGGGATTATCAAGAGCCATTGTTATTTGGGTGGCATTTTCGCGATGGAGTTTACCCCCGATGACGCGCATTTGATCGTTTGTGGAATGGGAGATATGCGGGACCCCATGGCTGGCAATGGCAAGCAGCTTTGGCAACGTTGGGATTGGAAAGAGGGTAAGCTGATTTCGCAGACGAATGAGAAACAGTCCGGTGAGGGGCTCATGGAAGCAATCGCTTTGCATCCTTCCATGGAAAGTTTTCTCATGGGTGGGCGTCTGCGAGGAGGCGAGTGGAACGCAGCTTTGTTTGATCTTGCAAGCGGCGAGCGGATTGGGACGATCAAGTCTGGGTATCGCATTACGCAGATGCTCTTTAACCACCAAGGCCAATTGATTGTCGTCGGTGGACAAGGCCAACCGGGTAAAAGCAACGACGGCAAGTTCCCTGACTTTGGCAGGGTTGAGATCTACGAGATCAATAGCTAGGAGTGCAACCTAAGGTCATGCCCAAATCGATGGACCGGGTTGCGGGATTGGATTGCTTGCGGGTCATAGCCCTGGGGCTTGTTGTGGTCTTTCATGTTCTGTGTTTGATGGATCGTGAGGCTTGGACTCAGTTGGGTCCTATGAGCATGGGATCCTTGGGTGTGACACTGTTTCTGGGGATCAGCGGAGCTTTAATAGCGAACGAATCGAGGGACCCGACGGAATGGATGTTCGCAAGACTTAAGAAAATTTATCCTGCATACTGGCTTGCGACTATTTTAGCGTTTTTGGCCACAGCGATTTCTGGATACAAGCCGGTGAGTCTAGTTCAATTTCTGTGGCAAATGAGCGGAATCGGACTCGGTTATATCGAGAACTTAATCAACGTCGCAACTTGGTTCATCGGGTTGTTATTGGCTTTGTACTTCAGTGTGTTCCTGGCTCGTTTGACACCCTACTACGAAAAGCTGCTTGAGATTCTAGCGATCGGATCAGCTGTCTTGGTCATGTTAAACTCGAGCGCGAATTACTTTGGGAATTGCTTTGCTTTCTATGGTGCCATCTTGGCATTTCGAACTAGCAGGCCTGCTGGGTCCTTGCTGTTCTTGTCGGTTCCTTGCATTGTGTTATCAGGATACCAAGCGGAGTTTCTTTCGATAGCGTTCGTTTGGGGCTTGCTAGCGGCTTGTCTAGGTTTGCAGAGAGCACCTAGTTTTATCCAATGGGTCTCACAATACTCCTACGAGTTCTATTTGCTCCATGGCGTTTTTCTCGTTGGCAGTATGAAGTTGTTTAAGACTCAAGGTTTTTGTTTTCGATCAGGAATCGCGATGATCCTCGG
>JAJTFC010000115.1 GCA_021298315.1 Planctomycetaceae bacterium
AACCTCTGCGGACCGTAGACATCCTGCAAGATCAGATCGATAAGTCGCATGCGTTGCCCGAGGGCGTTGGAGAACTTCGCCCAGTCATGGCTACCCAAGACGACTGGAATCGGATCGAGTTCCCAAGCTTGAGGGGTACCTGTTTTGATCAGTTGCCCTGTCGATGAGGGTGGGTTGTCCTTGAGCGACTGCTTGGCCGACTCCCACCGGGAGAGATCTTCTGGGCCATAGGGTGCTAATTCGAGGAGTTTTTTGTACTGTGCGTCCATGCTGTCGGATTGGAGGAATGCGGTGCGATCTTTGATCGCCGGAGTGAGTCCGATTATAGTCAGAGTTTCGAGCAACTTCCTTGGCCGGGGACTTGATTTCAACCCGTTTCTCAAAGAGATTATGCACTGTTGAATTTTGGTTACTCGGGGCCAAATCCCCCAGCCAATGTGAGTCAAGTAGCGTAAACGAGAACTGGAGTAGGATCGTCATGAGCAACTATCAAGAGCAACCGACCGGCACGCCCGAGATTGGATCACCGGGCATTCGCTGGAAGCTTTTTTTGATGATGGTTCTTCAGTTTTTCATCTGGGGGGCTTGGTTGCCACTGATTTTCGCCTATCTGCCAGGGATTAATTTTACTCCTTGGCAAACATCGCTGATCCTCAATGCATTTCCTATTGCGGCCATTGTAGGAATGTTCTTTAGCAATCAGTTCGCCGACAGGAACTTTGCCGCCGAAAAATTTCTCGCCTTTAGCCACTTGGTCGGAGGCCTCGCGATTCTCGGGTGTGGATTCACAAGATCCTTTTGGCCATTCTTTATCCTGATGCTCGTTCATTGCCTTTTATACGTTCCGACGATCTCGATCACCAACTCGATCGCTTTTGCCAACATGAAGGATCCGGCCAAGGAATTTGGTCTGGTTCGTATGGGGGGCACCATCGGTTGGATTCTCGCCGCTTGGCCTTTTACATTCATTTTCGTCAACTGGGCCAAGGTCAAGGAAGCCAACCCAAGCGGTTTTGTCAACTGGCTTGGCACCGTGCTTGGTAGTCCTCTGGAAGGTCAAGCGTTAATGGATGCAACGCGATGGACTTTCATCGTCGCAGGTATCGCCTCGATCCTGCTTGCAATCTATTCTCTTGGACTACCTCATACACCTCCCAAAAAATCTTCTGGGCCACAAGAAAGTTTCGCTTGGCTCGAAGCCTTGAGCCTGCTGAAGCATCCGTTTGTTTTGGTCCTCTGGCTCGTGACATTCATCGATGCCTTTGTTCACAATTGCTATTTCAATTGGACTGGCGGGTTTCTGGCGGCTCCGAGGGATCAAGGGGGCGTCGGCATTCCGGGCAACTGGGTCATGCCTGTGATGAGTGTTGGGCAAATCGCTGAGATCCTGACGATGTTCGTGCTGGGCGCAACCTTAAAGAACCTCGGATGGCGATGGACAATGATCGTTGGAATCTTGGGCCATGCGCTTCGATTCCTGGTCTACGCGTTATTTCCCGATCAACAGAACTTAATCATCATCGTGCAGATCCTGCACGGTATTTGCTATGCATTCTTCTTTGCAACGGTTTACATTTTTGTTGACGCCTATTTCCCCAAGGACATGCGCAGCAGTGCTCAGGGACTTTTCAACGTCATGATCTTGGGGGTCGGAGCACTGGTTGCAAACTCGATTTGTCCTTGGCTTTTTGCGAACGTCTTTACCCAAGGCGATGGTGCGCAGAAACTAACCAACTACCGCAATATGTTTCTGTTTCCAAGCGCCGTAGCAGCTTTGGCAGCCATTGCCCTGGCCGTGTTTTTCCATCCACCCCGCGATGTCAATACGGACCTGACCGGCCAGTCAGCACCCACCCACTGATCCAGTCATATCCTACCTAGCCCATAATCGGGCTTTTGTGGTAAACTTTGCGGCCCCGAAGCGTTTAGGACTCCGGGGCGTTTCTTGAACCAACTCATTACGGTCCCTACATGTCTTCTCTCGATCAGTACAGTCTGTGCCCATGCGGCAACGGTAAAAAAATCAAATTTTGCAAGTGCTTCGAGCATTTGCCCGAGATGCAAACCATCCAGCGGATGATCGCCGGCGAGCAGAACGTCGCCGCTTTGGATCGTATCAATGCCGATCTAAAAAACATGCCATCCGAGCCCTGGCTCTTGGCCATGAAATGCGAACTGCTTTTGCACCTTGGTGAACTCGAGTCGCTCGAGGAGACTTCCGCCAAGTTCATTCGGCTTCAACCCGATAATCCACTTGCCAAACTCCACCGCTCGTTGGTCGCCATCGTCCGTGGAAACACCGAAGAAGGGGCTTCGCTTTTGCTGCAGTCCCTAGCCGACGCGGGTGAAAACATCCATCCGATGACCGCTACGGTGGCCATGAACCTCATCGAGGTACTCAATCAACGGGGATTGCCCCTCCCTGCCCTGCTCCATGCGGAAAACCTGCTCGATTTGGGCGAGCTGTTCCAGCAAGTCGGCGTCTCTGCCTACCAATCGATCCTATCGGATGCGCAAACCAGCACCCTGCTTCGCGATACGATTCCCTCGCCTGTGGATGTCGGCGATGCTCCCTACGGCGAACGGCTCGCCGAGGCTCAAGCGTTGATCGATGCGATGAGGATCTCGGGGGCCAAGACCAAGCTCGAAGCGATGATCCGCGAATTTGGCCCAGAGCCTGCCATCCTCCAATCGCTCCTGCCTTGCCAACTTCTATTAACCGATGTCGAATCGGCCGCTTCGACCTGCCGAAAACTCGCTCAATCGACAGCCTTGTCCGAACCTCAGCGAGTCTACTACCAAGCGTTAGGTTTCGAGCTTTCTCCCCGAACCAGCGGTCTTGCCCTCAAGGACGACTTGGTCGTCTACACGGTCGAAGACCCTGATTTCGAGAGCAAGCTCAACGCGAGCAAATTGGTCCAGCCGATCCAAGTCGAGCAACTGCGCGAAATGCTCCAAATGATGCTCGAAGAAGAGGTGCCTCCCAAGGCCGCTTACGTGAGCGTCGAGCCGATCTTGCAAGAGCAGTTCGGCGAGTCTGAGCCCATGCGGGCTGGATCGTGGCTGGCCTTCTACGGCAAGCAAACCGACAAACCAGCTCGCTTGGTGACGCTCGAAGCCTCCGCAGGATACATGAAAGCCCAATCCGACCAGATCAAGTCCGAGTTGGGGTTGGGAAGCCTTAAGCGGGAACTCGTCAATACGCTCTACATGCCGTTTCTGAGCCGAACTGCCGGTCAAGTCATGATTCGAAAGGAGATTCCTGAGGATCGTCGCTTGGCCCTGACCGATGCTCTCAAGAACGTCAACCTCGACGACTCTTTGGATATCAAACTCGAATGCCTCTCGGATCGATCGTTGCGTGAGGCAGCCGGACAATCGGAGTTTAGGATCCCCTTGCAAGCGATCCTTCTGGCTTGGCAATCAAGAAACCCAACTCCACTGAGCGATGTGGACTTTGACGCGCTGCACAAGCGTCTGGGGGTCTCCGAACCGAAACTCTCCTCGGAACTCGATGTGTTTGATCTGGTTGGTGGTGCTGCATACTATTGGACCGATCTTGCGAACATCGATGCCCAAAGCTTGATTCAGCTCATGCAGTCGTCGTTGACTCGCGGTGTGTCCTCGATGTATCCGGCTTTGATCGAACGCGCTCAAAGCATGCAGTGGCCTGAGGATCTCAAAGGTTCCGCAGAGTACACGATCTACAACCTCCGAGTCAGAACTTGTACCGATCCGAATGAAGCAGAAAAGCTTCTCGCTCGCGTGATCGAATCGGGTAAGAAGCTCAATCTCTCGGTTGGTGGAGCGATTGTCGAGCGTTTCGAACTGCTTCAATACCTTGGTCGAGCAGCCGAAGCTCGCGTCTTTATGGAAAGTTCGCTCCGCGAGAACCAGTCCGATCCAACGCTGCTGAGATATATCCAAGCCTTGATGCAGCAACAAGAAATGCTCTCTCGGCGGGCTGCGATGGGAGCCCAAGGCTCCGCAGGCGGGCTTTCCGACGTTGCCTCCGCGGGCCAAGGAAACTCTTCGAGCGGGATTTGGACACCTGACTCAGGCGATGGGCAATCGCCTGAGTCCTCTGGCGGTTCAAAACTTTGGATCCCTGACTAGTATCCTATCGAGCACGGAGTCTACCGTTTATCGGCAGATTCCAATAGCTTTTTGACCATCGCTTTGAGCTCTTGGATCTCTTCCTTGAGCTCAGCGATTTCCTTCTTGGTATCCATCAGTTCGTTGGGAGTCTGGATCGCAAATCCCATCGCTTGGCCTTCGCCTCCTTGAAGCACGTCCAACGGAAGAATGCTTCCGACTCGTGGCATTATCTTGAAGTTCATGGCAGCCGGTTCTTCGGATTTCGTCGGCTTGACCTTCAGAACGATCTCCTTACCGTCGCGTTGGAGTTTAAGTTTCAGCGAGCGATCCGCCTTGCCCGCCTCTTGCACGGCCTCTTGAAGCGATGCAAAGTCTTCGGCTTCCTCGCCGTTGATCTCGATGATCACGTCCCCCTCTTGGATGCCTGCTTGGGCCGCTGGGGAGTCATCCATAACGCGATCGACAACGAGTCCGTCTTCGGCTTCGGTTTCTTCCGGGTTTTCGACACTTAGGCCGATTCGGAACTTAGGCCCTTGGGGTCCTAAAGCCAAATCGGAACCTTCCAAGATCATGTTGTTTCCCAACACGCGTTTGAGATCATCTTGAATCATCTTTCCATCGACGATGCGTTGAATTTTCTCGATCCGAATGGCCCCCTCTTTTTTCTCCCCTTTTTTGGGATCGTTCTCATCGGAGGACTGAACGATCGTCATGGTAATGGTTTTACCATCTTTCGTCGCTTGAACATCCTGTGCGTCAACCGTTGCAACCACGGTCCGTTGCGGTTTGGCCGAAGACTTGGTCGCTTGATCCAGCGATTTTTCAACTTGATCGAGGATTGAATTGCGTTGGTCTTCGGGGAGGAACTTGAGCTTTTCACGAAGCTCATCGAGCAATTTTTCATTGTTGCCCGGCTCTTCGCTGAGCACAATGACCGAGGCTTTCTGCTGCGTTTCCTGGGGCGCTTGGCCCAAGGCGACGTCGGAGAGACTCGTCAGCATGCTTAGGGAACAAGCAGACACTAGACCGCAACAGAGCAGTCGGCGAAAGCGATTTCGCATCGCATTCGAGTTCATCATGGAATTTTTCATTGAGCAGGTCTCCTATTGGAAAGACAGGTTACAGGGATTGGTTACAAAACGGGTGATCGATTGGTTTTAACGACCATTGGCTCTACAAACCAAATGGTTTTAGCGAGACGTCATGGACAGGAACGACAAATTTACGTCCATCCTTCAGTGAGCCAGAATAGACCGTTGGTTTGACGTCCAACTCGTAGCCTTTACGCTTGAGCTGCTGATTGAGTTTTGCAATTTCGAACGAGTTGTTGGCCAAGATTAAATTGGGGTCGAGCTCGCGAGCATCCAATAACGGGATTTCGATTGGCGAGGCGCTGGGGCTATCGACCCGCACTCTCCAGGGCGAATCGACCTCGAAGGCATTGCTGGATTGAGCGATCGCATCATCGCCATTGGGTGATGCGGAATTGGCTATCGGCTGCTGCTGAGTCATCGGATTCGTAAGTTGATATCGAAACTGGTAACCGCCGTAAAGCCCGATCGCAAACAGTGCGCACGAGGCCAGCAGAGCATTCCACCATGAACTTGTGCGCCAGCTTTTGTTTTTTCCCAGTTCGATACCAGCAACAGTGCTCATGGCCGAATCGGTGCCGGATGCCTCTGTGCTTGGTAGCCTTGCTGGCCCAAGACAAATCTCCTTGGCCCACTGTTGCTCCTCAAGTAGCCGCAGGGCAATCTCACGCCACTTGGGATCACAAGCTTCCATCGCTTGGAGCAACTCGGCACGTTGGGAATGGGTCAGTTGCCCATCGACAAGTCGTTGTAGTTCTAGTGCGTTCATGCTTCACCCATTAGCTCGGTCCGTAATGCATTTCGAGCTCGCAAGAGCCGATATTCGATGGTCTTGATGGATACACCAAGGCGCTGTGCCAATTGCTCGTAACTCCACCCTTCGGTGTACTTTAGCAGCAACAACTGCCGATCCTGAGGATCCAGTTTGGAGAGCCCTTCTTGGATGCTCGTTCTTGTCTCTTTTTGGAGCAACCAAGCTCCTGGTTCACCGCAAGTGCTCGGGTCTTGGGCGGGAATGTTTTTTGCGACCGATTCATGCAGACGTCGTCTTCTGCCGGTGTTGCGGTGGTGGTTGACGATCTTGCGTAGCGTGATTCGGTAAAGCCATGGAGCAATCTTATCGGGCGAGTCCGGGCGATTGGGTTGACTGATGGCTGCCAGTGCGACATCCTGCAGGACATCGGCTTGGGCTTCGGGGTCGGCCAGTCGAGCGCGAACGACGGTCGCTATCCAGCGTCGGTGCGACTCGAAGACTTTTCCCCAATCGAATTGCTCAGTCATGGGGTCGCTTAAGTGATACTTTACCGGGATGCTCGACATGGTAGACAGATAGTCGCTTCTGAACCGGGTTCCCCTGGGTCGACGGACAAAAAAATCTGAATTTCTCCAACCGTTATGCTAGCCAAGGATCGGCTCATTGCAAAACCGCTGGTTTATTTGGGCGAGCTTGCAACACGGTATTTCAAACAACAAGTATCATTGTGGGTTGTTCGCCAATGAGTGCGGGTGAAAGCTCGGATTTTTCGTACTCAGCTTCGCGGTACTCGTACTCGTACTCGAAAACGCGTGAATCGATTCAAGGCGATCGTCTTTTCAAGGAAGCTGGAACCCCAGTATTTGCCCCGAATGTCAACTACATCCCAATACGTCCTTTCGAGCACGAGCACCCAAGAATGGTAGAGCCTTACTTCGAAAAATATCTCCGGCGAGTCGACCCGTCGGTCGATCCGATGGAGCAACTCGTTTCGCAATCCGAGGCGTTTGTGAATTGGGCAAGCTCGGTCGACTCGGCCCAAACCCTCGTCCTTCACGATCCTTACACTTGGACTCTTCGAGAGGTCTTGAAACATATTTCCGATTGCGAAAGAGTGTTTGCCTTCCGAGCTCTATGGATCGCAAGAGGAGGCAACGACTCGCTTCCTAGTTTTGATGAGCACGTCTTCTTGGCGAATTCGTCGGCCAACGAAGCGTCTTGGTTGGATCTGATCGAAGAGTTCTCAAGCGTACGGTCGGCCTCACTTACTCTCTTTAAAAATCTTCCCGAGCCTCTTTGGCACCGTCGCGGCATGGCTGCTGGTTTCGATTTGGATGTCAGGATGCTTCACGGGATGATCATTGGACACCTAGACCATCACTTATGTATCATGCAGAAACGGTTAGCAACATGAAGACCTTGAATCGATCCAATTCTATGAAACCCTTTCTGTTCCTTGTGCTGATCGTCGTATTTTTGCCAATCGTAAGCCTAGCTCAGGCTCCGCCGCAAGATCTCGGATCTGGTCTTGCTGTTGGCTTTGGAATCTCGGACATCACCCCCATCAGGCCGACCCCGATGGCAGGATACTATGGAGTTCGCTATTCGACTGCGACTCATGATCCGCTGTGGGCGAAAGCGACGGTCCTGGATGATGGTTCAACCAAAGTAGCCATCATCGCTCTGGATCTGATCTCGACAAACCCATGGATGGTGCGAGAGACTCGCCGATTGATCCAAGAGAAACTCAACATCGAGCCTTCGCATGTGATGATCAGCGCGACGCATTCCCACACAGGCCCCATGCTCTACGAGCCCGACGAGCGACTGCCCGAACGCTTCGGCAATCAAACCGATGAGGCCAAGCAGTACATGATCGGACTTCCCGAGCGGATCGCTCAAAGCGTTTTGGATGCAGCTGAAAACCTCAAACCTCGAACGGCTTCGTTTGCGATCGGAGAAGAAAAGCAACTGGCTTTCAATCGACGCTTCTTTATGAAGGACGGGTCCGTGGGCTGGAACCCTGGCAAGCTCAATCCGAACATCGTCCGGGAAGCGGGGCCTACAGACGACGCGCTCCCAATGGTTGCCTTCCACGATGAACCAGGAAAACTCGCAGGTCTACTCAGTAGCTATGCAATCCACTTAGATACCGTCGGCGGTTCCCAGTGGAGCGCCGATATGCCTTACACGATTCAGGAATCTCTGAGCAAAGTTTTCCCCGAAGCTCACTTGCAATATGCCACGGGGACTTGTGGTGATATCAATCACATCGATGTGCGCAGTGGAAATCGTCAGGGTGGTCACCACGAGGCGGCTCGGATCGGTACCCGACTGGCCGGTGCGATCTTAAGGTCTTGGAATAGTCTTCAACCCTTAAGCTCCCATCGCCTGAGTGCTTCGCACCAAGTCGTTAAGGTTCCTGTCAATCCGCATTCGCCCCAGCGCTCCGCATGGGCTAAAACGGTGCTTGCAAAAATGAATACTCAGCCGCTTCCGCCCTTCATGGAAATGGTCGAGGCCTATCGCATCGCCGACGTCGAAGCGCATCCCGATGGGTTCCTCGATGCCGAAGTCCAAGTCATCAGTCTTGGCCGACAAGTCGCTTGGGTCTCCCTGCCAGGCGAGATCTTCGTGCAACTAGGGATGGCCATCAAAGACGCATCGCCTTTTTCCGTCACATCGATCCATGAACTTGCCAATGGATCGATCGGCTATGTTCCAACAAGACAAGCATATTCGCAAGGCAACTACGAGGTCATCTCGGCCCGCTGCGCCGAAGGGAGCGGAGAGATGATGGTCGATTCAGCGATCTTGCAGTTGCGAACACAATTCAACAGCAAAACACTTCCATAGCAAAGAGTCATCATCCATGCGCATACCCGCACTTGGGATCGCCCTTGCGATTCTCGCAAGCCTTCCTTTGGAGGCTCGTAGCCAAGATACTGCGAGTGTCTTGGATCAGGTCCACGCGAATCTTGATTGGGTGGATCCATCCTTTCCTGAGCTTGGAAGGATTCAAAACGTAGAGGACTGGCAGCGCCGCAGGGATTCGATTCGCAAAAACATCGAAGTCGTCATGGGTAGCTTACCGGATCGCAGTAGGCTCGGGCCGGTCGATTTTACGATCTTAGAGGAAACACCTTTGGCCGATGGATTGATTCGTCGCAAGATCCAGTACGTCACCGAGAAAGGGGGCGCTTTGGGCAAAGAGGACCGGGTTGATGCGTTCCTTTTCGTCCATTCGAACAATGCTGAGATTCGCAGACCTGCGGTGTTGTGCTTGCATCAGACGATCGGCATCGGCAAGGGTGAGCCTTCGGGGCTCGGAGGTAGTAAGAACCTACACTATGCGTTGGAGCTTGCCCAGCGAGGTTACGTGACGCTTGCTCCGGACTACCCTTCCTTTGGCGAGCATGAGTACGACTTTCGCGCCCATTCCCAGTGGGCCAGCGGTAGCATGAAGGCCATCTGGGACAACATGCGCGCGATCGATCTGTTGCAGGCCTTGCCTCAAGTCGATGGCACACGGATCGGATGCATTGGGCATTCCCTCGGAGGACACAATACGATCTTCACGAGTTTCTTCGACGAGCGGATCTCGGTGGCTGTTACAAGCTGCGGCTTTACCCGCTTTCACAAATACTACGGTGGGAACCTTCGAGGCTGGACCAGCGACCGCTACATGCCTCGTATCGCGACGAGTTACGCAAACAATCCAAACTTGGTTCCCTTCGATTTTCCCGAGCTTATCGCAGGGATTGCTCCGCGAGCCTTTTTTACCAGCTCCCCGATCCGAGACGACAACTTTGACGTCTCAGGGGTACGCGAGACGATCGATCAAGCAGCGAGAGTTTATCGGATGCATTCGGCCGAGGGACAAATTCAAGCGATCTATCCAGAGAGTGCTCACGATTTTCCACCAGAGGCTCGGGAGCAAGCCTATCGATTCATCGACCGAATTCTCAATCTTCAGAATTCGCTTCGGAACTAACCTCGCCGGGCTTGAGCCGCCGACGGCGACGCGGGCTGGCGTTGGCCCACTCCTTGGTCATCACTTCGAAAACATCGTGGGATTCGTAGCGGGCGATGTTTTTGCCTTCGGGAATCGGACCGATCAGGCCCTTGAAGATCGGCATGCCGCGCAAATCCAGATCGGTGCTGCTATCGTCAACGCCTACTTGGGTATGCGTGCGATAGATCATTTCGGCGGAGTGGAAATCGCGGATTTTCAGCGAGCCATCGGAGGCTCGTGTCACTACGCGAAAAACTTCCTTTTTGGCCATCGATGCACAGCTATCTTCAGAAGGAATTCAAGGGAAAAACCGGGTGCCGAACCGCCCGGTGCTGGGAGTATCGACCGATACCACGAAAGCCTTGCGTTTTACCCACGGGGACAGAGACTTCGGAGAGTTCGGATTAACCGATACAGTATGGCAGGCCCCAAGGGAGGTAGACTATCCGATACAATCGGAACTTGCGTTTGGAACCTTACACTCTAAAAACCGGCTGCCTGCGATGATGCAACATCCCTATGATATAACTCGTCGACTTTGGTTGGGAAGCATGGCAGCATCGCTAACTGCTACAAGTTGCCAAAACCTATTTGCTTACCCATGGCCGGCTCGCGAAAAAAAGAGAGTCGCAGCAGTCGTCACGGTTTACCGAAAGAAATCCCATTCGGACGTTCTTTTGGGAAAGATCCTAGAGGGCTGGCGACAAGACGGAGGGCCTGGCCCTGACTTGCAACTCGTTTCATTGTTTGTCGATCAGTATCCACCGGAGGATTTGTCGGTCGAGCTTGCCAAAAAACATGGCTTTCGGTTGTGCAAGTCGATCGAAGAGGCACTTACGCTCGATACGGGTCGCATCGATGTCGATGGAGTGCTGAGCATTGGGGAGCACGGTGATTATCCTTGGAACGACTTTGGCCAGCATCTGTATCCACGCAAACGGTTCTTCCAAGAGATCACCGATGCGATGGCAAAGTACAAAAAGGTCGTTCCGGTCTTTAACGACAAGCACCCAGGTCCTGAGTGGGCCGATGCGCTTTGGATGGCCCAAAGAGCCAAAGAGCTTAACGTTCCGTGGATGGCAGGTTCGAGTTTAACGGTCTCGTATCGGATCCCGGATGCGGATTTAACATGGCAGCAAGGGGTTTCGGCAGCCTTGGGGATCGGCTACTCGGGATTGGATATCTATGGGATTCACACCTTGGAATTCCTGCAGAGCATTTTGGAACGCCGACGCGGCGGCGAGCGAGGCGTCGCGTGGGTTCAAGCACTCCCTACCGACAAGATCGGTTTTTTGTTAGAGCAAGGAACCATCCATTCGGATCTTTTCGATCAGGCTCTCGGAGCGACCGGAACCGATCGGCAATCGGTGCTTGATGACCCGCCCAAAGATGGAGCGGCCTTTTTGATCGGCTATGCCGATGGCTTGGTCGTGCCAGTACTGATGTTACCCGGTAAAGCCCAAGGCATCGGAGCAGCCGTGCTCGATACGACGGGGCGAAGTTTCGCGACACGAGTCGAAGAGCGCGAAGAGCCCTACTATCCGCACTTTGCCTATCTGCTTAAGGGGATTGAGCGAATGATCCACTCGGGCAAACCAGCTTATCCTGTCGAACGCACCATGCTCACAGCAGGAGTTCTGGACCATCTGCTCGTCTCCCTGAGAGAAGGAAATCGTCGGATCGAATCCAACGACTTGAGGATCGAGTATCAGCCGGTGGATTATGGTTATGCCCCGCATCTAATGCTCGACACCCAATGAGTAGAACGAGGAAGAATCGAAAAAATGAATAAGCTATGTTATTGGATGGGCATCGTTGCACTGGTTGTCTCGTGGGTGCTCTCTGGGCAGCGAGGGAACTGTCAGGAATTCAAAGCAGGGGCCTGTGAGGTCGACATTACGCCGACCGAAGCCGTACCGATGTGGGGATATGGCGATCGGCATGCAGCATTATCCGAGGGAACTTTGGATCCGCTCAAGGCGACGGTTGTCGTGATTCAAGCTGGGCGTCGCAAGATGGCCGTTGTCGGCTTGGACCTAGGCCGATCGCCCCAAGAAGATTCGCTTCAGAGGATTCGAAGTCAGATCAAGGAGAAGGCGGGGATTGACGTTTCGTTCATCGCCGGATCTCACACGCACCATGGACCGGTGCTTGAACTCTTCGATGCCCCAGGCCGGGGTCGTGGTCGTTTTGATGCTGCGATACGCTACAACCAGCAGTTGGAACAAGCGTTGGTGGACTCGATACTCCAAGCGCACGAGCAGATGAAACCGGCCAAAGTCGGCCAAGCCAACAAGGAGCTCGTCGGATTCAATCGCAACCGGCACACGAAGATCCGCCCTGCTCCGGTCGACACAAGGCTAGGAGTGATTCGATTCGATGAATTGGAAAGTGGCAAGAATATTGCGACGATCGTTAACTTCACTGGTCATCCGACGAACATATCGTCGGACATTCGCAAGTTTTCAGCCGACTATGTCGGAGCCATGCGATCGACTGTCAGCGAGAAAACCGCAGGCACGGTGGTCTTCATGCAGGGAGCTTCGGGGGATATCTCTGTGGATCGAGGGGCTCATGGAGATTATCTCGGTTATGGTTCCGCGTTGGGTAACGAGGTGCTCAAGCTGTATGACGGGATCGAGACCAAATCGGTACAGGCACCGTCGTTGAAGTTCAAGGAGGATCGATTTACGTTTGGTTCTAGAACCGACTTTAGGAATCCGTTGGTGCAAGGGGTATATTCGGTCGCGTTTTTCCCGGAGCTTGTTGAAAACTTTGTCGCCGAGTATCAAGACGGGATCCGTCCTCGGTTGACCGTGGCGGTTCTGAACAAAGAGATCGCGTTTGTGGGGGCCAGTGGCGAATTTTTTTGTCAGCACGCAATTCGGCTTAGGGAACGTGCTCGTTTCGAGGGTTTATTATTCTTTGGTTATTGCAATGGCTACCATCAGTATTTCCCGACGATTGAAGGGACCGCAGAGGGGGGCTATGGTGCTGACGCCCAGGTCGCACCTGCAGAGATAGGAGCCGGCGAGGATCTGATGAATCAGGCGTTAAAGTGGTTGTATCAAATCCGTTAGTTGCGAATCATCGTTTTTACCAAACCGCTGATGAACGCTAATGCGGACTAATACGACCGCTGATGAACACTGATGAACGCTAATGCAGTACTCTAAAAACCGTTTGGCTGTTTTCCTGACGCCTGACGCCTGACGCCTAACGCCTAACGCCTAACGCCGCTTGGCTCCCCTTCGCCCCAGGGCTTTGGCTGGGGAGAAGGGGCGGGGGGGATGAGGGGAAAGACCGCGCGTAGGGCTGTTCTACATTAGCGATTATGCGTGTTCATCAGCGGTTGTCTTCGGGCACTCCAACCTCTAGCAGTACACGGCCGATGGCTTCGCGTGACGATCACTCGAGTGCTTCCTCGTTTACACTTCGGGTTACTGGGCCTGCGGTCGGCGTTACTTGACCCACAGGTCTTTTCGGTACTTGGCGTATTCCTCTAGATTGACCTTACCGTCTTTGTTGATGTCGACGTCCGAAAAAGAGGGGTCGGCTGTCGTCCATTCATCCGAGGTTACAAATCCATTTTTGTCTTTGTCTAGCCTATCAATCAATCGTTTGGCAAATGCGACCATCTTGTCATCTATTTGCGGCTTCTTGGGATTTGATTCCGGCGCATCGTTGACTTTAGGTTGTCGAAGACCACTTGCGATTTTCTCGATCATCATGCGCAGTTGCTGGTTTTGGTTGCGGAGTTCTTCGATCTCTCGCTGCATGCTGTTGAGCCGATTGTCGAGTCCCCTGCCCTCTGGTCCCTTTGGGTCTCTCATTTGGCCGGCCATCTTCTCTTTTGCATTTCGTAAATCCTGTTCGATGCCTTCGGCCTGTCGCATCAACTCCAATGCCATATCGTGCATATCGGCTTGCTTGAGATTTTCCGAAGCGATCCGCAAGTGCCTTACCTTTTGCATGGCTCTTTCAAACTTCTCCATATGCTCTGGGCCCGGTCCTCGGACTTCGGCCTTGCCTTCCCCGGTCATGCGTCTGAGTATGCCCATGAGTTCTTCTTGCTCACGCATCAATCCAGCGGCTTTGTCCTTGCGACCCTCTTCGAGCAACTGAGCCGTTTGTTTTTTAATTTCCTGAATTCGAAGTTTGATATCCTCACGCTCATCGCCATAACTCGACGAGTAACCAACAAGTCCGGTGCACAAGGCAAGAAGACCGACGCGCAAGCCAGCAAAAGTACGCATGAGCAGAGACTCCTAGAGAGAATGTGGGGGCTGCGATTATTTCCTGGTTCCGCTATGTCGGTAGCGGCCAAGACGAACCCTGATGATAGTTGACCCAGTGGGCTTGTCTAGAACTCAGAAGGGTAATGGAGTCAAAAGGGCAATGGAGGAAGAACAGGTGTCCCGCCGGGGATGCCCTGATTGGGTTGGTAGGGCTGGTTTGGGGGACTTGGCAGGGGTTGCCTAGGAGGTGCGCCTGGTGCGGTTGGAAGGATATCGTTGCCATACCAAGTATTGGTGCTGCCCGAGGGTGGGGCTGCTTGTGGAAAATTCAAAGGTGCAGTCTGCGTAGCTGGTGCAGACTGCGGAGCTGGTGCGGCCCGGGGGCTTGTTCCCAAAAATCTTTCGAGAATCCCACCATTGGATGCAGGTTGGCCATTTCGGTTTTGGCCATTTACGCCTTCGAGCCCGACACCTCGCATCAGATCGTTTCCAAGGCTAGTGCCATTGGCACCTTGGAAATCCAACGGTACAGGGAAGCCCTCCGGTGCACGACCTTGTTCAAGCTGCCGTTCGACGTTAGCGATGTACGGGCCGATGACTTCTTTGACCTCAGGGGGCATGATCGATCCTGCATGCGCGAGAGCTTGGGCGATGTACTGCCCGCTTCGCGACCTTGCAATGAACGTTTTTTGATTGGGGCCTAGAAGCGTCATAGCGAACATCGTGACGATGCAGCATAGAACCGCACCTTTGAGGAGTCCGAAACCTGCACCGAGTTGACGGTCGAACTCCTTGAGTCGAATCTTATCGATCGAAGAGCTGATCATGCGAAAGACAAGCCAGATTGCAAGACTGGTTCCGAAGTACAGCAAGAGCATCGCCAGGAAGACGTTCCAAGGGGGCTGAGCGTTGATGTGTTTTGCCACATCGTGCCTGAAGTAATTGGCAACGAAGTAACTCACAACGATCGATGCAAGCGAAGCGACTTGCCAGGCAAAGCCTTTGATCGCACCGAAGATCGCGGCCGAGGCCAAGATGATCAGCATGATGATATCGTAAGTTTGCATGGCGTTAGGACCGTTGCTAGGAACCATTGAAGGGACTACTCGCTAATACCAGCAATTGTTGTATCAATTCGCCACAGGGCAACAAAAGAGCACTTTTTGACAGCATTGGAGCTTAGTTGGCAAATTCGCTGGCGGTTGCAAAGGCCCGAAATCAGAACTGTCTTGTCAGGTGCGAGCGAAAATGCTAATAGCATTAGAGCGAATGTACCTATTGTAACGACGGCTGCATCGACCAGCGTCACCTACCCTACCCCGAGGATACCCGAGGCTGCGTTGTGGCAAGCAAGCGGCGGAGAGATTCATGGCGGATTTCAAAACCCACATCACCGTCAGCACCCTTGCTGGTGCGTTGCTTGGGGCAGGTGGTTATCAATCCGGAATGCCTTGGGAAAGTTGCTTGATTGCCGGCGGGCTTTGCTCGGTCAGTGGCATGCTTCCGGATTTGGACAGCGATTCTGGGATCCCGTTGCGGGAAGCGGTGGCATTTGCGGCGGCTTTTGTTCCGATGCTCATGCTCGATCGGCTCGAGCGGGTCGGTTTATCGCACGAGATGATGCTGGTGGTCACTGGAGTGATTTACTTTTTCCTAAGGTTCGGGATCGCCGAATTGTTTCGTCGCTACACCGTTCATCGTGGGATGTGGCATAGTTTGCCGGCGGCGCTTATCGCGGCGCTTTTTGTCTTTTTGGTGTCGGCTTCGGAGAATATCCACCCGAGGCTCTTCAAAACGCTGGCTGTCTTTGTGGGATTTATGTCCCACATTTTGCTCGATGAGTTGTGGTCGGTGGAGTTTCGGCGGGGCAAGTATGTATTTAAGCATTCCTTTGGAACGGCACTAAAGTTCTTTGGCGAGTCTCGCTTGGCAAACGTTGCGACCTACTTGTTGCTCATTGCCATGTCTGTCGTGGTCTACCACGACGAAGCTATTATGGAGCATTTTGGTTATGCTCATCAGCACGATTTGCCTCACACGGCAGTCGATTGGCTTAAGACGATTCGTGAGCAATCGGAGTACTGGATTCGGTGACAACCTGTTTATTTCTCGCCGAAACGCTCTAGAATGGATTAGGTACGAGAAGATTCACGATCCAATTAGCCTTTTTACAGAACCTTTGAGCCCCCGCTATGGTGCTTGCGATAGAGACACATCAGTTGTGTCGTCGATTTGGCGATGTACTTGCTGTGGATCATTTGGATTTGGCGGTTGAGGCGGGAACCTTTTATGGTTTTTTGGGGACCAACGGTGCCGGGAAATCAACGACGATCAAAATGCTCACGGGCTTGCTGAGCCCGACGGCAGGCGAGATTCGAGTGCTTGGGCACAACATGCTCGATCCCAAAGAGTCTTTAGCGGCAAAAAAATCGATTGGAGTTATTCCTGAAAGTCTCGCTTTGTTCGACAACCTAACGGCCCGTGATTATTTAACATTCGTCGGCCGTATCCACGGCATCGAACGCCTTGAGGTGCGCAGAAGATCGATGGAGTTAATGGATCTATTGGATTTAGACTACGCTTCAAGAACCATTGCGATTGAGTTTTCCCATGGCATGCGAAAAAAGCTCTCGTTAGCAGCTGCATTGCTACCGAATCCAAAGTTGCTTTTTCTAGATGAACCCTTTGAGGGTGTCGATGCGGTTGCTTCAAAAACGATTCGGGATCTTCTGCAGCAATTCATCACCAAAGGTGGAACTGTTTTTCTAACCTCCCACATTCTCGAGATCGTACAGCGGTTGTGTACTCATGTAGGAATTATCACCAAGGGGAATTTGGTACTTTCGCAAACGCTCGAATCGCTCACCGAGCAAGAATCACTTGAGACTGCTTTCATGAACGCTGTCGGAGGAGGGCAAGCGGAGATCTCCAATAAACTAGACTGGCTAGCCAAGTAGAAAAGGGCGGCAGCTTGATGGTCGATCAAATAATCGCAATCGCTGAAATGCAACTTCGCAGCAGGTTGAATCTGTTTCGGAGAGAGTCCTGGATAGGTCATGTTGTTACACTTTTGTTTTCGAGTGCGATTGCTACAAGCGCCATAGGGATACTGTTGATAGGACTACTCGTAGGCTATTCATTGGCCAAGGAGTCCTCAGCGGACTTTTTTCTCATCACGTGGAATGGCATAGCCGCTTTTTTTGTGATCGCTTGGAGCATTTATTTTTCGCACGACATCTTTCGTTCGGATGCGATTCCGCTTCAGCGAGTGATGCACTTGCCTGTCTCACCGGCCCAGGCCTTCGGAATGAACTTTTTTCAAACCTGGTTCAATCTACCGATGATCTATTTTGCCATGGCATCGATAGGACTGATCGCAGGGGAAGCAATCTACTTAGGGCCATGGGTGCTGTGGCAACTTGTTCCGGTTCTTTTGCATGCGTTGATGATCACGTCGATTACCTCGTTGGTTCAGGCTAGGGTTGCTCTCTGGTTATTTAATCCGCGTACTCGACGTTTGGTCTTGGTACTTGTACCCGCTTTGGTAGGACTGCTTTCATTTGGTTTTGCGATGACATCCACGGCATTGAGAGATCGTCTTCCGACGCGAATTACCGTTCCTGGACAAAACGCTGTCGAAAAGTCTCAAGAGCTAGGTGTCCAAGAGGAATCGAATACGTCCACCGAAAATGCAACGAATCGAGGCCGCTTGGCTTTGCATGGATTTGCCAGCACCTTACGCAAACTGGATTTGGTGGTTCCACCTATGTGGTTTGCTGGTTGCATGAATCAGATGACCAAGCCGACGGTTCAATCATGGTTTTTGATGACGAGCATGCTGGTGGTAAGCATCGCTGCGCTGCGTTCGAATTATCTGTTGACTTTGACTTATTACCAAAACGGTTTTGATACCCAGACCGTCTCGCCAAGCCGGCTTGTAAATCCCAAGATCAATCCACGTGAGGATCAAGAAGCGACATTTATCGAAAAGAGCTATCTAGGCCTTGACCAAACCTACTCTGCGATCGTGTCGATGAGTTGGTTGTCTCTTTCTCGATCTCCGGAGATTAAACTCAGTATCCTTTTGCCGCTGATGCAACCGATCATCATGATGATGCTCTTCGGAAAACGGGGAGGGCCTCAAGATGCTCATTGGCAATTCCTTGCGATCGTATCACTGACGGCCTTGGGCCTGTTTCTATCGTCAGGGTTTCTTTGCAACATCTTTGGAATCGATCGTTCAGGATTCCGATTTTGGGTGCTTTCCCCGATCGCACGTCACACGATTCTGCATGCGAGAAACATCGCATTCGGGTTACCAGCACTGGCTCTATCGATCGCGATGGGACTAGGCATAGCGATGTTTTGGAAGGTGTCGATTTTGGTCATGCTCGAATCCTTGTTCAGCTTGCTAGCGTTTATGCCCTTGTATCTGATGATGACCAACCTGATGTCGGTTCTGGCTCCATTTCCCCTGCCGCCAGGCGGGATGCATCCAAAAGACTTTTCATGGAAAACCCTCCTAATGAACCTGCTTTTGACCTTGAGCTTGCCTTTTTTCCTGGCTTGGTGTTGCCTACCGATTGGCCTAGAAATGCTGCTGCAACGTTTCTGGCCAGGGCTAATTAGCGGCCCAGTGGCCTGCATCGGACTTGGACTCGTCTTTTGGCGTTCGTGGACTTTCTACCACAAAAATCTTCCAGCGATTGGCGATCTTATGCGGGCCAGGGAGATCGAATTGCTCAAAATCGTGACGATGCATGTGGAGAAAAAGTAGTCTTTGCGGTTTTCCAACGAGTAGAAAATGGGCAACCTGGGATGAATTTGCGACGATTTGACATACTCAACCTCTCGCAGTTTTGCCAAAATAGCTTCACTCTTTTCGCCCGAAGAATCGATACAACCCGCACTGTCTGCCCTTATGGCCTCAAGCAACATTAGCCATTGAAATATGTCAACCCAAGCGTCTTCGACGATCGAGAAACCGGTCGAGTTTGTCAGTGGTATCACCGTTCGATTGGTGGGTGATTCCGGTGACGGCATGCAGCTACTCGGCCAGCAACTGACCAACACCTCGGCACTACTAGGGAACGATGTCGCCACGTTCCCGGACTTTCCTGCGGAGATTCGAGCTCCTCGCGGCACGCGGGCTGGGGTCTCGGGATTCCAAGTCCAGTTCGCATCGCACGAGGTACACACTCCGGGCGATACGCTTGATGCTCTGGTTGCCATGAACCCAGCGGCCTTGGTGACAAACCTTGCCGACTTGGTCAAAGGTGGCTTGCTGATCGTCAACGATGACAGCTTTGAAGACAAAGATCTCAAGCTTGCCAAACTCAACACCAGTCCGTTGGAAGATCCATCGATGGAGAAATATCGATTGATCAAAGTTCCGATGACTCGTTTGACCAAGGAAGCTGTCAGCGAATTTGGATTGAGCACCAAGGAAGCCGATCGTTGCAAAAACTTCTTTGCGATGGGGCTCGTCTATTGGCTCTATGGTCGGAACATGGACGCAACGTTGCGGTTCATTCACGGCAAGTTCTCTGCGGGCAAATCCGCAATCGCTGCGGCCAACGAAAAGGCTCTGCGGGCCGGGTGGGCTTATGGCGAGACGATCGAGGCCCTGGGCCAGTCCTACAACGTCGAACCTGCGAAGCTTTCGCCTGGAACCTATCGCAACATTATGGGTAACCAAGCCTTGGCTTGGGGCTTGCTGGCCGCAGCCCAGCGATCTGGCAAGGAGCTATTCTACGCTTCTTATCCGATCACACCTGCATCGGACATTTTGCACGAACTGGCGCGTTACAAGAACTTTGGCGTTTGCACGTTCCAAGCCGAAGACGAAATCGCTGCGGTCTGCTCGGCAATCGGTGCTTCGTATGGCGGACAGATGGGCGTGACGACCTCTAGCGGTCCTGGGATCGCGCTCAAAGCCGAAGCCATGGGGCTTGCGCTGATGCTCGAACTCCCGTTGCTGGTGATCGATGTTCAACGGGGCGGCCCAAGTACGGGGCTTCCGACAAAGACCGAGCAGGCCGATTTGTTGCAAGTCATGTTTGGTCGAAACGGCGAAGCACCCTTGCCGGTCTTCGCGGCCCGCAGTCCTGGTGATTGCTTTGACATCGTCCAAGACGCTTGGATGATCGCCACGCAATTGATGATTCCAGTGGTCGTCTTGTCCGACGGTTACATCGCCAACGGAGCGGAACCTTGGAAGATCCCGGACATGACCAAGCTGGCTCCATTTACGATCCGGCATCCGCAAGAAAGCAACAATCCTGACGGACCGTTCAAGCCCTATCTGCGAAACGAGCTTCTCGCTAGGCCATGGGCAATCCCTGGCACTCCGGGACTCATGCACCGCGTCGGTGGGATCGAGAAAGAGGACGGAACCGGAAATATCAGCTACGATCCCGAGAACCACCAAAAGATGGTGCATATCCGCGCACAAAAGGTTGCGAATGCGGCCAAGTTGCTACCCCCTCAAGACGTCGAAGGCCCCCAGAGCGGGGACTTGCTGGTACTGAGTTGGGGTGGAACTTATGGGGCCTGTTTGACGGCCGTTCAGCGAGCTCAAGCTGCCGGTAAGAGTGTCGCGCATGCTCATCTTCGCTACTTGAATCCTTTCCCAAGCAACCTTGGTGAAATCCTCGGTCGTTACAAGAAGGTCTTGATCCCCGAGCTCAACATGGGCCAACTACAAATGCTCATCCGCAGTCGATACCTGGTCGATGCGATCGGTTACAACAAGATCAAGGGCAAGCCGTTTACGGTTTCCGAGTTGTACGACAAGATCCTCGAACACACCAAATAGACCCAAAACACGATTTAGCCAACGATTAACTCGCCATGAATACAGCACTGAAAGTTCTAAAGGCCGACGACTTTGCAAGCGATCAAGACATCCGTTGGTGTCCTGGTTGCGGTGATTATTCGATTCTGGCCCAGATGAAGAAGGTTTTGCCCGAGATTGGGATTCCACCCGAGCAGACCGTTTTTATCTCCGGGATTGGTTGCTCGAGTCGCTTTCCGTACTACGTCAACACCTACGGAGTTCACTCGATCCATGGCCGAGCACCTGCGGTGGCAACGGGCCTGAAACTCGCTCGCCCTGATTTGAGTGTTTGGGTCATCACCGGCGATGGTGATTCGCTGAGTATCGGTGGCAACCACTTCATTCACCTGCTGCGTCGCAACGTCGATTTGAACATCGTCCTTTTCAACAACCGCATCTATGGGTTGACCAAGGGCCAGTACTCGCCCACGAGTGTCGAAGGACAAATCACCAAGAGCACACCGATGGGGGTGGTCGATCATCCTCTGAATCCGATCAGCATTGCGATTGGTGCCGAAGCGACCTTTATCGCTCGGTCGGTCGATAGCAATATCAAGCATTTGGCAACCGTGCTCAAACGAGCTGCCGAGCATCGCGGAACGAGTTTTGTCGAGGTATATCAAAACTGCAACGTGTTCAACGACGGAGCCTTTAGTTATGCACAGGACAAGGCCACTCGCGACGATACGACCATTGAGCTCGAGCATGGCAAGCCGATGATTTTCGGCAAGGAAAAGGACAAGGGAATTCGACTCAACGGATTTTCGCTCGAAGTCGTCAACTTGGCCGAGGGCAAGGTCAAGGAGGACGATTTGCTCTTCCACGATGAGCAAGCTGACCCGGCACTGGTGTATTTGCTTTCTCGGATGCGACATCCCCAATTCCCTGAGCCCATTGGGGTTTTCCGCAACGTCGTGCATGAGACGTTCGAGCAAGCCGTTCGCGGGCAGATCGACCAAGCCGTCGAGCAGCGAGGCAAAGGGGATTTGCAAAAGCTCTTTGCCAGTGGCGACACCTGGACGGTCAAGGTTTAGCTTCTAGGCCAAGATATCCCGATCGAGCATGCGGTATTGGATCGCTTCTTCGATATGATGCGGCTCGATTTGCGGGGAGGACTCCAGATCGGCGATCGTTCGCGCCACGCGGATGACTTTGTCGTGAGCGCGGGCCGAGAGTCCTAGTTCGGAGACCGCTGTTTTCATTCGCTGCGTTTGGACTTTTCCCAGCGGACAATGTTGACGCAGTTCGCGGCTGGTCATTTGAGCGTTCGTGAGAGTCTTCGATGAATTGAAACGTTGGTGTTGGAGCGTCCGTGCAGCGGTGACTTGGTCTCGCATGATTTGGCTGCTGGTACCAGCAGATCCATGCGCGAGTTCTTCGAAGGGGACTGCGGGGACTTCGATGTGGATATCCACTCGATCTAAAAGCGGACCCGATATGCGACCCATGTAGCGTTCGATTTGGGTGGGGTTGCAGTTGCACGAGCGACGCGGGTCGGTTCGATAGCCGCATGGGCATGGGTTCAACGCCGCGACGAGCATGAAGTTTGCCGGAAACGTGGTGCTGCGCATGGCACGTGAGATCGTAACGACTCGGTCTTCGAGTGGTTGGCGCATGACTTCGAGCGTTTTGCGGTTGAACTCCGGGAGTTCATCCAGGAACAATACGCCGTTGTTGGCCATCGAGACTTCGCCTGGCGAAGGTGGGCTGCCACCGCCGACCAGACCAGCATCGCTGATGGTGTGGTGAGGAGAGCGGAAGGGGCGTTGGACCATTAGGGGTTGGCCTGTATGGAGCCTACCGAGGGCCGAGTAGATTCGCGTCGTTTCGATCGATTCGCCTGGCGAGAGGGTTGGCAGTATCGACGAGAGGCGTTTTGCCAACATGGTTTTTCCTGAGCCCGGCGGACCGATCATCAAGAGGTTGTGGTTGCCTGCGGCGGCGATCGTTAGAGCCCGTTTGGCCATTTCTTGGCCTCGCACATCGGCAAAGTCCAGTTCGTATCTCGAAAAGTTATCGTAGATCTCTTGCAGGCGACTTGGAACCGGATCGATCTCCAGTGTGCCTGCCATGAACGCTGCTGCTTCGCAGAGATTTGCGACGGGGATGACTTCGATTTCCTCGACCACTGCGGCTTCCTTGGCATTCGACGAAGGGACCAGCAGGCCCTTGATCCCGTCTTGTTTGGCTGCTGCGATGGCCATCGAGAGGGCTCCTTTGACACCGCGCGTATGGCCTTCTAGCGAAAGTTCGCCAACGACGGCATAGTCATTGAGCCGATCGGACTGGATCTGGCTGCTGCCCACGAGGAGTCCAAGAGAAATCGGCAGATCGAAACTGGCAGCTTGTTTGGGGAGTTCGGCTGGAGCAAGGTTGATCACGATACGATCGTGGGGGCGAAGGAAACCGGCGTTGACCAGTGCCCGTTCGACCCGATGGGTGCTTTCGCGGACGGCTTGTTCGGGCAGGCCAACCAGCACGGTTTTAGGGAGTGCCGATGGAGACAGATCGACTTCGACATCCACCGGAACAGCATCGATACCGACGAGGCTGTAGGTTTTCAGTTTTGCGAGCATAGCAAGGGACCTTTCAGAAAGAAGAAACCAACGCGAAGTTCGTTTCGCTCTTGGGTTCAACGGTCCCTTTGCACCCCTGTTTCCAACATTGCCAATTTATTGCCAACTTGTTGCCAACTTGCCCCTTCGGGGCTGTGGCTGACTCAAATGTATCAAGAAAGGAGTTTTTGTCTCGATTTTGGTCAGAAAAATTTTTTAGGTTCTTCAGGAATTATTTTGGCTGTGAATTTGTGCAACTGGTTCTATTCGTACTCGAAGGGACATGTTGGGATGTCGTCGATATACGGGCCAAAAGCCGGGGTTCGAGGTCCCTTTAAAAGGCGAGCAACTTGAATCGATTCAGGCTTTTCGATTACGAGTAGCAACGGTCTTTAGTTAGGAGGGAAATTTGTTCAAAAAAGATTTTGAACAACCGCTGTGACAAACGCGCGCAGATCCCATGCTCCTCAGGGGCTCTGCCCCCGAACCCCCGGGATTTTTTAGGCATAGACTCGGAAAATCATCTGTTCATTGCG
>JAJTFC010000116.1 GCA_021298315.1 Planctomycetaceae bacterium
CTCACCGAACCCTGGATGGTCGAGCAACTCCCCGACCATCGATTCAATCGCTTGCTTTGGGTCTTTCCGATACTCAGCGACAAATCGCTCGACACGAACAGGCTCGGGGTGCAACCCGACGATGTCTAGCCACAACCGCCGAACCAAAGTGTAGGGATCCGCAGGATCCGCCGGAGAGAGCCCCTTTTGACGCATCGTCTCGAGCACCCATGCATCGATAGGAGACTGTGCCCATGAGTCTTGTTTGGAATCGATCTTTTGCAACAACGGCATTGGCCAGCGTTGTGGCGCGGCAAACGCCCAATGGCTTCCCCATGGGGCACCTTGCTCGATCCATCGCTTGAGCAACTCACGCTGCTCGGGAGTAACGGTCTTGCGTGCCGATGGTGGTGGCATGACGAGGTCCGGATCGTCGCTTTGAATCCGATGAAGGATCTGACTTCGTTCGATCGATCCGGGATGAATCGCCTGCTTTCCTTCCCTTGGGAGCTTTGCCGAATCCTCTTGATCCAATCTCAAATCGGCTTGCCGATGCGCTTCGTCAGGACCATGGCAGTGAAAGCAGTGTTCCGAAAGGATCGGTCGAATTTGTAGCCCAAAGTCGATGCTTTTCGCCTGATCTGTCGATTGTGCAAGCAACCCGGTCGCAAGCAATGCGGTTTGGAAAACCAGCCAGAATGCTGCAATGCCAAATCCCCTCAGGGCGCCAAGTGTGATCTCAAATTGCATGTGCTTGATACTGTCTTCTGCGTGTTCTGTGTGTCGATGATGAAATGCCGAAGAGATTGATTATACCGTTTTCAACTCGTGCTCGTGCTCGTGCTCGTGCTCGTGCTCGTGCTCGAATCCAAACGTTTTTGGTAACCATTTTCATGGCCCTCCTGAGCAAACTTATTTTCCGACATTAATTTTCGCAAAATAAGCACCCTTGGGATCTCCTCGCTCGAGGGACTCTTGGATCGCAGCGATGGTTCTTGAGACTTTGCCCTTGAAGACCTCCTGCTCCTTCCAAAGCACTTGGATCTCCTGATCGCAATCGATCCAATCATCACGCACGAGAATCGTCAGCTCCCCGAGCTCCGATTCCTCGATCTTGATCGTTTGGCCTTCGCGAGAGACGATCGTTAGGGCTCGATCAGGTATCTGGCCCGCAGTGCCCAACCAGTAGAATCGTCGTCCAACAATATCATCCTGTTTCCAAACGATTCGTTCTGGATACCTTTGCCTAGTGAATTGCTTCATCCAAGGAAGAGCTTCAGCGTCCTGGCGATCCATCCAGTGGGCTTTGCCTTCGTGAATCTTTACCAAGTGCTTGTAGCCTTTGGGATCCTTGGTCTCTAAATCCGCGAGCAACTCTTTCCAGGTTTCGGCGGTTTTATTGCGGTTATAAGCACCATCTTTTTCGCCCATGTGAATGGTAAAAGGGAGGTTCCTGAGCCCCAGCGGTGAAGTCTCGTTGGGGTGACCGGCCATCATCGCTGCGGCGGCGAAGCGATCTGCCATTCGAGGTGCGAGTTGATAAACACCATCTCCACCGGCTGAATAACCCATCAAATAAACTCGATCAGGATCGACGTCTTCGAACAAAACAAAGTCCTCGATCAGTCGATCAAAAAAACGATCGATGTGACCTTCGTGCCAAAGATTCCATGTATTTGTCGGAGCCCGAGGGGCGACATAGACACCTTCATCGACTCGGTATAGTCGCTTTTGATTCTCCCACTGGCTGTCGTTGACGGGTGCGGGAGCCCCTCCGCCTCCGTGCATGGAAATATAGAGGCTACGCCCTGTTGGCGGTTTCTCGCCGAAGACTTTGTAATCGAAAGGCATTTTCAAGCCATCGAGTTCGATAAGCTTGCGATCAAACTCCGCCTTACGCGACACCTTCGCTCTTGCTTGATAGTCGGCCACAAGCAACCCTTCGGCTTGCTGAGCCTCTCGAAGCGACAGAGGTTTGGTCGCGAAAGCTTGCTGAGCAAGCACTCCGCGAGCATCGGCTGGGGTGCTTAAGTACGCTTTTAAATCATCGATAAGCTGTGGTTCCTTGGTCGACACGCTGACTTGCCAATCGATGAGTTCCGGTCGATCCGAAACAGTAAACTCCTTTTGCTCCTTCTTGCCTTCGTATTCGAACTCCACCCGGAACTTTTCCCCTTGTTTGAGATAGTAATGGAGGTGGTCGTTGGCATCGTAGGACTCGTTCTTGGTCTTACCCTCAGAGATCGGGTTGTTCGCTTGATCGAAAACCTTCAATGTAGCGATCACCCGCTTGGAGCTCCCCGTGTCGATCGCGCGGAAGGAGACCATCTGAGTTCCCTCGGGGATCTTGAAACCGATGCTGGTGTAGCGGTCAGTGACATTGACCGCCGAGATGTAATCGATCGAACGATCCCAGACCATGGGGAATTTCAGTGGAGTCCGTTGAAAGCTCACCGCGTAAATCGCATGCCTTAAGTCGTCTCGCTTGGCCGTCGAGGCCCGTCCGATGAACCAAGCTTGATCGAGCTGTTCGCCAGTCGGTTCAGCCGCACCCGTAAAATGCCAACCGTTGTCCCAAACCTCGACCCAGGAATGGTTACCGCTGTTGTCCGACCACAGTGGAGTGCCGACGAATCGAGCCGGGATCGCAAGCGATCTACACGCATCGATCAGCAAAACCGAAAGCCCGGTGCAGGAAGCCAGTCCGGACTGAAGGGATTCGTAGGGACTCTGATCGGCCTTGGCCCGCTGGGTCGAGTACTTGACTTTCACCATCGGATAAAGCTTCTGGTTGAGCATCGCTGCGGCTTGCGCGGGGGTCTTGGCTCCTGCAACAAGGGCTGCAAAGCGTTCTCGAAAATCCTTGCGCCACGCATCGCGGCGTTCGTTGATGCTCACGTAGGGAAGGATATTGTTGAGGAAGATCTCCTTGGGGATCGAGTCTTTCCATGGAGCCTCTTCGAGCGCTTGGTGAGCCAATTGGATCTCGCTCAAGAGAAAATCGGATTTGAGGCTCGCAAGATCCCTAGAAGGCATATTCGCAATCAGGAATTCAGCAGAATCTTTGTAAGCGACGGGAACGTCGAATAGGACTTTTTCCAGTTCAATTCGATTCTCTCCGGCCTGCTCGAGCGCCTGCCTGAGGCCCAACGGACGCTCGCTGTTGCTCCCTACCGTGTCCTGGGCTAAGCCCCTCGAAAAGCTCACAGCACAGATCACAGAACAGAACATTGAAGGGGCAAAAAGACAAACGAATACGAATTTCATCGCGAGTTCAAAACGATCATTGCGCTGATACAGATGTGGCATTCCAAGGGTTTCCCGACGGGAGTTGGTGAAAGAATTTGAAGATTTCTTCAACAGGCGTCGCGATTCTACCTGCAAGCCTACGGGCACGCAAACTGCCCGCTTCTAGGTTTCAATGCGACAGGTAAAATCGGCTAAGATACACGCTGGAGTTTGACGCCCAGCGGACTTGAACGAAAGGCTCTTGCAGATGAGATCATCGCTTTGGTTTTTATTGGCTCTCTTGAGTTTGCTTATTTCTGCTTGCACAACCCTCAATGCCAGCGAGTCACAAAAAGGGACCAGACGTCCCAACGTACTTTTGATCTGCATCGACGATCTCAAACCACGAATCGGATGCTACGGAGATCCTCTTGCACAAACACCATCGATGGACCGACTCGCAAAGCAAGGAGTGCTCTTCGAGCGAGCCTATTGCAATCAAGCGGTATGCTCCCCGTCTCGCAACGCTCTGCTTGTTGGTTTGCGACCGCAGAGCCTAGGTATTTACGACTTACCGACAAACTTTCGAAAAGGCTCACCCGATGCTGTCAGCTTGCCTCAGCATTTCAAGGCCAACGGATATTTCACCCAGTCGGTTGGAAAGATCTTTCATGTCGGTCACGGCAACACCGACGATGCGGCTTCCTGGAGCACCGAGTCGTACAAACCCAAAACTCTACAACGATTGGAACATCGCCCAAGCTGCCATCGAAGCCATGACGGAGAAATCCAAATCCGATCAACCCTGGCTGATGGCCGTTGGATTTCTAAAACCCCACCTGCCTTTTGTAGCACCGAAAAAGTATTGGGATCTGTACGATCCAAACAAAATCGAACTAGCTGCGTATCAGCAAGCCCCCGATGGAGCGCCTGCTTATGCACCACAAAACAGCGGCGAGCTTCGAGCCTACTCGAACATGCCCAATCAGGGCCCCATTCCCGATTCGCTCCAACGAGAACTCATCCATGGATATCTCGCATCGGTCAGCTTTACCGATCATCAGATTGGTCGATTGCTTTCCAGGCTCGATCAATTAGGACTGACCGAGAGCACCATCGTCGTTCTTTGGGGGGATCATGGATGGCATCTGGGCGATCATGGGATGTGGTGCAAGCACAGCAACTATGAGCAAGCCACCCGCATTCCGGTGATCGTTTCTGCACCCGGCAAAGCTCAAGGAGCAGCGAGCAAGTCGATGATCGAATCGGTCGATATCTACCCAACCCTTTGCGAGCTTGCAGGAATCGATACGCCTAGCATGCTGGATGGAAAGAGCTTTGCGGCTGTCTTGGATAAACCCTCCCAAAGCCATCGCGATCACACGATCCAGGTTTACCCGAGGAGCAAACAAGGGGTTGGACAAGTTCTCGGCAGATCGATTCGAACCGATCGCTACCGATTGGTTCAGTGGAAGGCTTGGGATGCCCCCGAGCAATCCTCCGACTGGGAGCTTTATGACTACCAAACCGACCCGTTGGAAACGAAGAACCTTGCCGACCAAGAGCCCCAAGTCGTTGCCAACATGCGGGAACTTCTGGCGTCACACCCGGCAGCCAAGCCCCAAGTTAAATCCTTTTCAGGCTCCCAAACGACCGCTCAAGAGTCTAAGGAGACGGATCGAGAGTCGTTATTTGCCAAGAAGGACACCGATGCCGATGGGTTTTTGTCCCATGCGGAGTTTATGTCCGGGCAGAAAGATCCAGAGCAAGCCAAGCAGCGGTTTGGCAAGTTCGACATCAATGGCGACGGAAAACTAAGTCGCAAAGAGTTCGTATCGAGCGGCAAATCGAGCGATTAACCGCCGCCAACTGAAAACCTGTTAAAAATCTCGATGTTTTTCCAGCTTTTCTTGTGCGGGATTTTTGGTTTGAACGTCCAAGAATCCGCGCATCTGTGTTGCTTGCAAATGACCAATCTTCTAATATTTCCTTGGTTCTTCAGCCTCTGGAACGAGCCAGCTAACAACTTCCTTATCCTGGAAAGAAAAAAGTATGAATACGAAGTCGAGATTCTCTCGCCGATTTGGTTTTAGGAGCTCTCTGCTTGCGGTTCTCGCAGGTTCGATGCTCTCAGCATCGACGATCCATTGGAGCATGGCCGAGGAACTTCCACGCGTGGCCAACGTCAGCGAGCAACCAGCTGACAACCGAATGATCATCCGCAATGTTCGGAACCTGGTCGAAGAAGGTCACATCTCTCAACCCAAATTCAACGATGAGTTGTCCAAGCGAGGATTCGCCCTATTCCTCAAGCAAGTCGATCCGCTCAAGGCGTTCTTTTTGCAATCGGATGTCGATGAGTTTCGCGCCCAAGAAACCAACCTCGACGATATGCTCCAAAAGAACAACATCTCTTTTGCATACACCGTCTACAAACGTTACCTCCAGCGGCTTAACGAAGTCATGCCCATGGTGCATGAGCTGATCGATACCCCTCACGACTATAACGTCGAGGAGTTCCTAGAAAGCGATGCAAAGTCGATTGCCTACTGCAAAGACACCAATGAGCTAAAGGATCGTTGGCGAAAAACGATCAAGCTGAGTTACTTGTCGGCAAGAGCCGATGGGGACAAGGACGAGGACACCAAGGAGAAACTGCACAAGCGTTATCGTACCTACTACAAGAACCGTTCCCAAACAGACGTCTATGAACTGCTCGAGATGTACCTGACGGCTCTGACCAGTTCGCTCGATCCACACACCAATTACATGGCGCCCCGGGAAAAAGCCAACTTTGATATGCACATCTCTTTGAAGCTCAAAGGGATCGGTGCAACCCTCCGAGCCGACGATGGTTCGACAATCGTCGAGATGATCGTCCCAGGAGGAGCGGCTGACAAAGATGGACGGCTCAAGGTCGGCGACGAAATCGTCGCTGTGCAGCAAGAAGACGGGACTCCGGCAGTCGAAACCCAAGACATGAAGATCGATGATGTCGTATCGATGATCCGGGGAGAGGCTGGCACGAAGGTCAAGATCCACGTCAAACCCAAGGGTGGTGGAGAACGCCAAGTCTATGAGATCACACGCGCGGTGATCAAACTCGAAGACTCCGCGGCTCAAAGCGAAATCCTCGAACGCGGACAAAAACCAGACGGCAGCCCTTACCGCGTCGGTTACATCAAGCTACCAAGCTTCTACCTCGACATGGAAGGTGCTCGCTCGAACAAGGAAGACTATCGGCGGACATCGAAAGACCTTGAAGTCATACTCAAGAAATTCAACGAATCCAACGTCGATGTGTGCGTTTTGGATCTTGGTCGAAACGGCGGAGGATCGCTCCCCGAAGCCATCGCAGCAACAGGACTGTTTATCGATTACGGCCCTGTCGTTCAGGTCAAGGATCCTAACGGACGCGTGATCCCGATGCTCGACGAAAACAAGAACATCACCTGGAAAGGCCCCTTGGTCGTCAAGATCAGCCAACTCAGCGCAAGCGCTAGCGAGATCTTTGCCGGAGCTATCCAAGACTACCAACGAGGCTTGATCGTCGGCGATCCAAAGTCGCACGGCAAAGGAACCGTTCAGACTCTCCTAGACCTGGCCCCAGCAGCCTTCGGACTCGGTGCCGCGAAACCTCAAGGTGCCCTCAAGCTAACGATCCAACAATTCTATTTGCCCGACGGACGATCAACACAACTCGAAGGTGTTTCGTCCGATGTGATTTTGCCGTCGATGACCGCTGAAATGGATATCTCGGAAACCGATCTGGACTATCCACTCCCAATGGATACCGTCAAGGCACAGCCGCACAAGCACTATTCGATGGTTGACAGTGCAATCAAGTCGGCTTTGCAGGGCCTATCGGCCGAGCGAATTGCCAACAGCTCTGACTTTGGAAAACTCCTCGGGCGGATCGAAGCCTACCGGAAACAAAAGAGCGAAAAATTGATCCCTCTGAAAGAATCCGAATACATGGCTCGCCGCAAAGAGACCAGCATGGAAAAGGAAGAGGAAAAGCAGTTCGACAACAAAGCCGAACGGGATAAGATCTTCCTTAGCGACTTCTACAATGAGGAGATCCTCAGTGTCGCAATCGACTACGTCAAGTCACTTGCGTCAGCCAATTCGCTAGTGACCAAATAGTCGCACGTTTTGGTGTTCGAAAATCGTCAAATTCGGCGGTGTATTCCTTTTACCTGGGACACCGCCGATTGGCGTTTAATGGATCATTAGCAATGAAGATTATTTCATTCCGAGATCGTTTCATTCCAAACCAACCAAGGTTGATATTCGATGGCCTCTGATCCGAACAACTCCACGACAAGCACTCCATCTCGTCGCCAGAGGCTTAGCAAGTGGCTCTGGTGGTTAGCGATGGCTGCCGTTGGAATGCTCTTTGTCAGCCGGGCTGCCATCTATGAAACCGATCATCAAATCGCCAACCTCGCGGGAATCATTTGGGGACTCGTCGCCCTGCTCCTGAGCTTTTTCGCTCTATGGCTGAGCCGATCCTTTTCAACGAAATCGAAGTTGCTCATCAGTGCGATCCCCGCTGTGTGTGCGGGATTGTTCTACCTGTGCTTTGAATACACCGGGGTCACCGGCGAAGTTCTCCCAAGCTATCGTTTGCGAAGTTTCTTGCGAAGCAAACCTCCAGTACGTCCCCAGCGACCTCAAATCGAATCGGCTGATATTCCGGCTGAGATCAAATCCCATCGTTTTTCTCAATACCTTGGAAACGACCGAAACGGAGTGGTTTCAGAACCACTCTTCTCGGTTGCGTGGGATAAACAACTTCCGGTGGAAGTTTGGCGGCGACCGATCGGAGCCGGGTGGTCTGGGTTTGCTGTCGCTGATGGAATTGCAGTGACGTTAGAACAACTCGATGAGCAGGAATCCTTGACTGCACTGTCGCTGCTCGATGGTCAGACTCTCTGGCAAGTCAAACGTCCCGGTCGACATTTCCATCCCCTCGGAGGATTGGGCCCCCGATCGACACCCACGATTGTCCCTTATGAAGACAAGCAGATCGTCGTGGCCCTGAGTGCTACCGGGCATCTTTTATGCACAGAACTTCAAACGGGCGTTGTACGATGGGAGCATCAACTTCTGGATTTGTCCGAGACCACCCAAACGGACTTCGAAGCTGCAGTCAACTGGGGTAGGGCCGCATCGCCGTTGGTATACAACCAGACGGTGTTCGTTCCCCTTGGAGGTGGTCAAAACAAGGTCAAAGGATCCTTGATGGCTTGTTCGCTTATCGATGGCAAGGTTCTGTGGACAAAGGGTGATTCGCAAATCAGCTATGCATCCCCTGCTTTGATGAATCTCCAGGGTTCCGAGCAGATCGTCAGTGTCAACGAAGGGACTGTCACCGGACACGCACTGGACGATGGTCGCATTCTTTGGAGCACTCCTTGGCCGAGCAACTCCAACGGTGCAGCTTGCGCGTCGCAACCGATAAGCGTCGGTGAGAACAAGATTCTTGTGGGCAAAGGATACACCCAAGGCTCAAAGCTCTTTGAGGTTCAGTTCAATACGAAAACGGATCAGCAATCCGAGCAAGGCGATGCGTCATGGAGCACCAAGGATCTTTGGGCGATCAATAAGGTTCTCAAGACGAAATTCACCAGTTCCATTTACTACGAAGGTAAACTCTATGCATTGAGCGATGGTATTCTCGAATGCATCGATCCAGCCGACGGATCTCGAATCTGGCGTGGTGGACGCTATGGGCAAGGCCAAGCGCTGATGGTAAATAGAACCCTTTTGATCATCTCCGAAGACGGCCAAATTATTGCTGTCGATCGAGCTACGGGAAAACCGGTGGGCCAAATGAGTGTCCTCGAAGGAGTCACATGGAATACATTCGCCGTCGCAGGCCCTTACATGCTGGTTCGAAATGGAACCGAAGCTGTTTGTTTGTCGAGCTCAGTTCAAAGTCAGTGAGTTAGACCTTGAGTTCCGAGTCCTCCACCAACCTTAACCCTACAGCCAAGACGACAGGTCTGATCCTAGGCTTCGACCCAGGACTCTCGATCACTGGGTATGGGATTATTCGAGTCAGAAATCAGCAACCCGAGCTCGTTGAAGCCGGGATTCTTAAGATGCGGCGCGATCGGACTTTGGCCGAAAGGCTCAAGGAGTTGCACGACGGGGTCACCGAAATCCTCGGGTCGTTTCCAATTGCTGCAGTCGCAATCGAACAGCTATACTCCCATTATGAAAGGCCACGCACCGCCATTCTCATGGGGCACGCACGCGGTGTCTTGTGCTTGGCCGCTGCAAACGCAAACCTCGAAGTCCATTCCTACGAGGCGACGAAGGTCAAGCGGATGCTGACCGGGAACGGTCGCGCTCCAAAGGATCAAATGCAGCAAGCCATCCGCTTGCAATTACGATTGAAGGAGCCTCCAGATCCACCCGACGTGGCCGATGCCCTTGCGATCGCCCTTTGCCATTACTTCACAACCAAACAGCACCCCCAACTCAGCGACCAAAAGCTCAGGAAAAAACCTTGATTACCAAACTCTCCGGTCAATTGCTTTCGCTCACAAGCGACACAGCGACACTAGCTGTATCACCTTTTGAATACGAAGTCTCGATACCTGAATTCACCCGTCGGCAGTTGCAAGGAAAGATCGGCGAAACGGTTTCGCTCCATACGATCCACTACATCGAAGGCAACGCAGCCCAAGGAAGTCGTCTGACTCCAAAGCTCGTGGGTTTCTTAACCACTTCCGAACGGGATTTCTTTGAACTGTTTTGTTCGGTCGATGGCGTGGGGGTTAAAAAGGCGCTTCGTGCGATGACCAAGCCGGTGCAAGACACCGCAGTCTTGATCGAACAGCAAGATGCAAAAGGACTCTCAAGCCTACCAGGAGTTGGGCCCGCTACCGCCGAAAAAATCATCGCTACGCTACGCCGAAAAATGCCACGGTTTGCTCTCCTGGTTCGCCAAGAAGCACCCGGAGCCGAACTGCAAACGACCGGCGTCGTCGAAGAGACCTTCCAAGCCCTTTTAGTCCTTGGCCACTCCGAAGCCGATGCGAAACGGTTGATCGATCAAGCGATCGCGGGCGGAAAGAAATTCAAAGACTCCGAGTCGATGATCCACGCCATCTACCAAAGGCAAACCGGACAAGCGGACTCCTAACATGCCATCCTTCATCCCGCCACTTGCATTGCTGATCGTCCTGATTGCAGCCATCGTCATCGCAGTCCATCCAAAATCTCGAACCTATGGATTCGCATCCTGGGTCGTGGCCGCAGTCCTAGGTGGGCTGATCTATCCAAAACTCTACTTGGATTATCTACCGACAGACTACTCGACGTTCCTGAACTACCTGCTCCAAATCGCTATGTTCGGTATGGGCGCGACTTTGACGGTCGAGGATTTTCAACGGATCTTGAAAATGCCCAAAGCCGTTTTCGTCGGTGCAGTGCTTCAGTTTTCGGTGATGCCTTTTTTGGGCTGGAGCCTATCGAAGGCTCTTTCGCTCCCACCGGAACTCACCCTAGGTATGATCTTGCTAGGCGCAAGCCCTGGAGGGATCTCATCGAACGTGATTACTTATCTTGCCAAGGGCAATGTCGCTTTGTCGGTGACCATGACTGCCGTTTCAACGTTGCTTGCACCGGTCATGACCCCGCTGATGGTTTATGTCTACGCCCGTGAAACCATCGAGGTCGATTATGTGAAGATGTTTTTAAGTATCATCAATACGGTGGTCGTTCCAGTTGCACTGGGATTGATCGCCAATATGGCGATGAAGCGACTGAAGATCGACCCCAAGCGAGCCGAGAGATTTCTAGCCTTGGTTTCCATGGTCGCCATCTGCGGCATTTGCGGACTGATCGCTGCTAAGAGTCAGAGCCAGATTGTCCAAGTAGGACTGGTCCTACTTGTCGGTGTCACGCTCCATAACTTGCTCGGATACCTGCTTGGCTATTGGGGAAGTCGTTTCGCGGGTCTAAACATTTGTGATAGCAGAACTGTTGCCATCGAAGTTGGATTGCAAAATGGCGGAATGGCCGCAAACCTTGCCGTCGATGTTCTCAAGAATGCATCGGCAGCCATCGCACCTGCCCTTTTTGCCCCCGTAATGAATGTCAGTGGTTCCATACTAGCGTCGATTTGGGCTCAGAGCCCATCTCCAGATACCGAAGCTACGGACCCAAAAAACTAGGTAATTACACTCAACCAAATTGTATGTCTTAGCCCTCTGGTTTACGATCTCGATATCCACAAAAGCCAATTCAATCTCTAGGAGTAAAGCCTTGTCCACTTATCTTCTCCGAACCTTTTCGATCAGCCTCGCACTTGGAACTGCTTGCACTTTGGCAACTGCACAGCAGCCGAACGTATCGACAACGGCATCTGAACCGACAGTTTATTTTGGTGGCGATATTTTAACGATGCGCGGAACAGAGCCTGAATATGTGGAAAGCTTGGCGGTCAAAGAGGGCAAAATCATATTTGCAGGTGCTCGTGCCGAAGCGCAAAAACTCCTTGGGCCCAATACCAAATCGGTAGACTTAGGGGGCAAAACGTTGCTTCCGGGGTTCATCGACACCCACGGACACTTTGTCTATTTTGGCAAGAACCTTGTCGATGCAAATCTATTCAACTGTGTCGATATCCCCGAGTTGATCGCAAGGATGAAAAAGCAAGTGGAGCAAACCCCAAAGGGGGCTTGGATCGTCGGCTTTGGGTACCAAGCTCGAGCGATGAAAGAGGGCCGTCCACCGACGAGCGAAGAACTCGATCAGATTTCCGCAGATCGTCCTGTGATGATCGTCGACTCATCGGGACACCTGGGCGCTGCGAACTCTGCTGCTTTTAAGGCTGCAGGAATCTCCGCAGATACCCCCGATCCAACCGGAGGTGCGTTTGCCCGTGGCAAAGACGGCAAGAGCTTGCTAGGGCCTATGGAAGAAACCGCACTGAATGCAGTTCGCTCGAAACGACCACCCTTCTCCGGCGAACTTGCCTCTAGAGCCATCACTGGTGCAGCAAAGGTTTGGGCGAGCTATGGGCAGACGACCGCAATGGAAGCTGGACTGGGACTTGGCAACGACGATATTGCGATCGTCACCAACGCCATCGACAATAAACTGCTCCCGATCGATCTGTATGTTGCGGCCAAAGACTCCAACCTCGATGATAGTTTAGCCGCAGCCTATACGGTAGCATCTGAGTACCGACCTGATGCGTCGGGAGTTGTCGAAAAGCTTCGTGCTGTCCGACCTGATTTGGATACGCGTTACATCAATCGAGTGCGGATGGGGGGCGTTAAGTTCTGGCTCGATGGTAGTCTCGATACGGCTTGGTTCACCCAGCCCTACACAGTAACCCCTGCGGGCAAGACGACCCCATTTTCGGGTTACCGACAAATTCCAGACGAAGTCCTCGATGCGGCTTTTGATAAATACTGGGCGACAGATCTTCAGATCCACATGCACATGAACGGCGATGCGGCAGCGGACCAAGCCCTCAATGCGATCGCCAAGGCGGTTAAGAAACACGGCATGCGAGACCATCGCCCTGTTTTTGTGCATGCGACTTGGCTTCGCGTCGACCAAATCGAGCAAATAAAGCGCTATGGGGCTATTCCAAGTTTTCTAACTGCAGGGATTGTGACCGGTGGCGATGCCGTGGTTCGACTTTGGGGTTCGGAGCGTTCCGCAGGCGCGATGGCTTCCCGGACGTTCTTGCGATCCAATCTCCCTTTTACCTTCTCGCATGATGCCCCGGTTTCTCCAACCCCATCGATCCTTGATCTTGTCGACGCTGGAGTGAACCGACTATCTGGAACGAGCAAAGTCGTCGGTCCCGATGAACGCGTGCCACCTTACCATGCACTTCGCGCCGTTACGGCCATGGCTGCTTTTGTAATCAAAGAAGAAAAGACCAAGGGGACGCTCGAAGTCGGCAAACTTGCGGATCTGGTTATCCTCGATAAGAACCCACTCAAAGTCGAATCGACTACGATCAAAGACATCAGCGTTCTTGAAACCATCAAAGAAGGCAACACGGTTTTCAAGAAGTAAATAAGCACGGCCTACACGTTAGCCGACTAGCGCCAGCACCTTAGCCTAACGCTGGTGGATTGTCGGCTAACGGCCTTTGATCACCAACTCGTTTCGTAGGCGATCCACGCCGGGCTCGAATCCAAGCATCGTCTCAATCAAATCCGACTCTCGCTTGCTCGATACTTCACCACGCAATACAACCACGCCTCCCTCCTGCTCGATCCTGACGGCAGCATCGGTTCGCTCACTAACGCGTTCCTGCAACCTCTCAAATCGACGCGGATCGGCGATCTGCTCGATGTCTTGGTCGTCTACCATCGAACTTACATCAAGCTTGGGATAATACATCCCCGACTTGCCCAACGGACCCAAAGGTCGATTCGCTCGCGGGTCTCCCGTCTCGATCCGCAAATTGCTCGTTGCAATCGGTGGACTCCCTACGCCCACTGCCTGACTTGCTCCAACGAACCCCTTTAGCTCCGTTCGGTTGCTCCCTACAAAGTCACCCCGCTGTCGGTTGCCGCGTATAAAGCGACTGTCCTGCCGAGCCAACCCCCCAGGATTGTTTTCCCCAGGCCTTGTCGTAGCAGCCGGATTATTACCCGGATTGGGCTGACCCATGTTCATCGGTGGTGCTCCAGTCGGAGTCCTGAAACTCGACGGTCGGTTCCCTAATCGTCCCCCAGGTGTCGTCTGCTGAATACCCCCAGGTGCGGAACCGACATTGCGATTCCCAATGAGCTGAGCTTGCGAAGTTTCGGTAGTGCAAACAACACCCACCAAACCCAACGACGCACACAATCCAAATCGTTTTAAATTCAACATCATAAAAACCCTTCGCCTATTGAATCGTTGAACGCTCTGGCGATCCCTCCGGAGCGACAACCTGACCCACCGATTGGCCTAATCGGATCCAATGCTCGCTCTCTGTGAGACGAACCAATACGCGATCGGACTCGATCTGCGATACAAAAACATCATGCAAGTGATTCGGGATGCTCTGCCCGGCAGGTACCTTCTCGATCCTACCACGACCACCGGTGGAAAACCAAGCCTCGGTGACTCCCTGACGATTGACCGTGATGGCCTTGAGCTCCAAATCCTGCAACGCCTTGGCAAACCCCTTGGCAAACGGGTTGCGCTGCACAAGCGTTGTCGGTGGCTTTAAGTCCTCCTGTGCCTCGGCGGTCAACTCCCAATCGCTAAGCTCTTTTTCATTGACCGCCTTATCCAAGCACAATACCTGGATGCTCAAACTCACATCCAATCTTCCATCATTACCAAGCGGATTCAAACTCACCGAACGAATCTTTTGCAAATGACTCGCACGCCTAAAAGCATCCAAAAACGCACTGAGCTTGGCCAACGTCGTCTGACCCCTGAGCGAATAATCGATCCGATAACCTACCCGATCCCGCTTCCCACGCTTTGTCCGCGACTTGATCTCGATCGGCGTTGGCTGCGAAGCGTCCACGCTGGCGGATTTCAATTGATGCTTCTCGACCAACTCGAGTAACCACTCTTGGTACAAGGATCGTGCAAGCGTCGGATCCGAAGGCAATGCCCGACTGGCATACTCCTCCATTCGCTTCCCGGCTTTCTGAGAAGCAAACTGCAACCGCTTGCTCTCTTCCACCTCCGTACTCAGCCGATCCCTATCGGACTCCAACTCCTTGGTCGGCTGATCAACCCAACCTTGATACATCCGATCGAGCCCATAGATTCCAAACACGGCCGCACAAGCGACCAAAAGCCATTTGGTCGTCGATGTCATTGCTTAGCCTCCCCTTGTTCCGCTACCGGTGGCTCGGCCGCTGCCGGTGTCTCGGCCTCCCTTGCTTCTGCAGGTCCTTTGTCCGATGGACTCGACTCAGGTGCACTGGGTCTCGATGCGGCAAACCGCTTCAATCCCGGCCCCTGGATCGGAAACTCGATGTGGGACTCAAACTGCCACGGATACTCCTTCGAATCGGCATTCTGCGTGATCTGCTTGCTGACAATCGTGTACTTGGCCCCACGGATGCGATTCTCGAGTTCCGAGATGATCTCCTGCGACTTGACCTGCATCGATAAATCCAAAGCCCCATTCCCCTTGGCATTGACCGTTGCCGTGAGTCTACGAACCGTCGCATCTTGCCCGTCAGGTAACCTCGCCGCCAAATCACTCAACTCCGCGACCCAATCGACCTGATCGGAAAGCCAGCTCTCAACGAGCGCCACTTGATCGGACTTCTCTTGATACTTCGAAGTCACCTTCACGGTATCCTTAAGACTGCTTTGCAAAGACGCGACCTCGTCGCGCAGTTCCCAAACATCGCTCAGCAAAAAATATCCCCCAGCCAAGGCTGCGGCTGTCCCTAGCCCACCCAAAGCTCCCCATCGAATCCATGGGTTCGGTGGCGCAGGAGCCCGCTTAGGAGCCAGCAAATTCACAGGTAGACTCTGACGCTCAAGCAAATCCGCTGCAGCTCCAACATTGGCCGCCGAGGTCGTCGGAACGGATCCCAAAGACGATCGCAAATCGTTGGAAAGATAAGGCTCCCGTGAGCCACTCCACCCCGAGAGCGGATCGATCAGCCGAACCTTGCCAGGCTCCTGAGCTTCGACAGCCTTTGCAACCTGTCTTGCGAAATCTCCTGTTTCGTAAACAATCCATGACACAGCCAGCTCGCCGAGCGACTGTGGCAACAATGTCAAACATCGGTTCGCTTCGGTGTCGATCTGCTCGGCTACCCGCTCGGGATCCTCCGCCGAATACCGAATCGATCGCAACATCAATGGCTCACTCCCTCGGCAAATGGCCACCTCGGCCTCACCCGTGAGCAGATGAATGGAAATGGCCACCGAACTGTTGGGCACTCCCGATTGACGAAGCAAACTCAGTGGCGACAAATGCCGCGAACCAATCGCCGCAAGCTTAAAACCAGCTTCATTGCACTGACTCTGCAAACCGTCCAAGTACCTCTGATTGATCGCAAATGCAAAGACCTGTTTGCCGGTGACGGCACCCTCTGTTGGCTCCTCCAGAGCCTCGATCGCTGCGTCCTGGATCACATAGAAATCCACCCCAGGCGGCTCGCTGGACTCCCCCTGCTGCTGCTCGACTTCCGAAGCAACCAGCGTCGGTAACTCGTCGAGCGACGACGGTGGCAAACTCAACGTCAGCAAATCCAATTCGGGCCTCGACAACAAAACCACCAACCGGCTGGCATTGATCCGATGCTCTTGGAAATGATTCGCAAGGGCCACCAGTGGCATGTGCCTCTTGCTATCCTCGACGCCACCTCCAACGCTACCACCCCCAGCCGTATCACTCGATGCTTCCGATGGAATCAGCGACACGACCCCATGCTCGCCATCTTTGAGCGATCGACTGGCCCCACTGCTGACAAAATAGAAAAGATTATCCCGATCCCAATGCACCACCACCAACCGACCCGATAGTGTCGATTGAGCCTGCTTGCTGGGCAAAAATGAAAAACGATCGAGTATCTTCATGGAACGCTTTGCGTAAGTGCCTCTGTCGAGAATCCGCGATCCCACGGATGCCAAACCCGAACATCCCTAATCTGAGCTGGAATCTGCCGAGCATCGATCACTACTGTTGATCGAAAAACCGGACTCCGGTCGTCGCGAAATCCTACCGATTGTAGCGAAAAAACGTCACTCCTGGTCGTTATGTAGGGCTCAAGCTCCCCGAGCTTAATCCAATCGACGATCCCCTTTTCCACCAACCAACCGATCGACTCGATGGTATTTTGCCCTGCCGTATTCTCTTGCCTTGCCTGCACAATCCTTTGGCCCAACTCCGGTGTCAGCCCAGGAATCG
>JAJTFC010000117.1 GCA_021298315.1 Planctomycetaceae bacterium
GATTCAACCCATTCCCAACTGATCGGATGATCTAATTCTCGTCCTGCGAGAATTCCCCATGGCGTACCGGCGTGCTTCTGTACGACGCTCTGAAGCAATTCTTTGGCAAGCTTGGCCTCTTTCTCGAGCTTGCTATCGACGGTGACTTTGTCGCTGGGAGTTAAATTCCAAGTGTTGCTCTCGGGCTTGGTGAAACTCATCCCACGCTTTGCTTTTGCGAGCATGGCGTTGAAAGATTCAGCTCGGATCTTTGCGGCCAAAGCAGTGCCGTAGGAAAGCTCAAAGCTGGCGAGCCACCTGGGCGATGTTTCTTTACCTCGAAATTTCTCACCTTCGGCTAAGATCGAGCACATTTCGGAAAGCTCTGGATAGAGACGGGCCGATTCGAGTTGGGCATCGGTGAGTTCTTTGGTAAAGGTTGCCTCATCGCGTTTGATGAAGACTGTCTTGGGCTTTGAAAGCGTTCCTGCTCGCGACAACTGAGCCGCGTTGAGAACTGCATATCTCAGAGGACTCTTTTTGACCCGGGCCAAGTACTCGGACTCAGAGAGATAGTCAGGCCTGTAGCGATCCATCACATCGGGATCGAAGAAGTAGGACATTTGGGACGCGAATGCTTCTGTTTCTCGCCGATCAACCTTGGCATTGAGCTTTCGATTCGGGTGGATCGAGAAATAGATTCCACCGGTCTCATAGCAAAGTTTGGAAAGCGCATAGGGACCAAAGCCCGAGTCCAAGACAGGCTCTTCCATGTAGTTGTCTTGATAGCCAAGCTTAACGCGCTCTGGATAGAGGGTCTCTGGGCCTTGATCCACTTCAGCCCAGTCTTCAACCTGTGCATAAGCTGGATCGAACTCGACGAATTTGATAAACGCCTTGTCTCGACCGAAGGGAGCCGGTACGCCAAGCACATAGCATGGAATGGTTTGGAATCGACAAGACTTGATCGTTTCCTCGGCCAGTTGCAAATCGTCTCCACGCTCATCGGTGACAACCAGGAGCATGACATTGCGAGCTGGGTTATTGCCTTTGGCGACTCGGAACGATTTGAATTTGTCGACGGCCGTCTTGATGGCGTGGAAGACCATCTCGTCGCCACCTTCATTTCCAATTTTCTCGATGGCACTGCGGATTTCGGCCAAGTCGTCCGTCGGCTGCTTGGTAAGCACTTCGACTTCACTTCCAAACGACAGGACTGATGTTAGAAGCGGTGGAACCTCCGAAGCTCCTTCGCGTTTTTCTTTTTCAGCTTGGACGATCCCCAGCTGCTGGTAGATGCGATCGAAACGATCGCTGATTTCTTGCCGACGCTTGACCATCGAAATGCTGCTGTCAAAGACCCAAACAACCAAGGTGGGTCGCTCCTCAAGCGATTGAAGGATCTCGTAGGTGACTCGATCGACGGCTCCATCGGTGCCAGTGGTTCCCACTCCGGTCATGCCTCGTACAGCCTTGGGAGCTTCGGTAAGCCCAACGGCTTTCTCGACGGTCAAAGTGACATTCACATCTCCGTCTGGGATCGTAATATCCAAATCGGTAGCTTCGACCGCAGAGACATCGGCAACCAGCGGGGCACTCGATAAAGCCATATCGACCGATCCGATCGAATCGGCTCCGAACTCATCGCTCGGGGTGTCGGAATAAGCGATATCGGTTACGACATCTAGCGGCGCGAGCTCCTCGGCGATCGGAGACGAATCGATAAATACCGAAAGCAAATTAGGCTGGGTTGCTATGGTGATCGAGGCCAAGCCGACAACGACCAGGATGTGAGCACCGACACTCAGGAGAAAAGCCATCGAATCTCGATCGAACCAAGACGAAAGTTCGCTGACCTCCTCTTGGTCGTCTTCGTCGTCGGAATCCTCATCATCCTCGTCTGGATCGAACTCATTGAGCGTTTTGGGACTGGAGGCACCTTCGAGATCATGGTGGCATCCGTTGGCTCCGGAGACGTCTTGTGCGTCGGATTGTGAGTCGTTCTCTTCGAAACGTTGGCGGAGTCGTTTAAGCATACAAACCTCATCCCGCAGTTGGTGCTGACCTATCGAAGTCGCATTGAAAACGCAAACCGTGTTCGCCGAACAACTTCAGGCGAATTGCGTAGCCAGCTTTCGATGCATTATTGTCGGAGCAAATTCCCTCAATTTCAACAGGATTAGCAATCAAAACAGCGGCTTGAGGCACAAGAATCCCGAAAAAAACCGCTTAATTTCCATGGGCCCGTTTGCTTGGATCAAAAAAGCAAATGCCGGGGGCCTGTTCAAATCGTTAAAATTCGATGCAATTGGAACAAAGATGTTCTGAGTCGGGCACCTGGAGGCTACATCGGCATCCAAATCCAGCGTTGGCATCTGTTTTTTTACTCCTGTTTTGAATTTTTTGGGGAGATGTGTTCATGGGTTATCGAGTAGCTGGTTCCCGGCGTTTTGGATTTACGCTGGTCGAACTTTTGGTGGTGATCGCCATTATTGGCGTATTGGTGGGGCTGCTTCTGCCAGCCGTGCAAGCTGCCCGGGAGGCGGCCCGTAGGATGAGTTGTTCAAACAACATGAGGCAAATTTGTCTGGCAATCGCCAATTTCGAATCGGCCCGTAAGAAACTTCCACCCTCGAGCATCAACCTTAGCAGCGGTAATGCAAGTGGTACGGTCCAGCAGCAACTCGTCGAGTTTCGTAAAGAAGGGTTTGATGGCACTCTAAATGCACACTACGCCAACCAGTGCTTTTTGACCATCATCCTTCCATTTATGGAAGCCAACAACGTTTTTAATGCACAGTCGGCCGGTTCACCGGGCGGATACAGCGTCAAGCTTGATTGGTGGCATCCGCAAAATCGTGCTGCTGCATCGACTCCAATTGCCTCCTACATGTGCCCTTCTTCTCCGGGAGAAAGATTCCTCGATACGACCAAACTGGGCTCTGGTGACAGAAATCGATTTGCTGGCTCTGCTGGGGATTGGAGGCCTGCTGTAACCGACTACATGGCCGTCAATCGAGGGAACTGGAACGGAAACGGGTCGGTTTGGAACGTCATCACTCAAAACAATCCTCCCTACCCTGGCGATTTTGGGGTGCGCGGTGGAATGGCAACCAATGAGTTTACCAAACTGGCTGCGATCCTTGATGGACTTAGCAACACGCTGACGATTTCCGAAGCGGCAGCAAGGCCCTCACGATACAGCACCAACAACCGGCTCGAGGAATACGCCGGTGGCACCAATGCCTACATGAATGGACCTTGGGCCCACCAAGGCAACGACATCGCTGTCGATGGTGCTTGGTTCAACAGCGGTGCAACCCCTCCACAGTTTGCAAACATCACCTCCACTACGGCAGCCAACAGTGCTAATCGTTGCAGCATCAACTGCACCAACCAAGGTGAGATCTATTCTTTCCACACTGGCGGAGCCCACGGTGGACTCGGAGATGCATCGGTGCAGTTCCTCAGCAGCAACATAGACTTGAGAGTCTTAATGCTCATCTCCGCACGCGGAGATGGAACACCGATCGGATCCGAAGCGTTCAACCAGTAGCCGATCGCTGGTTGCCCAATAGCGATTGCCATGAAAAAGATTCCAAAGCCGTATCCGATGGATGCGGCTTTTCGCATAATGCGACGATGCGTTGAACCTCTAGCTGATCGGTGATTTCCGAAATCAACCGAGTCTCTCCTGGTTGCTGACAGACCAAAAGCAATTTGTTGCCAAAACGCATCAGCATCCAAGTCTGCTTGGGTTGCACCTCCGAAGATGCGATCACTTCGAAGATTTCCCGAGGCATTCTCCTTCGTACCATGCTTGGAAAAGCTCTTCTAACAAGGAAGGTAAAACCAAGGAAAACAGCCAAGACGATCCCCAGCGCAAAGAAACTACCGAGCAGACCTGAACTCGCGCTCGATCGGGTTTCCTGTCCTTTTCGTGCGTAGGATTGTCCGGAACTGGCCAAAGCATCTGATTTGGGTTTCGGCAAAGGAGTAAGAGAACTTGCCTGGCGAACTTTCGTGTCTGGAGTGCTTCGCGAAGTTGCTTGCTGCGCGACAGCTCCCTGCATTGAGCCCATCACCAACACAGCCCAAAGAATCGCCAATTTTGCGCGGCAGGCTATACCAAGACCATTCATGGCAGGTCTCCTATCGGATCGATCAGCTCGAGGACTCGAAAGCAGATTCTGCCATCGAGACAGAGAATCTCTCCTTTTGCTAATCGATGCTCAGCCACATAGAGATCAGCCAGTTCTTGCCGTGGTGCATCGAGCAAAAGCAATGCATCCTCGCCGAGCTCATACAGATCCCTAGGCGCTATATGCAGCCTTCCAATCTCGATCCGAAGCTCATCGCTCTGAATGTCGATTTGCGGCTTTGATTCGATGCTCGAAGCTTTGCCTTGACCTAAATGCAACCTTTCACCGAAACGGTTGGTTTTCGCAGTATCGCAGTGCGACCAATCTTCAAAACGATAAGGCTCAAGACCATCGGCCAGCATATTTGAGTCAGCCACATCCAAGGCTGCGACGGCTTCCTGAAGCATCCGTTGAGATTCGGCGATTGGCTCTTGGCCCTGCTCTTGCATAAACCCGCCTATTTGCTAGCAACCAACCACGTAAAAAACAAACCACAAACAATCTCAGCCCACCAATTGTGGTTTCTCAAAAATAGCTTCGAGAATCAAGTCGGATTCGACCAAATTGCACCTGCGATAGCGGGTTTTTGGTAAGATCTCCGCTGGATCGAAAGCCGGTCGGATCCCAATCCTTGACGGCTAAAATGCAGTTCGAATCAATCGCAAGCCAGGAAGAATTTACGTGGAAGAGCAGCAAGAAGATCAACAAAATCAGGATGGCCGGGTATTTGTTGAAACGATGGTCATGCTACTGAAATCAGTCCCGACGCTCCAAGAGATCCAGGCTGTACTCGGTGAGTTCACCATCAACAAGGTTCGGGAAGAGGGACACGATACCTGGGAACATTGCGGACCGGCGATCTTCTTGGAATATCGAGAGGAATATTTTGGGCAATACGTGATCGATATCGTCGATAGGCCCTGGCCTGATGAACTGGATTTTGACAAGCCAGACTCCAAGCTCTATCGGGCGTGGAAAGAAGGGTGCTTTGGTATCAGCACTTGCCCGGGCGCCTTGGATCGCGCCAAAGAGCAGTCTTGGATCTGGCCTGAGGGACGCGAAGCGATCAAGGAGGCGAAAGCTTTCCTTCGGGTTCGCACGACCTTCATGCTCGATCGCGACGAGGAGTTCGAGGACGACGAATGGATTCCAAGCGATTACTACGCCCCTGAAGAACTCATGGAAATCCACTGGGTTATTCTAGCTCTGTTTAAACTCCCGCAGGTCCTATGCTATTTCAATCCACAAGGCGAGGTGCTTCGCGATCAGGCATCGTTTGACGAAACCGACGAACTCTATCACGAAAACGAACTTCCGGCGCTGGAGCTTTGGTGCAACGCACGACTCTTCCGTATCGACGATCAATGGACGTTGATGGACACCGTTGGCAACTCGCAAGTGGGAGTTCCAGACGTCGAAGCGGTCTTTTTCTCAGAAGCTTATTCCCCAGTGGATGTCGAACAACTTTTGAGACTCACGACGATGTACCTACTGGATGCCCCGGACGAAGACATCCAAACGATGGAGGACGAGAACGGAACGACGTGGAAACTGTCCTTTTTCATCGACAGTATCTGCGATCCCCCACGACAAGTCGTCAGGTTGATCCCCGACGATGGCCGCACCGCCCCCGAGGTCTAACCCCCCTATCCTTGCTGCTAGTGGCAATTCATCGCCACGTGCGATAAACTAGCGACAATGGTCGTTTTTTTGCTCTTAATCTAACCTTCTTAAAAGGTGCATCGATGTCGATGAAATATCGTTTTTTGGCATTGGCCTTGTCGGTCATTTTCTCGGCACCATGTCTTGCACAGGAGCCACCGGCTTCTGCGGCCAAGGAAATCCAGAATTTGATCGGAGCAAAGAACTATGACGGAGCTTTGAAATTCCTTGACGAAAACAAAGACCTGCCCCCCGCAACTCAGATCATAAGCCGAAATCAGATCGCCGCTTTCTTGATGCAAGCGAATCGTCGAGACGAAGCCTTGGCCCAGTTCGAGAAGGCTTGTACGGATGCTCTATCCTCTGCCAAAGACGGGAAGATCACCAATCAAAACTTGGTCAGCACAATCATGTTGGCCACGACCATGAGCCGAGCTTTCAATGAGTCCAAACCCATCGAGTGGGTTTCCAGCGCCTTGGAGATTGTCAAAAGCAACCTGTCGGAAAAAGAACTGACTGCCGACCACCGTCTTGCGGTGGATTTGCTTCGAATGAAAATGCAACTCGACGCACCTGCGAAAATGGAAGCCAACAAGAACGAGCTTCTCGAGACCATTGCCAAGTCCGAGTCCCTCTTCGACAAGGACAGTTCCGATACCGGCAAAGCAACCACAATGCTCAGTATTTGGAATCTGAAAATGCAGGCCGCAGATGCTTCGCAAGCGGAACAGATTTTTGAGAGATCTTCGAGACTCGCTGAGAGTTTGACCAAGCAAGCCCCAAACTCCAATGTCATTAACGCTTACATTGCAATCGCATCTGGATACATCAGCCGCAGTGCAAGATCTGCCCCTGACTCGGCCTCGAAAGCCCTCGACTCGGTGAAAACTTTCTTCGATGGTATCGAATCCCAAGATGCCTCCGTCACCAAAGCCGTCGAAGGATTCCTCAAGAACACCAAAAATATGGAACGAACCATCGAAAGTGCTAAACGGCTCATGTCGATGATCGGTCAGCCTGCTCCAGAAATCGATCCTATGGAATGGATCAACGGCGAACCTCTAAGCACCCTTGCTGATCTCAAAGGCAAAGTCGTCTTAGTCGACTTTTGGGCCGTATGGTGTGGCCCTTGTATCGCTACATTCCCCCATTTGAAGCATCTCGATGAGCAGTACAAGGACAAGGGGCTCACGATTATGGGAGTCACCCGTCAATACAACATGCGATGGGATGATAGCACCGGGAACTACGCTCGCAGTCAAACACCCGTCGAACTCGAAGATGAAATGAACATGCTCGAAAAATTCATCGCCAAGCATCAGTTGACCCACCGAACCATGGTCACCCCAGAGAAGAGCGATATGCAAGAAAGGTATGCAGTGACGGGAATTCCCCATGCCGTGTTGATCGACAAGCAAGGAATCGTGCGGCTTGTAAAGGTTGGCTCTGGTAGCCAAAATGCCGAAGAGATCGAAAGCATGATTAAAAAGCTGCTTGACGAATAGGTTCAGATGAAGACCAAGTGGAGAGCAAAACTTAGGCTCTGGGGTAAAAAAAGAGGAGGGCGGATGTCGGGCTGGTGGTTCATCGGCTCGTTAGGCGAAGCCCTCTTTTTTGCTGCGGTGTTTCTCATCGGTGTGTTCCTCTCGGCAATCCTCATCAGTTGGCAACTGATGTCCCAAAGCACTCAACCGCTGAAGATCTGGAATGGTTTTTGGCTGTTTCTGGGCGTCTGTTTGTCCTTTGCCGTCATCGGAATCGTTGGCTTTTGGTACCGAGTTCTCAAGGTCGTCACGAGCGACGAACATCGCGAGGTGATCGCGCAAAGAGGAATTATCCCAGAGCCACTTAGCGGAACGCAAATCCCCAAACGCACTGCTTTGGCTCCTAGCATTCCTGATGTCAAGCGGTTTACCGACAGTCCAGGGGCTCGGTTGGCGTACAGACTTCCGAGCCAAATCCCCGAGAATGGTGCTTTAGTCGCCCTGGGGATCTTCGCCATGGCTTGGAATGCGATGATCGCAGTCTTTGTCGTGTTGGCTGCAGAGAATTATTTTCGGGATCAAACACCCTGGCAGCTTTTGCTCCTCTTGCTGCCTGGCATCTATGTCGCCATTCGATCGGCAAGACTCTTTTTTCGATCCTTCATCCAAATCCTTGGAATCGGCTCGACAACCGTAGAGATCGAAGAACTCCCGCTTGTACCTGGACGTGAGTATCACTTGGAAGTCGTCCAGTACGGAAGATTAGTCATCAAAAAAATCGCAGTACGTCTCGAATGCCAGGAAGAGAGCACTTATCATTTTGGCACCGACCTTCGAACCGAGAGGCAGACTGTATTTAGCCAGGAGATAGCCTCTCACGGTAGGGATCGTATCGATTGGGGATACCCCCTGCGGTTGGAATGTCGGTTTTGTGTACCCGAGGATGCAATGCATTCGTTTCAGAGTAAGCATAATGCGATCCATTGGAAAATTGTTGTCGACGGAGAGGCAAATCGATGGCCATCGTATTCCCGAAGTTTTCCCGTACTAGTCTACCCGCAACCCAAGTCGAGCCGACCAACTGCCGCGTCATGATCCGATTAAGCGGCCTGCAGCCGACCTACATGCCCGGCGAGAACATCGACTTTGAGTACCGAGTCGCCAACGTCGATCGAGGTTCCATTGTCGCAGTCGAATGCTCCGTCTGCTGGCTGACCGAAGGCAAAGGTACTGAAGACCTGGGAGTTCACTTTTTCCAACGCCTTGCAGGTGACTCGCTGGCTGCCATCGACTGGACCATCGCACAGAGGATCTCTTGTCCTCTCCCAATCTCTCCGCTTTCCTACGAAGGTAAGCTGCTGAAAATCTCCTGGTGTGTCCGGGTAAGATTCTTCCTCAACGACGGTACCGAACTGATGGCCCAGCAACCCTTCTACGTCGGAACCCTCACGCGTGAAGTATGACCGAGCGGTTTGCTCCTGTTCCTAATTCGAACCCCTTCTCCTGCCGCTACTTTGAGCCGGGGATGATCCCATTTCTATTCCACGACGAGCATTGCCTCGAAACACTCGCTGACCGTTTTCGTCCTCCCGGTAACCAAAAATCTGTGGGGCGATGGGCTATCGTCGGACCGCATGGGAGCGGAAAGTCGACCCTACTGACGCAACTGAGCCAGCGACTCAACTGCCACCTTAACGTTTTGCATTCATCGACCCAAAAACTCGTCGGCCTGCGCACGATTCTCAGAAAAATCAATCAAAGTGACCTTTGCTTTATCGATGGATACGAACAACTCCCCAGGTGGGCTCAACTTTGGCTGCTGGCCTACACCCAGATCAAACGAGTCCCGATGTGCGTAACAGCCCACCGCTTGCCATGGGCCTTTGAATCGCTCTGGCAAACACGGATCGATCACCAAGTCGAGCACCATGTGCTCGATTGCCTTTTGCGAGACCTGGATCCATCCCTAAAATCCGCTTTGATCGAATCTCAAGCTTGGAAGATATCTCGCGAGAAACAAAGGGAAAATCTGCGAGAGTCTCTCTTCGACATGTACGACTGGTGGAGAGATACCGTCGACGAGTATTCTCGGGCTCGCTAGACTATGGCCCCATGGATTGCAGTTGGTACACCCCACGGAGTGTTTCTATGTCTATCGTGATGAATCTACCCGGCTCGTTCTATCTTGGTCGTCGTTACGACCTCGCAGAGAGAAAACGGACCGAATCGCAAGTTCACTATGAGTCCAAACACCTTACGACCCATGCTCTATGTGTGGGGATGACCGGTAGCGGCAAGACCGGCCTGTGTGTGAGTTTGCTCGAAGAGGCTGCGCTCGATGGTATCCCAATCATCTGCGTCGACCCCAAAGGGGATCTTGGCAACCTATTGCTAACCTTTCCCGAACTCAAACCGGATGATTTCCGACGCTGGCTCGATAAGTCCGAGGTGCTGGCCAAACGAAGCGACGAAGACGGAAACCTCTCCGACGAGGAGTTGTTAGCCAAGACCGCATCGCAAACTGCGGATGCTTGGACCAACGGACTCAAAGACTGGGAGATGAACCTGGAATACCTTAAAACACTCCAGCAGGTCGAAAAGGTCATCTACACTCCAGGAAGCAATGTAGGCGTACCGCTGACGGTACTCAGTAGCCTCGATGCTCCATCGAGGGAAGTCCTCGAAGATGACGAAGCACTCCGCGATCAGATCTCAAGTGCTGTCTCTGGCCTACTGGCTCTCTTGGGTATCAATGCCGACCCACTGACGAGCCGAGAACATATTCTCCTGTCGACCATTCTCAAGGAGGTTTGGTCTAAGGGCCAAGATCTCTCAATGGAGAACCTGATTCGATGCATCCAAACACCCCCGGTAAAAAAAGTAGGTGTGATGGATATCGACTCATTTTTCTCCGCAAGCGACCGAGGCAAATTGGCGATGTCGCTCAATAATCTGCTTGCCTCTCCCGCGTTTGCAGGTTGGATGCAAGGCCAAGCGCTTGATATTGAATCGCTGCTTTATACCCCAAGTGGCGCCCCGAAGATCTCCATCATTTCGATCGCCCACTTGAACGATTCAGAAAGGATGTTTTTCGTAACAATCCTTTTGAACGAACTGGTTTCATGGATGCGTAGCCAAAACGGCACAAGTGCACTTAGAGCTATTTTCTACATGGACGAAATCTACGGGTACTTTCCTCCGGCAGCAAAGCCGCCAAGCAAAGGACCGATGATGACATTGCTCAAGCAAGCTCGCGCCTTTGGGCTAGGCATCGTACTAGCTACCCAAAACCCCGTCGATCTAGACTACAAAGGTCTCTCGAACATGGGAACTTGGTTCCTAGGCCGATTGCAAACACAGCGGGACAAGGATCGAGTGCTAGACGGTCTTGAAGGTGCATCGCTTCAACAAGGCGGAGCCTTCGACCGCAATGCGATGGATAAAAATTTGTCCGCGTTAGGCAAGCGAGTCTTTCTGCTCAACAACGTCAACGATAACGCTCCGACGATCTTCCAAACCCGATGGGCCTTCTCCTTCCTCCGCGGTCCACTGTCCCGTCCAGAAATCAGCGGTCTGATGCAAAGCAAGAAAACAGCAGCGCAGACTACAGTCGCTCCTAGCCCCAGCAATACTAGTGGCGATCCTACGCCAAGAACCCATCCGCCTCTATCGCAAACCACGAGCAACAAAACCTCAGGCCCCCCTATCATTCCTGCAGGGATCGATGTTCGGTACTTCGTCCCAAGCAAAGCGTTTCGGCCAAGCAATCGCTTGGAGTATCGACCTGCTTTGTTTGCTAACGCAAGTATTCATTTTGTTCGAGCCGCAGGCGACATCGATTCATGGAGCGACCTTCAGATCATTGCCCCCATCGGCGAAACTCTTGCCGAACATCTTTGGGAAGACTCCCAAAGACTAGAACCCAAAAGCTATGAGTTAAGCGATCCGGAACGCGATTTCTCATTCGTCGATCCACCCGCCGAGTTGCTTCAGATAAAGAATTATAAAGCCTGGGAAAGAGAACTCGCAGAGTATCTGTTCCGTCACGAAAAATGCATCTATTATCAATGCAAGGCCCTCAAACAAAACACAACACCGGGCTTAAGCGAACTCGATGCTCGAATGGAACTTCATCAATTGGCTCGCGAAGCACGCGATAAAGAGATGGAGAAGTTGCGAGCGAAGTACGAAGACAAACTGCGGACACTCCAAAGCAAAGTCACCCTTGCGCAGCAGAGGGTTGATAAACTCGTCGACGAGGCTAAAGCCAAACGAATGGATGGACTAGTGAACTTGGGCACATCCATTTTCGGTGCTTTGCTTGGCAATAAATCTCGGAGCGGTTCGAGGACTTCGTCGGCGGTTCGGGATCTAACCAACGCCGCCAACAAAGGGAGTGACATCTCACGAGCCCAAGAAACCTTGGATGAACTCGTATTGCAGAAAAACGATTTGGAACGCGAATGCATGGCCGACATCGAGAGGGTCAAACGAGACTTCGCAGTCGAAAATTTGGTACTCGAACCTGTCGAAGTGCCTCTTCGGAAAGCAGACACCAAGGTCAAGATGCTCGCGCTAGCTTGGGTTCCTTGGCAAATCGATTCCCAAGGAAACGAAACATGCCTGATCGAAACCCATATTGCTTAAACCACTTAGCACCCTGACTCTTACCCGACGATCGCCCGTCGGTCGCGATCGGATATCGTCTTTTCCGACCGCTTATGAACACTAATATTCGCTAATGAAGAACAAAAACGACCGCTGATAGACACTCATAAACGCTGATACAAAAAACCGGATGGCTGTAATGATAGCGGAGCAGCGCAAGCTGCCCGGTGAGTCTTGACCCTTCACCGGAGGGCTTGCGGCCTACCGCTTTCAAAAACCCCTGGGCATGCGCCGAAATACAATCAAATCCAATCTTTCCTAAAATGATTCCTATTTCGATTTGACGGTATTGGCCTAAAGCCTTTCTTACTCCCCAGTGCGGAACTCGGCAACGACACGACCACCGCTGAGGAGTTGCAGTTGGTTTCCATTGATATGAAAACCATCCACAGAAGCCATGATCTTTGAGAAATTGCTTTCTAATTCCATGCGTTCCGGTGGCCCCGCCATCTTCGTGCTTACCAATTGTCCCAGAATCACACTCCCGTTGTCGATCAACGCGTAGGATCCGGACATACGATTAACGCCCCCGAAAATCGCGAGCTTGCCGCGTTCGAACTTCATCGTCGGTGGCGTTTCGATCACGACCGGACGGCCGCTGAGCGAAACGAGTGTCCATTCCTTGCCAGCAGCTTGATTCACCTCTGCCATGTCACAAACATGAGCGCGCCACATGGTTGTCATACCTGCATATTTCGATGAAGCCTTCAGAGGCTTGTCAACGCCGACAGGGGCCGGAAAGATCGTAACACCGTCTTTGATCGTCTCGACAACCTTGATGTCTTTGATGGCCTTAGGATCAACCTTGAGCGGATCCTTGTCGAGGATGACCAAGTCAGCTCGCTTGCCGGCTTCGAGGGTCCCTTTGTCCGCTTGCTCGCCGTACTGCTCCGACGCCCATTCCGTCATGCACTTGAGCCCTTCATAGGGAGTGACTCTCTGGTCTAAACCGATTTCCGCACCGCCGCGGGAGATGCGGTTCACGGCGGAGTAAAGCATCATCATCTGGTCGAGTGGGGCGACGACAAAGTCGGTGTGGTTGGTCGGACGAAGTCCGGCGTCAATTGCATCGCGCATCGGCGAGATATACATGGCCTGCTCCTTACCGCGGTTGGCGATGTGGGCGTCGGCAAAGTAGAAGGTGTGCAGAGTGTAGAAGGATGGGCGGATCTTGTATTGAACGAACTTGGGAATCTGATCCTTCCGTAGGAACTGGGTATGGATGGTGGTCACATTCCAGGGCTTGCTGTAGTCCCCCGCACGGGCCAGTTCGTAGGCCGTCAGGAACGCGTCGATCGAGGCGTCGCCATTGCAG
>JAJTFC010000118.1 GCA_021298315.1 Planctomycetaceae bacterium
TGCGAAGCGGGTCGTTGGCAGCCAGCAATGTGCTGAGCTATGTGGGTCGGCCCGCTGACGTTTCGCTCGGTGATGCTTCAGGGGGCAAATAGAGCTGATGCTCTTGGATGTAGACTTCGACCGGAGCGGGAACCAAATAGCGAATGCTTCGTTTCGTTTCGATGCGCTGCCGCACGGCTGTCGATGAGATCTCCATGACAGGGATATCCAACCGAATTTGCTGGATAGCTCGCAAAGTTTCCTCAGAAGCCAAGCTATCGAGTTCCTTCCAGTCCGGCTCGGGACACCCCCCTCGCCTTGCGACGACGAGTTGGACAGATTGAAGTAGTTTTTCTGGCGACTTCCACTTTTTGAAATCTTTGAGCGAGTCGGCACCTATCAAAAGGAACCAACTTGCATCGGGCTGGTTGCTTTGAAGCTGCTCGACGGTATCGATCGTGTAGCTGACACCACCTCGCTGGATCTCGATCGGATCGATTTCAAAATTGGGATGGGCACCGATAGCAAGCTTGAGCATCTCCAATCGATGCTTGTCAGCCGTTGGGGTGTAGTGAAGTTTAAAAGGGGAAATTTTCGCAGGAATGAACTTCACTGTATCCAGCGAAAGTTCGCTGCGAAATTGCTCTGCCATCAGCAGATGCCCGAGGTGAATTGGGTCAAACGAACCACCGAAGATGCCGATTCTTTTTGATGCCATGTTGGGGCTCCTAAGACCTAATAGATTCAAACCACATGAATTATCACGACTTCACTACCAAGACTTCCCCTTGGCCTTGGCACTCACGATCCCCGATGCTTCTGTATACGTCGGAACCATTCGGGATTGCCCCAGCCAGTTCCGTGCATTTCGCACGGAACAATTCCGACAATAGATCGTCCGCAGCAACCTGTGCGAGCAAACCCCGAAGATACTTCCAGAGGATCGGTAAGTAGCTCAGTTCAAGCGGTCGCTGCTTGGAAAGTGTAGCGCCACAGCAAGCACTAGGATACGAACGGAGGATCAAGGAACCACGCCGCATTTGAGAGGCCCAGTTCGCACCGATTTGCTGCAAACCCAAAATGGTTCCTGCTATCCACTGATGGGCTAAATGCTCCCCGATATCGCCGGCAACGCAAACAATCCCACGCCGCATGCGCTCGCAAGCGCGATGGCCCAGGCTCCCTAGAATGATCGTGTCACCACCTTGAATACCCTGCAATTTACCGGGCATGGGACAGCCCAAGGCGTCGGATGCGTCACCGCCGATCACACATAAACCACCTCGTTTGTCGGCCAAAGCCCTCGAGCCCACCGAGCCATCGACCAAGATCCTTCCACCGTACTGCGTTCGTGCAAAATCCTCCCCTACACTTCCATGAACGATCGTTGTTCCACTGCGAGTGAAACGACATAAGTTGTCGAATCGTCGCAAATCCCCTCGCAGAACAAGTCGGTTCTGCGATTCGAAATCACCGAGCCGGGTTTGAATACCGATTTGAAAGAGTTCCCCGAGTCCAGTAGGACCATCGACCGAAGAGAGCACCACATCGGCCATCTGCGTTTCGGACAATTCGGCAAGCAAGTCCAGCGAGAGTGCCGAAGCATCCACCCGCGCGCCGGATCGGGAACTACTTTCTTTTAGTGTTAAGGATATTGTTTTCAGAGTTGCCATCCCCTTTTGGGTCCGTTTAAAAAACCAGCATCACACCAAGTGGCACTGAGTCCACAGACTCGGGTTGTTTCTGTTTCCCGAGCCAATACCATGGGCCATCGCCCAATAATCTGCTGGCAAGTTTCTTTCGACATCCATAATGATGATTTCGAAATCAAGCCCGATGTCGGGAAACTCCTCGGGGCGATAGCCAGGCATCATGTCGGCTCCAATTTGATGCCAAAGCGTCATGCTATTGTGTGAAGCTCGAACCCAACCCATCACGCTCTTGCTGCCTGCTTGCACGCTCGAGCCTTTTCGGTCCGAGTGCGTCTTGGTGAATGCTGTCAACGGCTCAAGGTCGTATTGATCTGTGTTCCATCTGGAAAACAAAACTGGTTTGCTTCTACCAAAAGCGAAGGACGAGCAGAACTCGTTCTCTCGAAGAATGCTGGAATTGTAGCGGCTGTTGACAGACAAGGTGATATACAAATGGATAGGCAACCGATCGAGCGACTTCCTGAGCGAATCTAACTCAAATTTAAAAAATAACCCTTGGGGCATCCACCCGATCTTGGTCTTGATCGACCCGCAGTATCTATCGATGAATTCGATCAAAGGTATCTGATGCTTGTCTTCAAACCCCCAAGTCTGAACGTCCATTGCTTGGCCAACGCTTGCCATTCGATGCAGATCGAACTTGAAACGAAATAAGCAGGCTGGATCGGGTAAGAGTTCGTTGAACATTCAGTCGGCTCAGTTTGTAACGCGAGTCCTTTGGGACCATTTCCAATAGACGCAGATGATGGCATCATAGCTTGCGTGCGCCAAGACGCACGCAAGCAAATCGCCGGTGGCCCAAAACAGGACTGAAAACAAAACCCCAGCCAGTGTCGCAAGGACGATATACGTTTTACTCAGAGGATGGGCAAAACCAAAGCAGATTGCCGAAACCAAAATCCCAGGCAGCACTTCCCAAAAATTGGGTTGGTCAACCAGAGACATCCACCAACCCTGGATCAAACCACGAAAGAAGATTTCTTCACCAATCCCAGCGCTGAGCGACAGGATCAACAGCTCTGGTACGCTCATCGGCTCTAGAACCGTCCGAAGCTGGGACTGCACCACTCGATCGAGTTTCTGAATCGAGCGAATCGGCAGAATCGAAAAAACTTGCATTGCCAGAGCCAAGGCCAATCCGAAGAGCGCGCCGATCGCCAGGCTTCTTGCTATCCCTTGCCAATCCCACCACGGAACGATGTGTTCGCGCGGGTTGACTCCTAAAAATAGCCCCAGGATGATCGCCGCAAGGCCTAGTGCAAGCTCTAGAAGGACGGCGTAGACCAGCGACTCGTTGACTTTGCCGAACACAGAGATTGGAACTTGATGGCGGAAAGGGGAAGGATGCGTAAAAAGTCGGGAGGCTTATAAGCCGGGTTCTGTTGTAGCGAAAAATCGCTACAGGCAATCATTCATCTAGGCCAACGATTGCTCGGTGGCTCAAGCGATCTACCCGAGTGTTGGCATCACGAGCCGGATGCGGCTTCCATTGCTGGGGCCTCACTCTGTTGGATCTTGCTCCAAATGGGGTTTGCCGAAGGATGCAGTCACCTGCCCCTTGGTGGGCTCTTACCCCACCATTTCACCCTTACCGACACCTTGCGGGGCCGGCGGTATCCTTTCTGTTGCACTTTCCCTGGCCTTGCGACCGGTCGACGTTATCGACCATTTTGCTCGTTGGAGCCCGGACTTTCCTCCCCGCGTGAGAGTTTTTTCAAACCCCCGCAAACAGAGCGATTGCCCAGCCTCCCGACGTGCAGATTATACCCTAGAGCATCCGCTTTGGAGAAGCAATGACCGACGGGAATCTCAAGTCGCCGGGGCGGCATCAACTCCTTGGGTTGCTGCCGACTGCTCCGTGGCTTGCTTGTGATAAGCAGCACCGGGACGTCGGCCGCGGCGTTTTTGCACGGAACTTGGAAGCATCGACATGTCGACGCGTTGGAGCAATCGGGTGATCGCTAGCTTATTGACACTGACATCCAGTTCGTTGGCCTCAGCGCAGATACGGTCGTGAAGGCTTTTGGGGATCCTGATGGTAATCATCTTTTGGACTTCGGTCGGATCGCAATCCGAGACATCCTTGGATCGCAAGACAGTGAGCATTTCCAAGACTTTGGAATGGCATTCGGAGCACTCATAGCTACGGTATTCTTCCGCTTCGGAAAAGATCCGATGAGCAACGCCGTCGACACCCAAGGTTTCGCGGTAGAAAGCGGTCCAAGTCGGAGCCACCCCGAAGAGCTCGGCGGCAACTTGTTGCACCCAGTGGCAACGGTCTTCAAATTTCGCAGAATGGCAAGTCTTGGCCCGCAACTCATCGGCCACGCTCTTGAAGACCACCATGTCGGCAGCCAGCTTCTCCCCCGCAGCGACAGAGCACTTGTCCTTCGATTCCTCGATAAGGGTTGCGGGGCTGGAGAATCCGTTATTGAAATCTTGATTCATGAGAAATCACCTTCCTTAATGGGGCGAACACCTTGCCTAACTGAGGCTCAGACACTTCGCGATGCTTGCGTGCTGGGTCGGATCCTGTTGACCGAATACCTGCCGACCGTTGCCGGGTATCGGGCTGGTCCACCTTGACCAAGCCCCGAAGACGCAGCGTGTGCGAATCTCAAGGCTCCTTCCGGCGGACTCGCACCTATCATGACAATGCTGGCAATACCATTTTCGCAAAGCTAATGCTGTCAAAGACTTACGTCGATTTGATAGCAATGCACAAAAATCGCGCAACCCTCCCAAAGAGGGGTGTTTTTAATCCGCCTGCATTTTAAGCAGCAGTTGCACTCTCAAAAACTAAGTGTCCAACCTGGAGGCTTTTGAAAAAATCTCGGGAAAGATTAAAGTTTGGGGGGTGGATCCCAGTACCGTCAAATCGGGACATTGATGAAGTTGCATTTCCTAGTAATCGGCAATTGATAGCCGAGCAGCGCAAGTTGCCCGGCGAGTCGTCTTTCAAAGCGGAACGGCGCAAGCCGTCCGGTGAACAATTGACCCTTCACCGGAGGGCTTGCGCCCAACCGCTTTCAAAAACCCCTCGGCATGCGCCGAAATACAGTCAATGCTGTCAATGCTGCCAATGCTGTCAACGCTGTCAACGCTGTCAACGCTGTCAACGCTGTCAATGCTCTCAAAAAGCCCGTAGCTTAGCGGCGGTGGTTTGGACAAGATTGACCTTTTGACAAGGTTGTCCGGCAGACACACGCCATCTGGCCTCGACGCTCTTAGGTCTCTCCACAGCGCCTTGGGCCTGTGGGGCCGCGACTTGAACTGGACAGCAATCGGATGATTCGAATTGCTCTGCGGAATGGATTAGTCGTTCGTAGTCAAACGAATATTTGCCGACGCTAAAACCCTTTCGAGCACGAGCACGATCACGAGCACGCAGTAGCCGGCCCTATAACAAATCGCTAACGCCACTAAAACACCTGAAGAACCTACTTCTGCATCAGCGTTTATGAGCGTTTATCAGCGGTTGCTTTCCTCTGCATCAGTAATCATCAGCGTGCCCATAAGCGCTCGAAAAGATTCGATATCCCATCGCGATGATCGATAATGCTCTGCTGCGCTCGGTCACTGCCCGACGCGCGGTTCTGATGAACTAGAGCCGGGGATCGACCGGCTCGCTCTCGAGAGCCAACACGCCAAATACACACTCGTGCACCTTGCGCAATGGCTCACGCTTAACAAACCTTTTCAATCCTTCCAAACCTAGTGCGAATTCCCGAAGGGCCAACGATCGCTTGCGACCCAAGCCGCGTTTCCTAAGCCGGTCTAAGTTCTCTTGGGTGTCGTAATCTGGACCATAGATGATCCTTAAATACTCCTTGCCGCGGCACTTGACCGCCGGTTGAACAAGACCGGTCTTGCCACTGACGACCCACTGAATCGGCTTGACGACCATTCCCTCTGCCCCTGCATGGGTCTTGGTCTGCCACCAATCGATGCCTCGCTGGATACTCGTTTCGTCTGTAACATCGACCTGAAGATAGTCGGTCGCCAGCAATATCTCAGAGTCAGCCGAGCACAAAGCGCGAAGTTCCTCCATATGCCACACATGATCCTTGTCCGTATGAACCTTACCTTCGGTTGCCAGCAAATGGAACGGTGCAAGACTCCAATCATCTAAGGATTCGACTTGCCAGCAGTATCTTCGGTAAGCGTCCACGAAGCGATCCACCGAAGCCCGTTGATTTGCGAATCGGCTCTCTAATTCTTCCAGAAGTTGGCGCTGCCGGGGATCCTCCAACCGCTTCTTGGCTTCGACGAGCGAATCGACCACCGGCACTAGATTCATCCGTCCGGCTGCTCCAACAGCCGCATACTGAGTCTTGAGCAATTCCAAGGCTTTGGCCGACCAAGGCATCAACTCGCAATCCAAACAAACCCAATCGGTTCCGAACTTTTCCCAGAAGCCACTTCGCTCGCATGCACCTCGCAAACGATCCAGCAGAGCCTGTTCGGTTTGCTCGTCGGCAAGAAAACTTCTACCGGTTCGGGTGTAGATCACCCCAGTCTGGCCATAATCGATCCCGAACCTCTGAGTGGCCGCTTTGTGATCTTTGCACAAGACGACCACGGCCCGGGATCCCATGTGCTTCTCCTGGCAGACGACTTGGCGGACTCCCTGCGCGCGGAAATACTCGAAAGCTTCCGAGGGGTATTCGAGCAATCCATTTTCCTGCGAAGTTTCGCAGGGTGACATTGTTGGAGGCAGATAGATCAGCCATCGTGGATCTACGGCAAATCGACTGAGGGTCTCGATGGCGGCTATCCCGTTTTCCTCTCGAATCGTGACGTTGGAAATCAACTCTGTTGAAATAATCCGCTTCCCTAAAACATCGTCGATGTCCAAAAGATTGTCGAACTCTTGCTGTGCCGACAAAGGGCTAGTCTGTTGCACAAAAGGTTTCGTGGGTTCGCAATAAACTCTTCGGGCAGGAACCGACACAAACTCGTTCTCTGGGTACCGAAGTGCTGTGAGCTGGCCACCAAACACGCAGCCCGTATCGATATTGGCTGTGCGATTGAGCCACTCGGGTCTTGCCACTGGAGTATGACCGTACACGACACGAGCTTCTCCACGGTAACCGCTGGCCCAATCGAGCCTCACAGGCAATCCAAATTCATCGACCTCGCCGGTTGTATCCCCATAGAGACAAAACTCACGTACCCTGCCACTAGTCCTACCGTGATACTCTAGCTTGAGCCCTGCGTGAGCGACCACCAGTTTGCCTTCGTCGAAAATCAGGTGCGAAACCAATCCCTCGATAAAGGGTTTGAGCTCCGATTCGAATTTGGCCCTGGCAACTGCGGGCAAGCGATCGAAATCGGCGAGCGTTTCGGCCAGTCCATGCTTGATCTGAACTTGACTGCCGTTTAACAACCGTAAGAGTTTCACATCATGGTTTCCAGGCAAGCAGAACGCACTGCCATGATAGGACATTGTGGCCACCATTCGAAGCGTATCGACACTGCGAGGCCCCCGATCGATGTAGTCTCCTACGAAAATCACTCGACGGCCCTGAGGATGCTTGGGGACTCGCTCCATATACAACTCGGATCCCTCGGGCTTTGGACAGTCCACCCAAGAATATCCAAGTTGTTCGAGGAGCTCTTCGAGTTCATCGCAGCAACCATGCAGATCACCGATGATGTCAAAGGGGCCTTTCTCGGACTTTCGATTGTTCCACAAGGGAGTCCTTACAATCTCAGCTCGCTCGACTTGCTCTTGATCCTTGAATTCTATGCAGGAACGAAAGCCCTCGAAACGAATGCGGCCTAGCCCTTTTCGAAGCAACTGCTTTTGTCGATAGATCACATGGGGGCCGAAAGTTCGATCCGTTCTTTGCGAGTTCCTCTCAACGCACAGAGCCTCTGGAAGATTAAAAATGATCCCAACCGCAAAGCAGTGATGTCTACGAGCAAGTGCGATCAGTCCACTTCGATCCTCGACCGAAACGTTCGTCGCATCGATCACCGTGAGCAACCCCCGCCTTAGACGCACATCGGCAAGGTAGTACAGGAGTTTGAAGGCATCGTTGCTTGCGCTCTGGTCGGTGTCGTCGTTGGAGACCCAGCCTCGGCACTGATCCGAGGAGATGACTTCGTAGTCTAAAAAGTGCCGTTTAGCAAACGTAGTCTTTCCGCAACCACTAGGACCGATGAGTAAAACGAGTGCTAGCTCGGGGATTTCAACACGCATTCTTTCGAATCCTAATCAGCGAGGCTAGCTCGGAACCTGGGAATGCTTCTTCCGATCCATCCATGAATCGGATGCCATAGGTAGGCTGATCGAAGTTAGGAATCCGAACAACGATACCGACAACCCCCTTGGGGTATAGATCGCGCGAGCCACCCCCTCGGACATTCCGAAGCACCACAACTTGGCTACCGATGCCGAACAACCTGCTGGGTTGATGTTGCGTGTCTTGAGAATCAGTCACGATGAAAAACTCCCATTTGGGTTGGAGCGCCGCGCACTGGATCCTCTTGGCCGATTCCCTTGTATTGGACTCGATAGCCGTAGAGGGCCGCGATGCGATTCCCCCATGATTGGAATTCGTCGCGAGTCCATTCGAAGCGATGGTCTTGATGCCTGAGTTGCCCAGCGGGCAAGCTTTCCCAAACGCTGTTGTATTCCTTGTTTGGGGTCGTCAGGATCACATACTTAGGTCTGGCCTGCATGAAGAGGACTTTGGCGAGCGAATCGAGCCTCGTGGGTTCTAAATGCTCGATGACCTCGATGACCGCAGCAGCATCGAACCCATGGAGTCGCTTGTCTTTGTAGATCAGCGAGCCGTGGATAAGCTCAACGCGATCTTTTTGCTTTTCGTCCCAAGTATCGTACCGCAACCGTTTTCGGGCGATCTCGAGAGACTTGTAAGACACGTCCATCCCGAGAATCCGCTGGAACTGAGGAACCCCAAGGAGTTCTCGAACGAGTTTGCCTTCGCCGCACCCCAAATCTAAAACAGATCTTGCACCGCATGCAATGAGCTCATCAACGACGCTCGTGTGTCTCTGAGCATGGAGTCTAAGCGGTACTTCACTGGAGAGAGATTCCGGGGTTAGTGGTTGCCCCGGGGTTGACTCATCGGCCTGTAAAGACTCTTCTGGATCGCTCTGATTTTCCTCGTCGATCAACCGGCTTAGGGCAGTACGCACAAGGTTCGCTCGACCGCGTAGGTAGCGTCTAGCGATCCACTCCTTGTGCGGATGGGATGCCAGCCACCCCTCCCCTTTTTCGAGCAGTTTGTCGAGTTCCTCTTGTCCCACGAAATAGTGCTTGTTGTTGTCAAAGGCCGGGATGAGGACATAGAGGTGAGTCAGTAACTCCGAAAGCAGGCAGGTCTTGGATAAAACGGTTTGGACATAAGGACTCTGGCCCCATTGCGGAAACTCAGGGTCAAGCAACGCTGTATGCGTCGAGACTTGATAGCCCAAAGGTGAAAACACCTTTTCAACCCACTGCGAATCGCCGCGAGTTGCAAGCGAATCGATACGGGCTGTCCAGGGAAAGGGTGTTTGAGCCAAGCTGGGTTCGTCCTTGCATTTACCTCCCAATGCCGATGAGTAGACTTGGGCTATCGCCACACTCATGAAGGAGGAGGCGACAAAAGGACGATCGTTAACATACTGTCCGAGCATAAAATCGGATTCGCGATAGGCTCCACGAACCATTCCAACCGGATCGACATCGAGCAACATGCAAGCGACCGCACGGTTCTCATGGTACTTCGGATAATACACATGCACCTTGCCAAAGCTCATCTCGAAGGACTGAACTTTGTCGGGATGCTTGTGCAACAGGTAGCTGATTTTTGATGCATCGGGTCCTTCGGTTTCAAGGGTCAATAACACGATCGTCAACTCCAGGATTGGATCGGGCAAAGGTGGATATCCGCACGGGCTTTTTGGAATAAGCCTAAGATACAGAAATCAGAGACCGCCTGGGTGCAAGAGGTTCAGCCCAGAAAAAGAAAATCCTCCGACCGTTTGCGGCACGACACGGAGCCGCTGCGAGACTGGCGCGAATCAAGCGTGCTACTGCACTCGCCGGTACGATTCGGGCCAACGCATAATTATGGTCCCTCAGCCGGAAAAACGATCGGAGGCATACGTGCGAGTTTTTCCAACTCGCACGACAGAACTATAGAGCAATGACCAACTGTAGGAAAGCTTAAAAAAGAGAGGTTCTAGGAGAATTTGGTTCTAGCCCTGGGCGGGGCATCTAAGCCGCGCCTCTGTCATTTTGCTGACGCCTCAGACGCTTGCGCTCGGCTTTGCTCAAGTTTCGGTGATCGCTGTAGTCTTCATCGGACTCGTCCTCATCGTACTCATTTCTCGATGCTTGGTTCTTACTGGAATTTCCAACATTCGAATTGCCGCTTGTCTGATTGGCAGACGAAGCATTCGAGGTCGCATTCGTGGTGCTCGATGAGGATGTCGGTGACGCCTTCGAATTGGCGGAACCCTCGGCTGGTTTGTCCGCAGGCGGCTTGAGCTTTAAACCCTCGAACCAACCCAAGAGTTTCTTTTTGAGTTTTCCAGATTTGGGCGTTTCCTCTTCGAGGATTTCGAAGGACTCGACGGTTTCTGGCTCTTTTGCTTTAGGTGACTCTGCGACGCGTGTTTTTTCGGGTTTGGTTTGTGGCTTTGGATCTTGATCGCTGTTAGGATCGGATTTGGTTTTTCCAAGTGAGAACCAACTCTTTTTCGTGGTAAGTTCTTGGGCGTTGGTATCTGTAGGTTTGCTCTCCTTCGTGGCTGCAGCAATTTCAGATTTCTTTTTGTCTGCGCTCAAGCCAAACCAAGACCGTTTGGTTTTCTCAGTAGCAGGACTCTCGGTCTTGACCGTCTCGACCTTTTTGGCTTGTGTCGAATCTTTAGCAGTGCTGGTGGTTTCCTGGGTTGGGGTGTTTCGAGAGAACCATCGGGACTTCTTCGTTAGACCTTGATCTACGGGAACTTGATCCTCGACTCTCAGCGGTTCGATGCCACTGAGTTGCTCGTTGCGTTCGGATCGATGCGGGAACAAACCAAAGAGTCGCATGGGCCGTTTTGGCTTGTTTTCTTGCTCCTTCTTCTTGTCCTGCCCGTTGTCTTTCCCGTTGTCCTGCTTTTGCGAATATTCGCCAGGTTCTTCCTCATCCGTTTTTCGTTTCCAGGGCAACCAAGACTTATGCTTTTTAGTTGACTGTTCCTGATTTTCAGCTTCGGCCTGTTCGTCGGATTGTGAGTCCGAGTCTTGATCTTCCCAAGCGATTTTTGGCTTCGAGAGAACGGACCGTTCAAGGAACCGACGCTGGGCTTGGATGTAGCAACGTCTGAGCACCAAACCGACGGCTTGAAATACAGCCAAGACTCCCCCGAGCCAGCAACCACCAACGACTAGATCGATCGTCCCGGGGGCCCATTGGAGTTTGAGCAACCCGGTGCCTAGTAGCGCTGCGCAGCCCCAGGCAAAAAGACCACCAAACCACAACCCAAGGGCAGCGCGAGACAATCGCATCTCGCTGGATAACCGTAGACCTACCAAGGCGACGATCGACGCATAGGCAGCCAAGAGCAGAGGCCATCCACCGTAACCGATTTCACGACGCGTCCATGAGTCAATCGACTGACCTAGGAGATAAGTCGCCGAGGTGGCTGTATCAAAGCAAGAGAAGATCGATAATCCGATCATCACAAACCAGACCCGATAGGTGGCAGAGAAATCGTCGAGTCGGTGCTGGCGAATGCTGTAGACCATCCATGACGCAAATGCCGTTAGGAGCCAAAGTTGGCAAGTCATCCAATTAGCGATACTGTGGGGGCTACGCAAATCCAACAGTTGAAACACCGGGATCGGAGAGCGACCTAGCGAGTTGGCATTGGTGTGCAGCAGATAATGGGCCGCTAGCAACAGTGACCAGATTACCCACGATGCGGCGATGAAAGTCGAAAGCGAACTCGTGCGAACTGGGATCCATTGTACGATCCGCTGCTGACACGGTTTTCGAACGTCCTGGCTGTAATTGGGTGTATCAACCCCAGATAGAAAGGCTTCGTGATCGCTGGAAAGACTCCTGCGACTTTTCTTTTGAAGACGTGAGTAGTCGGCAGCCACTGCAGCATCGTTTGCTGCCGACTCGCGTACGATCCGTCTACGCCGATCCATCCTTTGAGTACGAGAAAAAACCATGTCTGAGGAATCGCAGTTTCAGCGATCGGCGTCAATACCGATCGCTATGATAGCAATTCGCTCGACAAGTCGTTTCAGAGGAATCGGCGACCTGACCGTCAAGAAAAGCGGTTAATCAGGCTTCCAATTCGCCTTAAGCTCGCTTGTTTCGCCATTCCTTACCTGGCAACTTCGATGGCCATTCGTCGTCGGTAAGCCATACCATCGCCGTCGAAGCGGAAACCAAGCCGCTGGCATTCTTGGCTTGCGAGGCACTGATCGATGCTTTTGAATCAGCACCGACGCTTACCCTCACGTGCTCGAAATTGTCATCGGAGGTGCACAAGCTTTGATGCCTCGAAGGACGAAAACCAGCAGGCACTTTGCCTAACACGGCATCGATTCGCTTCTTGCTTCGAAGACCGTCAAGAGACAATTCAACCGTGTCACCGACTCGCCGCAACACAGCATGATCGATTCTCGCACCTTCAGGCAAATCAAGCAACGCGGTGATATCTCGGGCACCCGTTCGGAGATCGGATCCCGCCGGTCCTCGATCCCCCTTGGGGCCTTGAGGACCTGCTGGACCTGCTTTGCCATCGGCACCGTTCTTGCCATCCTTGCCCGCTGGGCCTTGCTTGCCGTCTTTCCCTGCTGGCCCCGCTGGACCTGCCTTACCATCTTTGCCCGCTGGGCCTGCTTGACCTGGCTTACCGTCTTTACCTGCTGGGCCCGCTGGGCCTGGCTTACCGTCTTTACCTGCTGGGCCCGCTGGACCTGCAAGACCTGGCTTGCCGTCTTTACCTGCTGGGCCTGCTGGACCTGGCTTGCCGTCTTTACCTGCTGGGCCTGCTAGACCTGGCTTACCATCCTTACCTGCAGGGCCTGCTAGACCTGGCTTACCGTCTTTGCCTGCTGGGCCCGCTGGACCTGCTAGACCTGGCTTGCCGTCTTTGCCTGCTGGGCCTGCCTTACCATCTTTGCCCGCTGGGCCAGCTGGACCTGCAAGACCTAGCTTGCCATCCTTACCCGCAGGGCCTGCTGGGCCTGCAAGACCTGGCTTACCATCTTTACCTGCTGGACCTGGCTTGCCATCCTTACCTGCTGGGCCCGCTACACCTGGCTTGCCATCGAGACCGTTCTTACCGTCCTTACCTGCTGGACCCGCTACACCTGGCTTGCCATCGAGGCCGTTCTTTCCGTCCTTGCCTGCTGGACCCGCTACACCTGGCTTGCCATCGAGACCGTTCTTTCCGTCTTTACCCGCTGGGCCCGCTACACCTGGCTTGCCATCGAGACCATTCTTACCGTCCTTACCTGCTGGACCCGCTACACCTGGCTTGCCATCGAGACCA
>JAJTFC010000119.1 GCA_021298315.1 Planctomycetaceae bacterium
TGCAATATCATTGATCTTCCAAACAAAGATCAGACCACAAACCACACCGACCCCGGCTCCGACGGTCCCTAGAAGAACACCGTAACCGAGAAAAATCGTTGCGATGCCTGTCCCGGTAGCACCAAGGGACTTCAATACCCCGATGTCGCGTGTCTTCTCGACAACGATCATAAAGAAGGTCGCCAGGATTCCGAAACCCGCAACGGCGATGATCATAAAAAGCAGAATGTTAAGGATGGTCGTTTCCAATTGAACCGCCGCTAGCAATGGGCCTTGGGTTTCCCTCCATGTTCGAACCTCGACGAAATCGTGCGTCGGAGGGAACTCATCGCGAAGTGCATCTCTGGCGGCGTTGAGATCAAAGCCTGGCTTGAGCTTGATTTGGATCGAGGTCACCGAACCGATTCCGGTCTGAGGATCGATCATGCCTCGGGAGTGCTGAAGCTTTTCCAGTGGGACGAAGGCAAAGGTCGAGTCGTACTCGCTCATTTTGCTCTCATAAAAATCGACGATCGTAAACGACTCATCGATTCCTCGTGGAGGAGTTCCTGCATTCGGAAATGTAACTTGGACATCGTCCCCTGGACGCAGAAAGAAGAAGTCTTCTACGGTTCCGTCCGGTTCACGACCTCGAATGCTTCCGAGATTGATACCTAAAACGATTCCTGTGCGTTGTTCCTTTTCGGGATCGAATTGGCTGATTTGCTGTGCGTTGTTTGCGATTTGAATTCCTGGGCCTGCCATCAAGGAAGCGACCGGATCGTCGTTGGCTTTCTCTTCTTGAATTTTCTGCTGCAACTGATCGAAGCGTTGCTGCTCGAGCTCCTTGGCATTACGCTGCCGTTGCTCGACGACCTTCTGATAGCGAGCCATCGGGGCACGGTACTCCCAACCCGAGGGTTGCATTCGATCTCGATCCGGTGCGTAGCCCGAACTTTTGAGCAAGAAATCCAATTGCTCTCGGTTTTCAGGGTGAAGCAGGTACTTGCTAAAATCGCTCACGCTCGCGAAGGTCTTTTGATCAATCCCGATCAAATTGACCTGCTGGGTATGGCTGTTGCCATTGCGTTGAAAGGTCATCATCGCTGGCAGAGCAACGATGGTCGTAACGCCGGAGACTTGATCTCCGAGCCTAGCTCGGATGCGTTCCTCGTACCATTTCGGTTGGGTAATCCCGGTTTGAGACCGCGTTTCCAAAACGATGTCGCTTAGAATCCCGTGCATGCGCTCTTGCATCGTGGTTGTAAATCCATCCATGACGCTGTTGACGACGATCAGCGTCGCAACGCCGAGCGTCACCGAGACGATCGAAGCCAGAGCGATCCATCGCGTCTTGAGATAACGCAGGCATAACAGGAACTTGTACATCCATAATCTCCTTCGAACATCGGGAGAGCCCCCCTTGGCAGAAGGGCCCTGGCGGGGGGAGTCTAGCAAGATCTATTGCGCGGTTACCATAGCACTCGGGGCTGTTTACGTCCGCCGACGGCGGACGCATCGGTTTTGGACAACATTGACCTTAATGACAGCATTGACGGTATTGACTTGCGGACCGTGTTGACGAGGTTGACCTCGTTGAGATTGGGTGTCAATGATGTCAAACGCCGCCGTCAATGTTGTCAACGTGGTCAATAAGGTCCGCGGTCAATGCAGTCAACCTTGTCAACACCGTCAATGACGTCAAAAATGCGACCGCCGCTAGGCGGCCTCGCAGCAACCACTCATGAAGTTACGTTTGCCCTGATTCCAAGCGGTGATTTCGGAGAAATCACCGACAATGCGTCCGCCTGCGGCGGACGGGAAAGATGGATTTCGTGTCTTGTTGCGGGCATGCTGGATCGACTAGAGTCGCAGGATCTATGAGCCAAAGAACATTCCGATGGAGATTGAAACAGCGATGGAGCGATCAGGGGCGGGGAACTGCTGCCATGATCGCAATATTATTGGTTGGGTTTTGCGCGCAGTTGGCCGTTGCACAGGAGTCTGGCCGTAACACCATCCGGGCATTGATGGCCTCGAGGCAGACGGCCTCCTCGAATCAGGAGCCAACGGTTAAGGATCCACAGGCCAAGCCTGCAGCGGCTGGGGACTCTCCATCAGCAAATCCAACGAATCCGGATTCTTCGGCGATCTCGGTCGAAGCGGTAGCAGCTCAGTTGCAGCAACTTCAATCGGCCAGCGACCTGGATGCGAATCTCAAGCAGACGTTGACGACGACTTATGAGGCGGTGCTGGCCGAGACCAAGAAGAGAATTGAGGAAGACAAGGCGATTAAGGATTATCAATCCGCCTTGGAGGCTGCTCCGGGATCGACGACCGAGGCCAAGCGGCGAAAGGAGAAACCGGATTTCAAATCGGTTTATTTCGATGGCTCGTTGACTTGGTCGAATCTCGATCGTCTGCAGGCATTTCAACTCGATGCCAATGCGATGCTTCAAGCGGCGGCAAAGAATCGAACCGATACAGAAACGAAGATCACAGCTCGCGAGGCCCGAAAAAAAGAGCTACCTCGATTCATCAATGATGACAAGCAAGCGATTACCAAGCTCAACGAGGAGCTTGCCGCTCCTGTTCCAGAGGGAACGGATCCGAAGGTACGAGAGGCCAATCAACTGCTGATTCGAGCGAAGTTAGCGACAATCAGCGCGCACCTTAGGCGAGTAGAGCTCGAACAACGGACCTACGAGGCGGAAAACGAGCTTCTACCGCTTCGCAAGGAGTTGTATCTGGCGGAAGAAAAATTTTACCAAGGCCAGCTTAAGGAGATATCCGAGGAGCTTGGCAAGCGTCGCGAGACGCAGATTGGTAAGTATTCGGATTTACTGGAACGATTGCGCAAGGATCTGAAGATTGCCGATCGGAGTAAAGATCCGAAGGAATTCAACGATCTTCAGACTCAAATCGTCTCTTGGAGGCAGCTTGTCAGTGAGCAAGCCTTGAATCGTTCGAGGCTTGAAGAGGCCCGTAATCGTCTTCGTTTCCTGACGGAGCGATATCGAACGATGGTGGATCGACTTGGGAATGCGACGAGCAGCTCCGAAACGAATCCTTCGAGTTTGAATGTCTCTCGGATGAAGAGTTTGGTTGCAAATGTTTTGAAAAAACAGAGAGAAGATTTACCCAAGATCGAGCAGTTGAATCGAGAGCTTGAGGACTGTCAGTCGAAAATCATCCTTGTTCAATCGCGGATCTTGGCCTTGGATGATTTGAAGACATCCATGGAGGACAGTCAGGAACTCAAGGCGACGGCAGCAGAATACGATTCGCTTGTATCGGAATACGATTTACTGTCGAAGGATGGTTTATCGGCGGACAAGAAAAAGACTCTGCTTGCGGCGACCGAGCAGCGCATTGTCGATGAGTTCAAGATCGATGCGAACAATGCTGCAGAAACCTTGTTCAATCTTGCAGTGGTCTATCAGTCGTTGATCGAGCATGTGACGAAATATCGAAAGTTCATCGACGAGCATATCCTCTGGATCCGATCGACCGATCCGTTTGGGTTAACCGACTGGAGATCGGTCGTAGATCAGACGAAGCGATTGTTCGACCTGTCCAAATGGAGAGAGATTCCGATCGGGATTCTCAGGGATTTTAAGGAACACACGTGGGGGTACATCGCCGCGATTTTGTCGGTTTTACTGATTGCTGCATATACCAAAAGGATGCGACAGCAGGTAGCCAAGGCGGGTAGCTTGGCAGTCAAATCGACAACCACATCGTTTCTTCCAACTTTTCAAACGATTCTATTTTGTTTGTTGCTAGCAGCCCCACTTGCGATTGTCCATGTATTGCTCGGATGGCGGTTGTTATCGATCGCCGATGACCAGCCATTTGTTTCCGCTTTGGGTTGGGGTTTGTTGGTCAGTGCACGGTACTTTTTTCCGCTGGAGGTTCTCAGACAAATCGCTCGGACCGGCGGTTTAGCCGAGAATCACTTTCAATGGTCCAAGCACTCGACAGGGGTGTTGCGCGGCCAGCTACGATGGTTGATCGATTTGGCGATTCCATGCGTTGGGTTGTATGCGTTGGTGGTAAATCACACAGAATTGCGAGCCGAGGACGCGTTGGGTCGCGTGCTCTTTGGAGCTCTCTTATTTATGTGTTCCATCTTTTTGATCAATGCGTTGCATCCTAGGCATGGAGTACTCAGAGAGTATCTGCAAGCCAACTCGGGAGGTTGGATCGATCGGTTGAGGTTCGTTTGGTATACGGGACTTTGTGCGGCACCGATCGTCCTGCTGGGCATGAGTCTTATGGGTTACCATTACACGGCGACTCGCCTGGCGATGCACCTGCACACTAGCATTATGACGCTCGTGGGCTTGCTCTTGCTCTATTGCATTATTTGCCGTTGGTTGCTGCTCAGGAAGCGAACGCTGATTCTTCAGCAAGCCCGCCAGCGACTTGAGGAGGCCCGCCGCCGAGACTCGGAGAATCCACAAGTTGCCCAAGCGACGATGGCAAGTGTTCCAACCAATTTAACCGATTTGTCTCAGATCAATGCACAGACGATGCGGTTGGTTTCGAGCACCTTGGTCTTTGCAGCGTTTGCTGCGATTGCATTCATTTGGTCGTCGGTTTTGCCTGCCGTAGGTGCTTTGGATTCGGTCAAGCTATGGACCGTTGCAGGCGCTACAGCCGATGAGAAGCTTCCTGTAACTCTTGCGAACCTTTTGCTAGCGATACCTGCGGCGATCATGACGATCGTGGCAGCAAAAAACCTGCCAGGCTTGCTCGAAATTGCGCTGCTGCAGCATCTGCCGATCGAGAATGCTGTTCGATACGCGATCACTTCGATTTCTCGGTACACCATTTTCGTGCTTGGAATCGCCATGACATTCAACAGCCTAGGGGTTCGTTGGGCCAGTATCCAGTGGCTCGTGGCAGCACTGGGTGTGGGTCTTGGATTTGGACTTCAGGAAATCTTTGCCAACTTCATTTCAGGTTTGATCCTATTGTTTGAGCAACCCATCCGCGTTGGAGACGTCATCACGGTGGGGGATACGACAGGTACGGTCTCGAAGATTCGCATGCGTGCAACGACCGTCATGAATTTCGATCAGCAGGAATTGGTCATTCCGAACAAAGACTTGGTGACCGGAAGACTCCTCAACTGGACCCTTAGCGATTCGACCAATCGAATGATCCTCGATGTGGGGGTGGCTTATGGAACCGATACAACGCGAGCCTGTCAGATTCTACGAGAACTCTGCTTGGCTCATCCGAACGTTTTGAAGGATCCGGAGCCGACGGCATTCTTCGAGATCATTGCCGATAGCACTTTGCAACTGAAGGTTCGCTTGTTCCTATCTAGCCTCGATCTGCGTCTGCCGACACGGCACGATTTGCTGACAAGCATTCATCAGAGGTTTGCTCAGGAAGGGATCGAGATGTCGTTTCCGACTCGTGATTTGCACATTAAATCGATGCCCAAAGAATGGCTCCCTGCGGGATTGTTCGACAAAAAAGCCTCATAGAGCCCGGGTAACTTGCTGACCTCTTGAGCCTGTATCGTTGACACGCTAGTGGCTTGCAAATAACTTAACGGCCAGAACTCTAGGTCGATATTAGGGCAAGTCAGAACGGTACGAGGGGCTTTGATGTTGCGATTACTCATGGGATTGCCGATCGCTTGGTTGGCATTAATCGGTATTGGCCGTGCGGACGATTCGGCTGAGAACTGGTCGCAGTTTCGTGGACCTGCCAGTGCGCATGCCTCGGGCCATCGTCCCCCGATGCAGTGGTCTGATTCCCAAAACATTCAGTGGCAGGTACCTATTGCAGGTTTAGGCTGGTCGTCTCCCTCGATCCATCGAGGGGTGATCTACATGACCACCGCAGTGCCAAAGGGAGAGGGTCTTTCATTGCGAGCGATGGCTTTGGATGCCAACAGTGGCAAGACCCTTTGGGACACGGAAGTCAAATCCGTAGATAAGACACCTTCGATCCATGCAAAAAACAGCCATGCGAGCCCTACGCCGATTGTGCGAGACGATGCACTCTACGTTCATTTTGGAACGTTAGGCACAGCCAAACTCAGCCCGCAGGACGGCAAGATCCTGTGGCTTTGTGAGGAACTGATCTATCCGCCGATGCATGGCTCTGGGGGCTCTCCGGTTCTTTACGACAACAAGCTTGCGATCATCTGTGATGGCAGCACCAATCCTTTTGTCTGTGCGCTCGATGCAACGACTGGCAAAGTGGTTTGGAAGACACCTCGAAGCGTTGCGGCGAAAATCTCCCACTCCTTCGGAACCGTGGCAATTGCCAAAGTAGACGGCAGGGCACAGGTTTTGGCACCTGGGCCCGATCATTTGGCCGCATACGACCTTGAAGATGGCAAGGAGATTTGGAAGGTGATGGCTCCGGGTTGGTCAGTCGTACCTGAACCTATCTTGATCGATGACATGGTCATCTACAATCACGATTACGATAACCCCGAGCTCTTGGCAGTACGTCTCGGTGGTAAGGGGGACATGACCGAGAAGAGTATTGTTTGGCGTTCGCCGCGAGGAGCACCGAGCACTCCAACACCTTTGCTAGTGGGTTCCGAACTCTATTTTGTTTCCGATAACGGGGTAGCTTCGTGCGTCGATGCACGCACGGGTCAAAGACATTGGATGGAGCGGCTCGGTGGAAACTATTCGGCATCGCCGGTATTTGTCAACGACCACATTCTTTTTTTGAGCGAAGACGGTTTGGCGACTTGGGTCAAACCAAGCAAAGAGTTCGAGATTGCAGGTAAGAACCAAATAACGGGCCGGACATTTGCGACTCCCGCATTTTACAAGGATTCCATGTTTTTGCGAACCGACGAGCGATTGATGAAAATATCGCAGGACAAGAACTAGCGGTGCTTGAAAAAAGACCGAAGCGGCATGAACCACACTGAAGGGATTCTCGAAGCGATACATCGGGTCAGACGTGCGCAGTTTCTCTGGCAACAAACCTCTCTGAAGGATCGTGCCGAAAGAATCTCTCGCTTTGCAAACGCGGTAGTCGAGCACCGCAAAGCGCTCTCGGATGAGATCCATTATCCATCTCGTAGCGGTTATCTCGAGACGATCAGCGCCGAGCTGATTCCGCTTGCTCAGACCGCCCATTGGCTTGGTACCTGCGCGAGTCGCATTCTAAGACCAAGAAAGACATCTCGGTTTTCTACGCCGATGTGGCTAGGCTCACTCGATTCTCAAATCCAGCGCGTCCCTCGGGGAGTGGTCCTGATCCTCGGCACCTGGAACTATCCGATCTTTCTGACAGGCGCTCAGTTGCTTCATGCACTGGTCGCTGGAAACGGTGTAATCATCAAGCCTGCTCCAGGATGCGAAGAGGTCACTTCAAAACTTGCTCAGATGTGTTTGGAGTGTGGTATCCCGGAGGATCTCGTTGGGGTCATCGGCAGTTCGGTACAGGATGGCGAGTCGGCCATGAAGCTTGGGGTCGATCACGTGGTCATGACCGGCAGTTCGCGAAGTGGCCGGCTGGTTCTCCAACAGTCGATTGCCAACCTATGTTCTTCGACCCTTGAACTCAGTGGATCCGATGGAGTGATCGTCCTACCGAGTGCGGATCTTGAGCGTGTGACCAAGCTCCTTCGATTTGGCCTTAGGATCAACGGTGGTGCAACATGCATTGCACCTCGGAGGATCTTAGTGCCCGAGTCGATGCTCGGCTCGTTTACCAGGATGCTCAAGGAGGAGCTGAGCCAACCGCAAGGAGAGCCTTGGAGTACTTGGATCACCTCTGCAAGTTACGAGCAACTCAAGCCTTTGGTGCAGACGGCTTTATCGCAGGGGGCACGAATGCTCGTGGATTGGCAGTGCAACCCAGAGCTCGGAAAAACTCTTGATTATCCTCAGCCTCAGACCCGTTGGATACCAAGCGGACCAGTGGTGCTTGAGAATGTCACACCGCAGATGGACCTCTATGGACTTGATGTATTTGCCCCTTTGATGACGATCGTTGCGGTTCGGGATATCGAGCAGGCCATCGAGTACAACGATCGATGCAGGTACGGCCTGTGCGTGAGTATTTTCGGTAAGCACCAGCAAGCAGCTCAGTTGGCGACTCGAATCCGTGCCGGTTCGGTGCTCCTCAACGATCTGATCGTACCGACGGCCGATCCGAGGCTCCCGTTTGGCGGTAGGGGAGAGAGTGGATTTGGCGTAACCCGGGGAGAAGAGGGTTTATTGGAAATGACGATTCCACGGGTAATATCATCCAGAAGGGGCAAATGGCTACCCCATAGCGATTTGCCGCAGCCCAGGGATGAGCAATTGCTCGACAGTTTGCTACAATTCCAACACAGCGCAAGCTGGTCAAAAAGGATGCAAGGCTTAAAAAAGCTTTTTGCATCGTTTCGCAGTAATTCGAACCAGAAGAATGAATAATGATTGAGCGCTCCAAATCGAGCCTGACGGTGGGAGTTATCGGGGGTGGTCTAGCCGGGTTGGCCGCTGCGTGCACGCTGGCTGCTCGTGGCCATCAAGTGACCTTGTTCGACAAGAACTCTTGGTTTGGGGGCAAGGCGGCCGTGCACCACCAGGACGGCTATCGATTTGATATGGGACCGACGATTTTAACGATCCCGTCGGTGCTTAAGCGAATATTCGCCGAGTCGGGGCGAAAGCTCGAAGACTACATGGAATTAGTGTTGCTAGACCCTCAATGGCGATGTTTTTTCGAAAATGGAGGGGCCCTTGATCTGGTTGCCGATCCGGTGCAGATGCGAAAAAACTTAGAAAAGTTTTCCGCTCTTCTTAGCGTCCCCGATGGCTACGAGAAATTCATGAAGGTTGCTTCGAAACTCCACGAGGTTTCGGACAAATTCTTTTTTTGGAAGAGTGTTGGCGGCTTGCGGGATACCATGAAAATCGGGGGCGCTCTATCGCCGCTTGTGATGGCCGATGTGATGAGCCTGAGGATGGGCAAATCTGTCGCGAGTTTGGTTCGCCAGTACATCCATGATGAGGATGTGGCTCAGATGATCGACCATTTCACTCAGTACGTCGGTTCTTCCCCAGAAGCTTCCCCGGCAGTCCTGTGCGGAATCGCTAGCATGCAAACCAAGGAGGGGGTTTGGTATCCGATGGGCGGCACCCGTGCTGTTCCAGAAGGACTCGAGAAACTAGCCCGAGAACTAGGCGTGACCTTCAAACCCAGCACTGATATTGCAAGGATCGAACACGATGGCCAAAAGGTCACTGGGCTGACGACAACGCAGGGTGAAACCTATCGATTTGACTCCGTTGTTTCGAACTGCGATTCGGTACGAACCCACCGGGAACTGCTCGAGGGCTCCAAGATAGCGACCAAGTTCGAGCGTCGTCGCACCTACGAGCCGGCTTGCTCTGGCGTCGTATTGTATCTAGGCCTCAAAGAGCGATACGAGCATTTACTACACCACAACTTTGTGTTTAGCAAAGACCCCCATCGCGAGTTTGATTACATCTACAATCGCGGACGACCCGCTCCAGACCCAACGGCCTATGTTTGTGCTCCTGCATGCACCGAACCGGGTGTGGCTCCACCGGGCGGTGAGGCGCTTTACGTACTGGTTCATACCCCGTATCTGCGTCCTGATCACAATTGGTCTGAGATGTTTCCGAAGTATCGTGAAGTGATTCTCGATAAGCTCGAACATACCGGAAAAATGAAAGGCCTGCGTTCGAATATTGTTACCGAAAGTCATTTGACCCCCGAAGGAATTCACAAGCGGTACCGTGTTTTGAACGGAGCGATTTATGGACTGGCTAGCCACGGCAAGTACCTAGGTGCTTTTAAACCTGCAAACAGATCGACAGATCTCAAGGGACTGTATCTTGCAGGCGGGGCGGCTCATCCTGGGCCTGGGATGCCGATGGTGATGATGAGCGGTTGGATCGCAGGTGATACGTTAGACCAGGATGTTCAAACCGGTAAGCTTGCGGTCGCCAAAAATTAGAATTGCACTTGAGCCGTCCCGATGAGTGTTCCCCAGTCGAAAACTTGGTTGGTTGACGGTTTTTGTCGCTTCACGACGCGTATGGTTCGCAAGAGCTTCCAATGCTTTGCCGTACAAGGCTTGGATCAAATCCCATCGATCGCTGCGTCGAATTGTTCGCTTGTCGTTTATGCGAACCACATCGGTTGGTGGGATCCAATCGTTGCGATGTTGCTCCGAAAAAAATACTTACCCGATCGGGTTTTCTATGCTCCGATCGATGCCAAAGCTCTCGAAGCTTACGGGATCTTTCGTCAACTGGGCTTCTACGGACTGAAGCTCGAAACGTTTGCCGGAGCATCCGATTTTTTGAAAACTTCACGAGAGATACTCTCGGATCCGAAATCATCGGTCTGGATTACACCCGAAGGGGTCTTCTGCGATTGCCGGGATCTTGAGCAACCCTTCATGCCAGGCTTGGCCCACTTAGCTGCAACAACTCCAAATACCATCTTTGTGCCACTGGCCATCGAGTATCCGTTTTGGCAGGAGCCCAAGCCGATGATAGCGACTCGTTTTGGAGAGCCTTTATCTTTCCAGGCTGGAGCGAGCAAGGCCGATTGCGGCAAGAAGATCTTCGAGTCATTGAGAGACACTCAAAGACATTTGGCTTCAAGTGTCATGCGTCGTGATTTCTCGGAATTCGATTTCGTCGTTGCTCCGAAATCCCAACGTCTAGGCTTGTACGATAACCTTCGTGCTTGGAAAGCTTGGCTCCAAGGAAGACCCTTTGATCCGTCCCACGCATCGATCAACGGAAAGGATTCGACTAGCCCCGGGCAGCGAAATTAGTCCTTTATCGAAGCCGCACGACACGGTCGGCTACAACTTGTTTCGCATTGAGATTCGGCAAGAAGCCTTGCGGCCCAAAGACGGTAACAGGTTGTTGAACGTAACGACGGAGGTTTAGTCCTGTGGTGGGACGCACATAAGCTTTAACGTTCCCCAAATCGTCGGTCAGTGCAAACTCTGGTTGTCCAGGTAGCGAAGTATGAACGGCAACAAGCCATCCGGACAACTCCGACTCAGAACTGGGTCTTGGCAATGGCACGGCTTCGGAGTAGTTCGTTGGGGGTGCCAAAGGGGTCATCGAGGATCGCTGCCTAACGGATTCGAATCGTTCGATGCGATCGAGCAAGAGCCTAGCTTCGCCGCGCATCAGGGGCGTTTCGCCTCGTTCGATCCACATCTTGGCCGAATCACGAAGTGGCGAAAGATTCCATTGCTCAGCGGGCCGACTGACAATCACAGAAAGCTGATTGACGGCATCTTGGATCTGCGGTGTTTGAAACGACTCTAGATTATCTGGTGATGTACTTTCAGCGGGCCTGTAAGGATCGCTATTGGAGTAGTCCCCCTGGGCAAAGGATGCTGTCGCTACTTCAGCAGAATAATCCGGCAAAAGCGGGCTTGGTCTATCTGCAAAACTTTCGCTTGGAGCAACCATCGAATCCGAATACCGACGTGGGGAGTATCGGCCCGAGGGTTTAGGTAAGTTTTCGATGCCTGCAAGAGTCGAGGGCAAGCTGGGTCTTGAGATTGAGCCCATCGCATTTGGAATGGATGGATCCAACGATGGATGATTCGATTGCGGAGGGCGAGGTTGCTGCGAGCGACCTTGTTGTGGGTGACCATCGATCGAGTTTGGATCGACTAAACTCATTCCGAAGATTCCGAGGATATGGTTCATTGAATCGGTCTCTTGGGAACCGACATCGCGTTGATGAATCAGTTGCCAAGGATCGGTCTTGGGCCGAGGGTTTGCCTGGCGTTTTTGAGGCTGCGCAGGAGCGATTCTGGGCTTGGAAAGGCCGGCAGTGCTATTGGTTTTGACTTGCGATTTTGTGGGCCTAGAGGCTGCAGGGGCCTTGGACAAGATCGACGATTGCATCTGTTGCTGTTCGCGTTGGATTTCTTGCTCGACGATTCTAGTCTGCTGTGCTTCATCGCTCCAAGCGAGTTTCGACTCGCTGGGATCTTGGTAAGCGGCTTGCGTGACAGGATTGGTCTTTGTAGAGGCAACCTGCTTTGGTTGCTCGTCGGCTTCTTTAGCAACGGGCGTTACGCCGATCATGGAGGATTTAATCCATCGGAATTCGCCCTGAGGCGGTGCGATTCGAAACCAAAGTTTTTTCTGTTCTCCTTCTGATCGATAGGCCTCTCCGAGGATCGCAACGGTTTGGGTCTTTTGCAGTTCGGTTTGGTAGAGGAGTTTTTCGTTTTTGACCGCATCAGAACCAACCCACGCCGGCACGCTATCGGCAGAGACTTCTGCAACACGTCCACCGGGCATCAGGTAGAGAGCATCGGCTTGCACCCAATTATGGCTACCAGCAGGTGGTCGGATTCCAGACCAACCGTCATCGGTCTCGACGTAAACTTCAACAGCGGTCCCTTTCGAAAGGACATCGGTAGGGTAATAATCCGAGCCAGGACCGCAGCGCACGGTAGCCCGAGGCACATGAACAAAGCGTTGGTTATCTTTCTCAACAACTTTCATCCCCACCGTTTTGTCCTGTTTGACAGGAGCTGCTGGCTGGCTATTGTCGAGCGATTCTCGGAGAGCCGCTGCGGGGTTGCTTTTCGGGGGCTTGGTTTCCGAAGCCTTCTTTTCGCTACCTTTTTTCACCGTGCGCTGAGTGGTGCTTTTGGGTGGTAGGTCTTCGAGTTTCCATTGCGCTAGGACGGATTGCCGTTGAGTCAATAGTC
>JAJTFC010000120.1 GCA_021298315.1 Planctomycetaceae bacterium
ATCAGGTGGTTTTGAGGTCTGATGACATAAAAAAGGGGTCCTTGAAGGACCCCAGAAATGGGCGAAGAGGGACTCGAACCCCCGACATCTACTTTGTAAGAGTAGCGCTCTAACCAACTGAGCTATTCGCCCTTATCCGTTCTGTTTTCCACTGAAGCTTTCAAGCTCCAACGGATCTAAATACCGTGGAGCCGAATCCGACGATTCCTACGCTCAGCCCGTTGCTTGCTCCGTCGCTTGATCTCACTGGGCTTCTCGTAAAACTCCCGACGTCGCATCTCCTTCTTCAATCCGCTTCGCTCTACCAACTTGCGGAACCTACGTACCGCATCCTGTATCGTCTCCCGATCGCGGACTTGCAACTTAACCATGCATCTCTCTCCAATCAGACCTTTTTACGCTCGCTTCGGTTCGCGAAACTGCTTATGCCTCGAAAAACTTTTGTACTCATCACTATAAAATCAGCCATCTCGCCAAATCCCTCGGCTCGCGACTCCCCTGTATCGTCAATTCAGGGGCCAAAATTGTAGCTTATCCTGCACGATAAGTCTAGACCGGCTAAAGGCCAATACCGTCAACTCGGGAAATTGATGAAGTTGCATCTCCTAGTAATCGGCAAATAATAGCCGAGCAGCGCAAGCTGCCCGGCGAGCCGTTTTTTAAAGCGGAACGGCGCAAGCCGTCCGGTGAACCCTGCCCCTTCACCGGAGGGCTTGCGCCCATCCGCTTCTAAAAACCCCTCGGCGTGCGCCGAAATACACCCAAATCCAATCTTTCCCTAAAATGATCAAAACGCCGATTTGTCGGTGTTGGGCTAAAGGGAACAGCCAAGACGGCGACCGGCGGTCGTGTGGCAAATGGTTGATGACAACCGTTTTACACTGGGAAACGTGGGCGCATGGATTTTTGGAGGATTACTTCAAAGCAGTGGTTTTTGGAGAAATTAGCTACTCAGGCAGTGATTTCGGAGAAATCACCGACACTGGGGGAAAGAACTTTTCGGAAACTACGGGGTTCTAAATCCATAGCGGATTCGAAATATTCCCCCCCCACCACGGGAGATACTTGCATTTGCTCCTGAAAACGACTTTTCCCAAATTTCTAGCAATCGACCTAGCGGTTTGACTCAAAATGGGCGATTTTATCCCTATCGATCAACCCATTGAACCCTCACTGGCCACGCCCCCTACAATCTAAGCGACGAACACCGGACATCTCCTACCTCCCCAACCAAATCAATACAGTCCGATCATGAAAAGAATGCTAGCTACCAAAACCCGCTCCCACTTGGCCGCCCGCCGCGCACGCAAAGGGGTCATTCGAAACACGATCCTGACACTACTGGCCATTTCGGGTCTCTCTGCGGGAGGTTACTACTGGGCCATGAACCGCCCCGGTAGCAACCTTGAAAGCTCCTCAGAACCGATGCTCCATTCGGTCTCCGAAGGACCATTCGACCATATCGTCTTGGAACAAGGCGAAATCGAGTCGTCGAGCAACAACGAAGTCAAATGCGAAGTCAAAGGTCGAGGTGGTAGCGGTACTCCTATCCTTTCGGTAATTCCCGAAGGAACCATGGTCAAAAAGGGAGACACCCTTTGCCAACTCGACTCGTCGGCTCTCGAACAAGAATCCAAGAACCAACGCATCGTCGTTAGCTCGGCTGAATCGGCTGTGATCAGCTCCGAGGCCGCTGTCAACAAAGCAGTCATCGCCCGCCAAGAATACCTCGATGGCACGTTCCTTACCGAACGCCAAAAAATTGTCAGCGAAATCGCCGTTGCCCAGCAGTCGCTACGAAAAGCTGAACTCTCACTCGAAAGCGCTGAACGACTGGCTGCCAAAGGCACCTTGAAACCACTGCAAATCGAAGCCGAACAGTTCTCGGTCGAGAACGCAAAGAGTACCCTCGAATCAGCCGAAGCCCGTTTAAAAGTGCTCGACGAACTGACCAAAGCCAAAATGCTTGTTCAGTACGATGCCGATATCGAAACGACCAAAGCGAAGCTCGAATCGGATAAAAACACACTCGTCGAAGAAAAAGCAAAACTCGAAGAGATCCAAAACCAAACCAAGTCCTGCACGATCAAAGCTCCCGCCGATGGACAAGTCGTCTATGCAAACAAGAGCTCTGGGCGCGGTGGCAGTGAGTTCATCGTCGAACCTGGTGCTCTTGTACGCGAACAACAAACGATCTTCTTGCTTCCTGACCCAAGCCGCATGCAAGTCAAAGCGAAAATCAATGAATCACGCATCAGCCTCATCCGCGAAGGAATGCCGGTAAAAATCCGGGTCAACGCCGCTGAAAACGAACTGCTCGGACGTGTGATCAAAGTCAACAAGTACGCCGAGCCTGGCAACTGGTGGGGATCCAACGTCAAAGAATACGCGACGTTCATCCAAATCGTTGAACCGCCTGAAACCATCCGAACCGGTATGACTGCCGAAGTCCGTATCTTCGTCGAACAAATCGATAGTGCGGTTCAAATCCCCGTGCACGCTGTCTACGAAACGAAACGCCATCACTTTGTCCTGCTTAACGAAGGTGGAAAGTGGTCAACTCGCGAAATCAAAATCGGAGCCACCAACGACAAATTCGTAACGGTCAAAGATGGTGTAAGCGCCAACGATAACGTGGTGCTCGACCCTCGAAACCACCTGGATAAAATGGACATCCCCGAAATCAAAGAAGAGGATGACCGCTCGAAACTCGTCGCGATGTCGAACCAACCTTTACCGAAGCCTGCAGGGGGTGTTGCTGCACCCGGTGCAGGTGGACCTGGGGCAAATGGAGCGCCTGGTGCTGCGGGTGCCGGAGCTCGTCCCGGCGGCCAAGCAGGCGGCGGTATGAACGCAGATAGCCTCGCGGGGATGATCATGCAACGCATGGACACCAACAGCGATGGTAGCCTTTCCCAGGAAGAGGCTTCGGCCGAGGAGAGGATGAAAACCGCGTTCGCCGAGTACGACGCGAATAAGGACGGCAAAGTTGATCGCGGTGAACTGGCCGCCGCGATGAAAAAACGCATGACTGCCATGGGTGGCGGTGCCGGTGGACCCGGTGCTGGCGGACCAGGTGGCGGTGGTGCAGGTCGAGGACCCGGTGCGCCAGCGAATTGATGCGATAGGCTTTAGGCATTAGGCGATAGGCAATCACGAATCATTGATCACTAGCAACACCTTACTCATGCACAACGATTTTAAAACCGATGGATACGCTTGTCGGGTCGTTGACCTGAAGAAAGAGTACGTACTTAAAAGCGAAACAGTACGGGCTCTGCGCGGCGTGACCTTCGATGTGCCGATCGGTGACTATGTCGCGATCATGGGGCCTTCGGGCTCGGGAAAAAGTACCCTGCTGAACTTGCTAGGCTGCTTGGACAAACCCACCTCAGGTCACTTGTGGCTGGGCGACGACGATGTGGCCAAAATGTCCGATGATCAGCTTGCGGATGTTCGCTCGCAGCGAATCGGCTTCGTCTTTCAAGCATACAACTTGATCCAACAACTTACGGTCGTCGAGAACATCCAAGTTCCGTTGTTCTATCAAGGCAAGCCACTTACGGCGGCCCAGAAATCTCGCAGCATCGAACTGGCCAAAATGGTCGGCCTGGGCGAACGGCTCGATCACCGTCCAACTCAGCTTTCGGGCGGTCAACAGCAACGCGTTGCCATCGCCCGATCATTGGTTAATGACCCTTATTTTATTCTCGCTGACGAACCGACCGGGAACTTGGACTCTCGGACCACCGAGGAGATTTTGCAAACCTTCGAAAGGCTCAACAACGAAGGCCGAACGATCATCTTGGTCACCCACGAAGATGAGGTTTCCAAGCGGGCCAAGAGGGTCGTACGATTGAAGGATGGTCGGTTGCAATGGGACAAGATCAACACGCAAGAGGTTCGCGACGAAGCGGCCCGCTACGCGATCGAAAATATGCCGGTGGAAGTCTAATCGCACACGCTTGGAGCTTGGAGTAGCTTTGCTATGGGAATTCTACTTGGTACTATCGGACTCGGGATTAAAAGCCTGTGGCTTCACCCCATGCGCTCGATCCTCACGGTCCTGGGGATCTTCATCGGTGTGGCAAGCGTCATCTGGTTGCTTGCGATTTCCAAAGGGATTGGCGACGAAGCCCAAAGGCAAATCGAGAGCCTGGGGGCCGATACGATTATGATCCGCACGGTCAAGCCACCGAGCGAGAAGATGTCCAGTCAAGGTTTGACCCCCTATGGCCTTTTGCGCGAAGAGTTCGACATGCTCGTGGCGACGGTGCCAACGGTCAAAAGCGCGATTCCGATTCGGGAAATGCGACGCCAGTTTCAATTTAAGAACCGCAAGCTCGATGGTCGGTTGGTCGGTTGCACACCTGAGTATGCCGACGTCACGAAACTCGAACTTGCATCGGGACACTTCCTGACCGACGCAGAGAACTTTGCTCGCGATTGCCATTGTGTCTTGTCGGCCAAGGTTGCAGAGCGACTTTTCCCATACGAAGATCCGGTTGGTCAACGGATTTACATGCCCGAGAATCAGGATTTTTATCTGATCGTTGGAGTTCTAAAGCCCAAGGGAGCTACTGCAGCCATTGGTGGTTCGATGGCTGCCCAAGATTTTTCGAATGATGTCTATATTCCTATTCAGACCCTTCAGCAGCGTATCGGCGATACGATCATGACGATGCGATCTGGATCTCGCGAAGGAGAGATCATCGAACTCAATCAGATCACTTTGCGTTGTAGCGATGTCGCGGATGTCAAGAAGACGGCTGAGCTCGTTCAGGCCGCTTTGTCGAGCCACGAAAAGATGGAAGACATCGCGGTGGTCGTTCCGCTGGAGTTGCTCGAGCAAGCCCGAACGACACGGGCGATGTTTATGCTCTTTATGGGTATGATCGCAGCGATCTCGCTGTTGGTAGGTGGAATTGGGATTATGAACATCATGCTCGCGACGGTCACCGAGCGAACCCGGGAGATCGGTATTCGACGGGCACTCGGGGCCAAACGTCGGGACATTGTTCGGCAGTTCTTGGTCGAGACCAGCGTGCTGAGTCTCACCGGTGGCGTGTTAGGAATTTTGTTTGGACTGTTTTGTAGTCCAGCCGTCGACCTAGCGCGAGAGCTGGCGACAACTTGGTTTCCTAAGCAGATGGCGGATTTGCCAGAAGTCGTTCGAGTGGTCAAGCCATCGATTGTTCCCGAGAGTATCCCAGGTGCATTCTTTATATCGCTAGCCGTCGGTTTGATCTTCGGGATCTATCCCGCGACGCGTGCGGCCAAGATGAATCCCATCGAAGCACTTCGGCACGAGTAGTGATCGGCGATTGATACAATCGTTGGGCAATCTACTTATCGGATGGATGAATCTGCTCGACTAGGCTGATGATACGCCCATCGGCCAGTTGGGTTTCGATCCGCTGACCGACTTGAACCCCAGAGGTACGAGAAATGATCTCGCCATCTTTGGTATCCATGGTTAGCGAATAGCCGCGAGCAAGCGTCTTAAGAGGGCTGATCGTTTCTAGGCGGCTGGCGAGTTTATCGAACTCGAAGTGTTTCTTTTCAATTTGCCGATCGATTCCTTCGCGGAGTCGGTGGTCATTCTCGTCGAGTTTCTGCACAAGCACATCGAGCATCCTTTCGGGTTGCTCGATCACTGGACGGCGAATCAATCCGGAGAGACGTGACTCGATCTCTCTGAGTTTGCTTGCTAGGATCGATGACAATCGCAACTGCGAAGACTGCAATGTTTCCAGAATTTCTTCGCGATTCGGAGCGATTCGCTCAGCTGCCTCCGACGGAGTCAGCGCCCTGACATCGGCGACCAAATCGCACAAGGTCACATCGATTTCGTGGCCGACGGCAGAAACGACTGGGATGTTTGAACCCGCAACGGCCCGAACGACGATCTCCTCGTTGAAAGCCCATAGATCTTCGATAGATCCGCCGCCTCGACCGACGACCAAAACATCCAGCAGCGGCTGAATTCGATTGGCGGACGCGATCCCTTGTGCAATCTCCTCGGCAGCACCCGCCCCCTGAACTTTGGCCGGTATGACAAGCACATTCATTTGAGGCCAACGCCTTCGAAGCACTTCGAGGAAATCATGGATCGCTGCACCTTGGGGGCTAGTTACAAAGCCTATACGATTGGGAAAACGGGGTAGGGGTCGTTTGCGATCTTGAAGGAAAAGGCCTTCGGCAGCGAGTTTCGCATGCAGTTTGCGAAACGCCAATTGCAATGGGCCTAGACCTTGCGGTTCAAGCTTTTGCAAGACAACTTGATAGGTTCCCCTCGGGCCATAAACATCCAACTTGCCCATCCCTAGCACGGCCATTCCTTCCTTGATATCGAATTTGCATCGTTCCCAACTCGATCGCCAGATGACTGCACCTATTTGGCTGTTAGCATCCTTGATCGTTAGATAGACGTGCCCCGATGTGGCTTGGGTGACGTTGCTTACTTCGCCTGCGATCCAAAAACTAGAGATGTTTTGATCGAGTGTGCGTTTGATCCAAGCAGTCAATTGGGAAACCGACAAAGGGGTCTCGTCAGACATTCCTGGAGCGTTTTGAGAGCCCTCGTTTGCGTTTGGTTTCTTCGCCGACGATTTCTTATTGGGCGAAAAAAACTCATCCGCATCCTCCCCAAAAAGGAATCCTGTCATTGATCGTTCCTAACTCTCATTTTGGTTGCAGTGTCGCAATCTTTACCGTGTGAACGTTGACTCCACTGCTCGCATTGTATCGGGTTCTTCAAAAATTTTAGTGGGTAAAAGCTCGGCTTTTTCGTACACAGCTTCGCGGTACTCTTGCTCGTGCTCGGTTGATAAGAATTCCTCTGCAGAATGGAGTTGACGTTCCCAAGCACTCGCATGATTGCGTGTGCTTACGTTCTTTCGAGCACGAGCACGATCATTCCCGAAGATCCCATATTTTTTCGACCATTAATCCTTACTCACTTTCGAGTACCACGAGTGGTCTTTGACCAATCCCGCGAATTTTTCCAGATCCGAATAGTTTTTCCTCCAAGTCGTGTACATGACCCCTTGAACCCCTGGGATTTTGGAATCGACGACTGTATCTAGCCAATCGGTGATCTGCTTGGGATCCGAATCGTAATAACCTGCCAAAATCTGTTGATGGCCTCGTTGTGAAAAGTGTTGAAGACTCTCTTGGCGTTTCCCGAAATTCCAATTGACGATTCGAACCGAATCAGGGTGGGTTAGGATCTGTGTTGAAATTTGGTGTTTCGCTTTCCCAGGTTTACAAGCCACAGGGATCAAAAGAAATTCCCGGAGTTCACTCTAAATGAACCTAGATTACGTACTGCTGGCGAATCCTGTGCATGCATTCGACAAGAGGTCGACGATTCGTATCCATGGCATAAAGTCCGCTGTTGGGAAACAGATGCTCGGATGAATCTTCTGTTTGGCTCCAGATGATTCCGTGAACGGATGGCTTGCAAAGGAGCATCTGAAGAAGTTCTAGACCATTCGGAGGAAGTGTTTTGGAACGGGATGTGGTCTGACTGGTCATCTCATCCATATGCGTACCGAATAGATCGGGATCTGTGTCCTGATTCGCATCGAGAACGTGTGCCTTGACCTGACTGCCGGGGTATCGCCAATTCGATACCAGTGAGTCTTTAAAAAGAGCCGATGCATCGTCGTCGACCGAAAGGGGTGCAGTGAGCCTGACCAACAAAGACTTTTCAAGGAATTGCCAGTGGTCGATGAGGTCTGAGATTTCGATCAGATCGCGTGGAAGAGTTCCGTGGGGCCAGTAATGGAGGTTCAGATCAAGTCCGATACCAGCGATTTCTCGATCGTGGACTTGGATGAGACTGCGTGCGAATCGAAATGGATCGATGCTGTGATTGGCTTTCTTCATATATTCAGCGGCAGGAAGATTGATGCTGAAAATGATGGGACTTTTATCGACGCTGCGAATCGTGCCGATGATTCCTGATGCCAATCGAAAAGCTTGCTGGTCATCGAGTTCGTACTGCTCGCTAATATTGAGACTTGAACTTGCATCCCAAAGACGCACTCGCCCCTGGCATTGCTGTACGATATTTTCGACACGCGTGAAAATCAGTCGGCAAAGCTGATCGAAGTTGGTCGTGGAATTCGCAAACGTAGGCGACTTGCCCATCTGGAAGGAAACCAATGGTCCTCCAATGACTTTCAAATCATTGAGTTTGGCCCATTCGAGTTGCTCAAAGACCGGATCATGCTCGGGTAATCGATTCGCACCAGCAGGTATGCGGTGAATTCCCAGATCGATGCTAACGGCATTGCAGGCAGGGCGCAAGTCTTGTGCAAACTTTTGCCAGTTGGGCACCGTCGGAAGCTGCACGCCAAAAAGTGTTTGAAGTTTTTCCTCCTGGGTAACACGCACTTGGAGGATCTGCGAGGTATAAGCTCTAGCTAGCGAGCGAGAGGCCTCGATCGCTTTATCGATCGCGGACTGCGAATAGTTGCCTGAACCATTCCCCCCTCCCTCCTCGACAACCGCTTGGACGAAACTCTCAAGTGCTTGCTCGATCAGATCATGGTAAGCGGCCGGGATCCGAAGGCCTCGGATGTGTTCCCAGTCGAAAGCTCGGCTTCGAATTCGGTGAATTGTACCCCGGGCCAATTCGAGCCGGAGCATGTAGGGTACGGCTGTACTTTTTAGGGAAGCCGTCGTCAGCACAATCGGTCCGTAGTCTTTCGTCGGCCACGGAACCGAGAATCGGCACGTGTCCTCGGAGTCGTAGTCAATGCTCAGAACCCCGTCGACCAACACATTCCTCGAGGGTTTAGGGATCCCTTCGATGGCCCCGGAGACGTAAGCAGACTCCCAAAACCTAGAATCGTACTGGGCGTGATCGGGTACCGAGAAACGAAGGATGCCCATGCGAACAGGTTTCAGGAAGGACGAGATTAGATAAGTTTCACTATCATTAGCGATTAGTTTAGCCAACTTCGATAGGATTACAACGAACTCCAACGAGGGAATCGCTAAACACTAGCCGAGTCCCCTGTTGATGGAGTTTCTGTGGATCCACAGGCTTGAAAAAGGAATGTTTTCCAAAACCGTAGCGATCTCAGTCGCCGCGGAGCTTTAATCCTAGTCCGGTAAGTTTTTCGCGGACTTCCGTCAGGCTCGTCACCCCGAAGTTCTTGCATTCCAGCAGGTCATCACCGGTTTTACGAATGAGTTCACCGATGGTATTGAGTTGCAAGCGAACCATGCATTTCCGTGCACGAACCGAAAGATTTAACTCGGAGATGGGTCGATCCAGCAGCATCTGTTGATCGGGAGTCATGCCCGAGAGATCCAAAGGTGGTTCGGCTTCTTTTTTCTCGTGAGCGAATTGGCCTAGAGACAAGCCTTTGCTGGAAAGCATCTCCTTGATTTCAACCAAAGATGTCTCACCAAAATTCTTGCTAGAAAGCAGTGTTTGTTCGGAGACTCTGCATAGATCGCCTAGGTTTCGCAGTCCCATCTTTTGCAAGCAGTTTCGGGCTCTGACCGAGAGCTCGAAATCCGTCACTGGGATGCTCAGCAACTGAGCCATCTTCTCGTTCCGCTTGTGGGTTTCCTCATCGACCGATTCAGGCCCACCGGCGATCGCATCCTTGAGGTACATCTTGGCCACATCGCTGTTTGGGCAAGTTTCAAGAACTCGACGGTAACAGGCTTGCGCACGATTGTAATCATTGCGATCTTCGTACATGAGTCCGAGATTCAGCAGGGTACCGATGTGCGAGGGGATGAGGCCAGCACCTTTTTGATAAAGCTCGAAAGCTTGTTGATCGTGACCGAGTCGATCGTATTCGAGCGCAAGCCCGAAGAGAGCTCCACCATGCTTTGGGTTGTTTTGAAGTGCTCTCTGGTACAACGCGATGACTTCTGGAAGGTTTCCTCCAATAGAAGCTAGAGTCGCGGCCCTTTGGTAAGGGTACTCTGGATTTTGTTCGACAGGCCCAAAGATGTTATCCAGGAGTTGTAGGGCTTCTTCTTTTCGCCCCAGGTATCTGAGAACCTCTGCGCGAGACAGTTGGCACCATTCCACCGTGTAGCCGGCCTTTTCTGCAGCAACGTAGTACTCCAAGGCTCTTTGGTACTGCTCGGTCTGGAAGCAGATCTTGCCCATATAGTACTGAGCAAGTGCTCCACCGTCTCCATGCCTAAGAGCCTCTTCTGCTTCGGAAAATTTCCCAAGCAGAAACAAGCAGACCCCAAGTCGCACGTGTGTCGCAGGCGAAAGGCCTTGCGATTGCTGAAGCTCTTGCACCGCATCCTTGAATAGGTGTAGCTGAGTCAGATCCTCCTCGATTGCTCGAACCAGCCGCTCGATTTCCGAAGGTCCGAAGGATTGGTTCGACAAAACGGCTTCGCGAATGTCTATCGAGGATGCTACGACCATATTGATTTTTTCCTGTGTAAAGACACCAAGGTTGAAAAGCCGGCAGTGGGAGTCGAACCCACAACCCCCGCATTACGAATGCGGTGCTCTGCCAATTGAAGCTATGCCGGCACCCCGCTTGAGAGGGGATCGACGATCCGCTGGATTGCAAATCTCGATCCCAAGATAACTGCAAAATGCTAAAAACGTCAAGTCCTCTTGCCGTATGGGCTTAGGCGCTCCGCGGGAGGCTAGGTTTGTTATTAGGCATGTTTTGGCTGATCGAATTTGTCGATGCCATGGATTTGGCAGGAAACCGGCCTTGGTAGAGCCATCGCTCCCACCAAGATGCGGGGCGAACTCTGCGGTCTCGAATCGGCACAATATGCTGCTTGCCCGTACGGGTCTCTAGAACTAGATCTTTGTCCGTAATTTCTCTGACAATCCAGTACTTATCCACTTCGTACGAATACAGATCGCCATGGGGAGCAGGGGTGATGTTTTTGGCCCTTTTTCCAGGAGATAGCCCATATTTTTCGCGGGTGCAAATCACCCAATCATTCACTTTGAATCTACTATCCATAACAGACTCCAACCCGTCGACCTTGAACCCTAAACTTTGAAAAACGGATCCCGATCCAGCTAGCTAAAATTTCTTCCATCCTGAGCTAAAGCTAGTTCAACGTTAAAATTTTTGAGCAAAGTGTCCTTAAGTCTAGTCCAATCCAAGGCTTACACTTGGAATACCCCGGAAATTCATCAAATCCTCGCAATGGGTTCTTGGAGTTAGCTCATCCAGGAATCCTCAGCGTGTCTACGAATCGGTTGCCACAGAGACTCGGCGGATATATCCTATGGCTTGGAGTGCATCGATTGGGCATCGGCCCCTATCTCAGTTGCGATTGGATGTCATTAGCAGTCCCTTCCTCCCGCAACAAACGGAAATATCGAGTTTTATGTCTGATCATTGGAATGTGCTGGCAGATTTATTGGGTACTCCCAACTACGCCCCTCGGTCAAAAAAAGTGACCAAAAACGATTCAGCAGGCCAAAACAAGCTTGAGGATTCCGAACCGTCTCCACCTCGGGCAAAAGCGATCAAAGAGACTCTTAGTAACGAAAATCCTGATAAAATTTCTCCAGTTGCATCTACACCCGATGCTCCTGCGCCTGAACACGCGGCCCATTCGCAACCGGTCGAGCCACCTCGCGAAAAGTCGATGCTCCAGAACTCCTGGGATGCCCTTGCGAGCCTCTTCGGAGTGGCATCAGAGCAACCTCGCCAGGATACCAAGCCAGCCGAACATCCAATCAAATCTACAAAGTCAGAGAGCCACCTAGAATCTCCGGGTAGTGCCAAACCCAAACGGCCTCCGACCAAAAGCATGTGGGGTCGGGATGAAGAAGCACCACCTGCAGCGACCCAATCCCCAGAGACCTCTTTCGAAGTTTCTTCGGCAGACACCTCCCGCCAACAGAATCCGAGACGAGAAGTTCCATCCTTTGGACATGAAACCCAAGAATCCGTCGAGGCAGACCGAAGAGGTCCAAGACGCTCTCCTCGAAGGGGACGAGGTGATCGCCAAGCGGAAAACCCTGAAGAGCAAATTCAATCGCAGCGACAACCCCGAGAGCCCCGTTCGAATCGCGATCGGACAAACGTACAACCTCACCAGGAGCGATCCAGCGATGATTCCCAAGCATCTCAGCGCAAGAGCGAGGATTCGAGGCGAGAAAATCGCAGGAATGAAAATCGCAGAGATAATGATCGGGATGATGATCGCAGGGAAAGGCGGCCCAGTAAAGATCGTCAAGAATCATCATCCGTAACGCCGAAGGTTGCTTCCAAGAAACCAAGCACTTCGGGGTTTGCTGCGGGACTTGCGTCCGAAAACGATCTGAATGAAGTCGATGATCAAATCAGTTTTGATTCCCGTGGAAGTGGCGACCCAGAGGTCAACGAGGAATCTCAACGCAATCGTCGTAAAAAACGGCGGGGCCGAAGGCGAGACGACCAACCGACAAGCGATAGAACATCCGCCGAAGCAAGCGGGGATTCATTTGAATCTGAAAATGATTTAGATCAGCACGACCGATCTAGCGAACTTTCTGACGCAAGACCGCGTCACGGTAAAATACCTTCGTGGACCGAGATCATCGGTGTGGTCGTGCAAGCAAATGTCGCAAATCACCAAAAGCAATCTTCTGGTGGACGAGGCAGGCATCGACGTCCAAACTAGTTCAAACAAACGCTTGCACCGAACTCGAATTGCTTAAAAGCAATTCCGATTGCTGCATCTTTTTGCCGAACATCAAGTCTGCTGATAACTCTAGTTTCGACTTGATGGCCCCCCCCCTTTTGTGGGATACTTGATCCCCCAATCCGTTGGGTACGTGCCCCCGCGAATGAGGGGACGATTGAATAAGCAGGCAAGGAGTTATTTCATGTACAAGAATTTGAATGCGCAGACATTGGGAATCTCTGGACGGCAAAGCGACCTCATTGAACTGGCGATGACCTACGGTTTTCAAGGCTTGGACATCGATGCAGTGGACTTGCAACGAAGGGCATCAAGAAGCGATTTTCAGAAAGCATCTAGGTTTCTGATGAGCTCGGGCATGCGAGTTTCCGGATTCGATGTACCATGCGATTTGGATGCGGATGATGTTGCGTTCGAAGAAGCTTTAAAAGTTACGCAAGCGGTCGTCGCTGTTGCCGGAATGGCTAAGGCTAGGGCTGGATACTTGAGAATTCCATCGGCTACGAACCGAGCCCCCTTTCCTCAGTACTTCGAGTGGATCAAGTCTCGACTGGATCGACTCTCTGGCGTATTTGCCGAGAATCAAGTGCTGCTTGGTCTTTATTTTTCCACCTTTGCGGAAGACCGCCATGATCGGCAGTATGCCTTTATCCAAGACGTCAACGGATCATTGGCTTTGTTGCAATCCTGCGATTCGAAATCGATCGGTTTGCTGATCGATACCTACCACTGGACGGTTGGTAAGGGAAGTTGGGAACAGCTATCTAGCCTGAGTGCATCACAGGTCGCTGGGCTCAATATCGGAGATCTTGCACATGTTCCCGATATCAAAGATTCAACAGCTTCACTCAAGCTCATCTCTGGAAGTCATGGTACGGTGGACAATATACGATTCGCGAAAACTTTGGCTGATAAGGGTTACGACGGGCCCATCACCAGCAGCCCCAGCAGTGTGAATCTTGGAGCGATCACTCGCGATTCGATTGTTGCAAAGGCCCAGGATGTGTTGGACTCAACACTTTCGGCTGCCGGAATTCAGACCCAAACGCGTCGTCCAGAGATCATCGCTGCCCAAGCCCGATCGGCTCCGGAAATGTCAAATTTGGACGAGTTTCAATAAAACCACATCCGTTTGGACGCCGTTTATAGGCTTTTTCGCTAGAGTTTCTTCGTTTTATAGCACAAGCAAATATCCCGAATGTTTTGTGCTACACTGGATAGGTCGAGTCGTTCGGCGGACCCTTGTTCCTGTTAGATGTGAAATCGGAGTTGCTAGAGAATGTCAAAATTGACCCTTCGCGTTGTGCAAGGGGCTGACCGGGGAAAAGTCTTTGGCGACCTAACCCCTCCGATCTCGATCGGTCGGGAGGAAGGCAACACCATCCAGCTTAACGATGAGCGGATTAGCCGCTTTCATTGCAAAATTCTCTTGGACAATCAGCATTTGGTTCTCACCGATCTCGAGAGCACCAATGGGACGAAAGTCAACGGTCAGTCCTGTCAACTGAAGATACTTCGGTTTGGGGATTTGATTCTTGTAGGCAGAAGCATTCTGCTCTTTGGTGATCCTCAACAGATTCGAGCGCGGTTGAGTGAAACGAGTTTGTTGGCTGAAAAAGCAAAAGCAGAACAGCCTAGTGATGCTGATTTCGAAATCGACCAGCATTTGATCGCAGGGGCTGTCAAACAACCCAGCTTCGCCAACCCTCCGATGATCCCTGACCGTCTTAGTCCCAGCCAAGGAGCTCAATTTGCCGAACTCTTGGAATACATCCATGCAGGCATTGGTGAGGTCGTCGATGGCATTCAATCGAGTGAATCCAGAGGCACGGTAACGATCTCCCAGACGAACTGGCAATCGCTCATGCTCGTTTATTCCAATCTCGCCGAACTTATTCGTTCCATCGCAGATCCTGAATTCAAATTGCCGGGTTGATCATCAGTGGGGGGCTCTGACTTCAAGCCAAACAGGCCTGAACGACATTGCCGTGTACATCGGTCAGTCGGTAATCTCTTCCCCCCCAGCGGTATGTCAATCGCTCGTGATCGATCCCCATAAGCTTGAGAATCGTCGCCTGAAGATCGTAGACCGTTACAACATCTTCGACGGCCCGATATCCAAATTCGTCTGTGCTGCCGTGGCTATAGCCCCCCCGCGACCCACCGCCTGCAAGCCATATACTAAAACCTTGTGGATTGTGATCTCTACCTCTGCCTCCTTGGGCAAAGGGGGTTCGACCAAATTCTCCGGCACAGATCACAAGCGTTGAATCCAGTAGCCCGCGCGTTTCAAGGTCAGAAAGGAGTGCTGCGATGGGTTGGTCGACAACGCGAGCATTTTTACGATGCCCCTCTTGTAGATTTTCATGGTCGTCCCAGGGTGCGATGAACCGAATACCCTTAACACACGTGACCTCTACAAAACGAACTCCACGTTCAACCAATCGCCTCGCGAGCAAGCATTCTTTTGCGTATTGAGCCATGAGCGGATCTTTCGAGTCGACTCCATATCGCGACAGCGTCGATTGATCTTCGTCCCGAAAATCGGTGAGTTCGGGCATCGAAGATTGCATCGAAAAGGCTTTAAGATCATTGCTGCTTGCAGACTCAATCGTTTGAAATCCTGGGGTTCCTGTAACCTGCTTGTCCAAAAACCTTCGATCTTCGCGGGCTAAAAAATCCAGCATTGCCCTCTGCTCGGCAACTTTTCGAGCAGGCCGAATATTCCTGATCAATTCGCCACCACTAAAAGTGTCGAAAATCGTTGCTTGATACACCGCGGGCAAAAACGCATTCGAAAAGTTCTCCGGACCACCGATTGGCAAAAGCCCTCCATTGACCACAACATAACTCGGTAGATTCTGATTCTCGGTGCCTAATCCGTAGCCGAGCCAGGCTCCCATACTGGGCCGACCCTGGGCCGCAAAACCTGTGTGTAGGAACATGCACGCTTGGGAGTGCTCTGCAAATTCACTTTTCATCGAGCGAATGACACACAATTTATCCGCTTGCTTTGCAAGATTCGGGAAAAGTTCACTGATCCACAGGCCGCTTTGGCCATGCTGCGCAAACGTGAAAGGACTTGCAAGACACTTTCCATTTTGATCGAACTGAGTCGCGTCGATCGAGGCCGGAAAGGGTTCACCATTCCGCTTGGTCAACTCAGGCTTGGGATCCCATGTATCGACCTGCGAAGGCCCACCGTCCATAAACAAAAAGATGATCCGCTTGGCTTTGGCTGGGAAATGCAATCCGTCGGCGGCTTGCAAAGCCGACCAACGTGCAGCACCTGCAAGCCAACCAAGTCCTATTGCAGAATCTTTTAACCAGTTCCGGCGGCTTATCGAAGGTAGCATTCTCTGTCTATGGTTCTTCGGGAAATGAAGTGGCTGAAGCGAATCGGTCGTTCAATCTTGGAACTCACTCTACGGAATATTACTTGATGTACCAAGCTTCCTTAAGGTTCAGCATGGCATGTGCAAAAGCTGCCCAGGCCTCCTGTTCCGATGCGTTCGCTCTTAGCTGTTGCATAAGCTCGATCGCGGATTTTTGTTGGGCCGATGTCATCGGATGCCCTAGTAAACTCAAATGCATCGCCTCGATTCTCCTTATCGGATCCGGTTCCTGAATCGCCATCGACTCGCTCCAAATTCGAGCCTGCTGCACGACCAACGGGTCATTCAAAAGCATCAAGCTCTGCATCGGGCCGTTTGTGCTGTATCGCTTTCCTACCGTGGCAATCGGTTTGGGAAAGTCAAAGGCAGTCAAGAATTCATCGGGAAAGTTTCTTCGCACCTCCAGATAGATGGAACGCCTTGCGTCTCCATCGACCGGGCCGGGAGGCGCTTGCTTATTGGGTTCCAAAACGGATTGGTAGTGGTTTCGAGTCGCAAGCCCACCGTCTGGCCGCTTCAAATTGCCTGCCACGAAGAACAAACTATCTCGAATCGATTCGGCTTGGGCTCGTCTGAGGTTGGCATGCGACAGGAAAATATTTCCAGGATCCTTTTCGACCGCCGATGGCGTGGGCGAGCTGGATCTCTGCCAACAATCCGATAAGACAATAGCTCGTATCAATTGCTTATTGGACCACCCGCTTTGAATGAAGTCGTTTGCAAGCCGATCGAGCAGCTCAGGATGACTCGGCCTTTGCCCCATTTTTCCAAAGTTATCGACGCTCGAAACGAGTCCTTCCCCAAAGAGCCAAGCCCATACTCGATTGACATAGACTCGCGCTGTGAGCGGATTTGAAGAACTGGTGATCTCCATGGCCATGGCAAGCCGACCGCTATCTTGCTCTTTGTAACTTTCCTCCGAAGATTGAAGGATCGACAGATACCTCCGAGCCATGAGCGACCCAGGATTTTTGTGGTCACCTCGGGGCAACCAAGCCTGCTCGATAGGCATGCGATCTTCGACCACTCCAGGCACCCAGCGAGGTTTCGGAATACTTGCGTCGATCTCATTGTACCGAGCGATCGCGTCGATGATCTCCTTAGGCAAATTACGATTCCAGCCCAAAAGATCTTCGTCGATCAGCGCATTGATCCAACGCACATCGACCTGCTGTGCTTCGCCTGAGGCAAGCCGCTCGAGCGATTCCCGAGTTGCAGAAACAAACCGTTGTCGGTCGAAATTACCAGTTATTTCACTGGGTGCTGCGACTACATTCGGGGGTCGGTAACCTGCATCGTGAGTGATGACCATGGCCACGCCAAAGCTCGATCGTCCATCGGAGTTTTCTAAATTGCTAGGGTCCTTGAAGATTCCAACGTAGGGCTTCGCATCCCGAGTTAGAAATTCGATATGGGCCCGCAAACCTTTCCATTGGGGGCGAATTCGCATCGTGACCCATTGGAGTGTGTTACCGCGAAGATTCGGATTGAGCGTATCGAACAGCAGCGAGTCACCTTGAAAGTTTTCTATGACCAAACGTGCACGTGCGTTATCGGTTCCACGGCACAACAGAGAAATCGCATCGCTTTCGATTTGGAAATCAGGGGAACGAAGGCTACCTGCCGATCGATCGCTCCAGAGGTTGCTGTGGTATCCTGCTTCGAGCAGTCGCGTCAGCGGATATTTCTTGTTCCCTAACACGGACCAAGCGGGATTCGGCGAGTACGGTTGAGCACCGAGGGGCTCGTCGGGCAAGCCTGCACCGTTGACCTTCCATCCATTGAAGCTTCCATGTCGAAGATCAAAAAGTACGGTGCCAGACTGTTCTAGGGCCTTCCATGCACTGGAATACTCCTCGATTTGCCGACGCGCATTCTCGCGAACTTTTTCGACAGTGCTTGAACCCGCGGTAATTACCCCGAACCAGGGCTCGATTTGGGAATCGTTAGGCTTGCAAACCCAACGTGCAATGGCTTGACGCCATCGATCCTCCGAACCGACTAACTCTTTGATCTCGTCCCATTTCTGTCCTGGCTTGAGCGTTCCTTGATCCACCTTCTCTTGCACCCATTGACTGGCTTGTTCGATTTGTTGATCCCAATCCTTGGTCTGCATCAGCCACTCATCGAATAGGAAACCATTTATCTCAACTTGGAGCTCTTTCAACTGGCTTAGTGGCTTGACAAATACACTTGGATCGTCGACGCATCGCATGGCTGTACGAGTGCTACGCAGAATCCCATAGAGCGAATAGTAGTCTTCATCGGATATAGGGTCGAATTTATGATCGTGGCACCGCGCACACGAGATCGTCAATCCCTGAAATGCTTTACCAATCGTATCGATTTGGCTATCGATAACGGTGATCTCCTCTCGCTTCACATCGATCGGGGTCTGATTGAACTCAACGAGTCGATAGAAACAAAGTCCAATAAGGGACTCATTGAGCTGAAGCTTATCGTTCCAACGCGCTGAGATCAGATCCCCTGCAAGATGCTCCTGGATGATTGTTTGAATCGAAACATCTTCCTGAAAAGCTCTTATCAAGTAATCGCGGTATCGATAGGCAAACGGCAAGTAGGCATCGTCTTCCGAGCCGTGGGTTTCCGCATATCGAACGATGTCCATCCAATGCCTCGCCCAATGCTCTGCAAATTCAGGGGTGCCGAGCATCATGTCGACGACTTGCTCCCAAGCCTTTGTGGATGTGGTTTCGCGTTCGAGTTCGGGTATATACTTTTGAATCTCTTCGACGCTTGGCGGTAGTCCCCGCAAATGAAAGCTCAACCGTCGAAGCAGGGTATAGGCATCCGCTTTTTCACTCGGCTGGATCTGCTGCTCCTGAAGTTTCCTCGCTATCCAACCGTCGATGGCTTGGCGCGTCGTCGACCGATCCTGCCGATCCATGCTAAGGGGTTGGAAGGACCACCACGACGCCCGCTCTTGATAAAGCTCGTCCCAGGATTGCACCTTTAGGTTCTCGAGCGATTCGGGTTGATCCCTAGGGTCGATCCCCCCAGTTCGGATCCATTCAAGAAAGTCCGCGATCGTTGTTTCAGAGAGTTTCGGAGCCTTGGCAGGCATTTCGAGCCCAGATTCCGTGTGTTTGATCGTTCGGATCAGCAAGCTTTCCTCAGGAGATTGCAGATTGATTGCCGGACCGGAATCACCTCCGACCACCCAGCCTTGTCTCGAATCCAGAGCAAGTCCACCACTCTTTTTTCCTTGGTGGTGACAGGAAAGGCAGTGCTTATGCAGGGCGGGGCGAATTTTCGCTTCGAAAAACTCGTCGTTTTGGCCTCGGATGCTTGAGACCATACTCGATAGGAGCAACATCGTGCATCCCAAGAGAGTAAAACAGCTTCGGAAGTATTGACCGTGGGTACTCATCAGAACCGTTGCCTGTAAAGATCTAAAAAACAGCGCTGTAATAATACCACGAAGAAGTCCGATGCGGGTCGTTTCTCTCTAGGGCCGAAAGTCACGGGGCGTAGATTTCTTGCGTAGCACGGCTCTCCGAGGCCGTGCGCGTCGATTGATTAGTAGCTAGTCACG
>JAJTFC010000121.1 GCA_021298315.1 Planctomycetaceae bacterium
CTTGAGTTGCTCTCGCAGAATGGATCCAGTGTTTAGAACGATCAGGTTGTGATTGGCTGAAGCCCCGGCCATGGCGAACATTTCGCCACGAAAGAACTCGGACCGAAACTCGGCCTTTCTCTCGCGGTGCAAATACTCTTCAGGGGTGATGTATTGCTTGGGGACTGATGACATATGGCGTTTTCCTAAAAAATCCCAGATTGGACAAGCCAGTGGGATTATAGCCGACAACCCCTACGGTACAACGATCAAGCAAAAAGCTCTTCAAGTGGTCCCGCATGTGAGCAGCCATTTTGTTTAAGAACAAGATCTTCGTTTCCGTAATACTTGATCGGATTGCCATAGGCATTCAGTAGCGTGGTCCACCAGTCGCCGATGGTACGGCACCCCGTTTCGCCATATTTCGGATACCGTAGATAACGACCCGGCAGTTTGAGTTTCCCGCCGCCCCCGCCAACAATCAGATAGGGCCACTCCATTCCAGATCCATGGTGATTATCGCTCGAATCCGAGAGGAAGATGATCATGGTATTGTCCAGCATGTTTCCATCACCTTCAGGGACCGCTCTGAGTTTATTGGCCATCGTAGCTAGAAGTTCCGAGTGATGCTTTTGGATGATGTCACGGTATTCACTTTGGCTTTTGGTCCCTTCGTCGTGCCCAATGCCATGGTTGTGTTGGTCGATACCGAGTCTCTTGTAGGTCATGTCGACATTATCCAGGCGAATGGTGACGACGTTGGTCAGGCCTGCAATCAATGCAGCCGTGGCCAGATCAAAATGGGCTTCCTGACGTACTTCCTCAACCATAGAAGTGAACTTATCGGAGTACCCAGGCGCGTTTGCTGCGACCTGTTCTTTCATGCTCGACAATTTGCTGTGACGAACCTGAAGTTCCTCGAACGCATGGAGGTAGGCGTCCATTTTGCCATGCTCCGACGAGGGGATAGCCTTCGTCACCTTCTTGATATCACCCACCATGAAATCGAGAAGATTGCCCTGCATTTTGAACCTTTTTTCGGACCCGGCGTTGGATGAAACGGCGGATCCAAACAGTTGTTCGTAGGCGATGTCGGGGGACCCGTGAAAGGGAAGTTCTTGTCCCGGCCCGACGGCGGTGATCCCAGGATACATGGTTCCACCATAATCGCTGCTTAACGCCTTCCCTTTGATCGCCAGTCCCAAATGATTGAAGGGGGCTGGGTTGAGTTTGGCCAATTCCGCATCGGCGGTAGCTCTGATAATCGCACCTGCATCAAATTCACCTCCGGTCATGTAGACACCCATCATGCCGAACCAACTGGAGTGACCGCCGCGGCACATTTTCCCCGAGAGCCCCTGTACGATCGAGAGCTGATCTTTAAAGGGCTCCAAAGCGCGCATCGATGAAGGCAGAGAAACGTCTTTGAGATCCTGATTGAACAAATCGCTGCTTGAATCTTTGCCTTTAAAGGCATTGGGCGTTATTCCATCTGGAATGATACCGCTTGATTTAACAACAAACACAAAACGGTTGGGAATCGAGATCGAGTTCCCTGCGGCTTGGATTTCTATCTGACGAAGGAAGGGTGTGAGTAGAAACGCCCCTGCCCCTAAGGAAAGACTTTTAAGCGTGTCGCGTCGTGTAAAGTGCATGGTGCTTATCTGATGGGTGGATTGAGTGTTTTGCGATAAAGAAACGAGTCAGACGAGAGCAGGGAAATCAAAAGAGCGTTAAAGCTGCCACCGCTTTCCCTGTAAGCTCGGTCGGCAGAAATGAGTGTTTTGGAATCGCTGAGCATTTCATTTCTACCCATAAAATAGCGGAACACATGCCGTATCATGCATTGACGAACCTTATCGGATTCGGCCAGTCTAGGGATGAGTTCCAAAGCATCCGCAAAATCGCCATCTAGATTGTTCTCGCCTGTGCCTTCCAAACCGCTTTTGGCATCGATGGGTTTCGTTGATTTGGTGTCGCCCTTGCCAAGACTTTCCTCAACGCGGTACCGTCCAAAGTCATCGTAAATTTCGAAGGCATATCCGAGGGGATTCATTTTCTTGTGACAACGCCAGCATTCGGCTTTCTCTGTTTTTTGGAGCCTTTCCCGGAGCGTTTTCGTGTGGTCTTCAGGTACGGAGGCATCCACAGTGATAGGAATGTCGGGAATGACTCCCCCCAGTAATCGCTCCCTAACCCATTTGCCTCTCCGTATGGGGTCGGTGCTGTCGTTCAACGAATGAGCGATCAGCCAAGCTGGGTGAGTCAACATCCCAGCACGGTTCGGTCGCTTGTAAGGTTGTGGCAACAAGAAATCCTGTTCGTCATCGGTGAGGTCGTAAACCATCGGGTATTTTGTATAGAGGGCTTGCATGCGATGACGAAGTTTGTCTTCGTCTTTGGTATCCATCCAAGTGATTTGCTCATGGACGATCTGCTTTATCGCAGCGATGCTGCCATTGAATCCTTTGTTGAAGTTGTGCAAGTTGTATTTGACGTTCAGTTCATGCCATCCTTTAAGGTTCAGTCGCTGCAAGAGTTCCCTCTGCTTGTCTTCAGGGAATTGCCCTGCATCAAGCTGCTCTTGGTTGGTCTTGTAGAAATCGTAGACGGTGTTTCGAAAGGTGGCTCGATTGAAGATATAGTACTCGTTCGACGTCAGCAGTTGACCGAAAACATCCTTGTCTTTTTCCAGGATGTTCATGACGAAAAAATCAGCATCTTTTTCGTACATTGCAGGGTAGTTTTCGCCGTAGTAGGCAAATCCACCGGAGCGATCTTGGTCCTTAAACACTTTATGGGCTTGGGTGTAGCCGAAAAACTCCTGGAAAAAACGCAGGATCCTTGGTTTGTCGATCGCGTCATCTTGAAGTATGCGTGCGATTTGGAGTTGTGCATCGCTTCTGTTGTTGAGTTCCCCCGCTTGGGCGGCTTGGAGAAGTGCCGCATCGGGTCTTCGATCGGTGAGAGCAAACGCGATGGCAAAGGCCATTTCAGTGCTGGACAACATTCGACGCCCGTGTGGGTCTTCTTGGCCGAGACCAACCTCAATTCGGTAAACGGATTCGTGGTGTAGCATCACAGCCATCAAGACCAATCGCAACGCCTCGGCATTGCCGCCTGTCTCGGCGCTGTTTCTAAAAAGCTCCGAGTAATTGCTGAGTTCGTCCTTGAAAGGTTCTCGATAGACGACCTTCTTGAAATGTTCACGGATGGCCGAAGTAAGCGTGTCATCACTAGGGCTTGTGTCGGACGAAGCGATCGGAGATTGCTTGATGAGTTCATCCGCAGCACAAGCGGCATTGCTTAGCAAAACACTCACAACCGCTGAATCTGCAAAGAGGAGGTTGGCATAGTCCTTGATTCCAACTTTATCTTCCAACGGAAATGGCTGCCGAAAATCTTTGGCCGCCTTGCCGTAGTTGGATTTCCCATTTTGGAAAACTTCAGGACTTGTTCTCCACAAACGTGCTGGCGAGAAAGGCTCTAGAGTGATCTCTCCACTGAAGAGTTTTTCATGGTTTACGTAGTTACCGAAGCTCGGACTTTCCAATTTTGAATAGAGATCAGATTCGTTCCCAGACTTTTTCAGTTCTGCATTGATCCAGAGCATCACGGCGTCTTTTTCGGATGGCTCAGGTTGCTCACTTGTGGTCGGTGGCATCTCTTCGACGTGCAACTGTCGCAGCACGGTTTTCCAAAGCTCCATGTCATGTCCGGATGCCAGATCAAAACGGATGCTAGACAGGACGACATCTGACTCGTTACCACTCTCGCCGTGGCATTCGGCACAGTACCTTTCCAAGAAGGGGGCGACGGTTTCGTCGAAGGTCTTTTTGTCGGCGAAAACGGGAGTCGTTGTCTTATCGGCTTGAGCAAGAAGTAGGTTCGAGGAGCACAGCAAAACGGCGCAGGCCATCGCCGCACGAAGAAAAGATGCATTCCATGTCGCTGTAAGAATTGCCGTCAAAGAGGCAAGTTGCAATTTAGGATCCGTATCTCTCTGCAAACCTAGCGATTGAGCGTTGGTTTCGCGATCTGGACGCATTGCTCCGGCTTTCGATCAAATGAGAAAACGCTGAAAAACAGTTGAGTGATTCGCGATTGTGGTTTTGCATGAGGTTGGAACCGATCCGGACGAATTCCTGACATAGTCTAGCATGACACCCAATCTTTTTCTATGGGAAGGTTCTTCACGATTGCGGCAGCCTCTCGACACAGCGGATAGAAACGAATGTTGTACGCCACGCCTGCCGCACGGGCCGATTCGGCTGCGATCCGCACCAACTCGGCCGTCTCGGCGGAGGTCATCGCCAGCGGCTTTTCGCACAGAACGTGCTTGCCTGCCCGCAGTACTGCGGCAGCCTGCGCGAAATGCAAGCGATTCGGTGTTGCCAGATGCACGGAGTCGACCGCCGGATCGGAGAGCACGTCGTCGAGCGTCGCATACCCGCGCGGCAAACCAAGTTGCTCGGCCGCGAGTTGTGATTTCTCAGGCGATGAGCCGACAATACCCGCCACATGCACGCCGGCGCGCCGCAATCCTTCTACATGCACCGGACCTATGAACCCCGTACCGACGACAACCGCCGAGAGTCGCTTTTCGCCCAGAGTCATCGCCGTTTACCGTTTGCTTACCCTTTGCTTGTCTTTAAAGAAAAGCCACACACGTTCGGCACCAGAAAAAGAAGCAATCGGTACAACACCTTCGCGACGCGATGGCGATCCAGGCCAACCATGGGCACCTTCGGAGTCGACGACATATTCCGTGACAGCGCCTGATGCATCTTCGCTTGCGATTGAGTAGATGTTTGTTGTGGCGGTTCCCATCGTAACGGTTTTGGGTGTCGTTTCTGACTTGTTAACTCGAACCCAGAACCGGACGACTTCGCTCAGCGGTTTGTAGGGAGCTTCTTGCGCACGGCGCACCAACGGGTTTCGGCTCATACCACCTTCGATCGGGATCTCTTCGTCCTTCGCTCCGTTGATAATCAAGATCGGCAACGGAACCGATGGCACATCGTCGAAGGTGAACATCGAAGCCACCACGGGTGCGACCGCAGCCAGTCTTTCAGCGCGAGCCACTGCGTAGACGTATGTCATCATACCCCCGTTCGAACCACCGGTCATGTAGATGCGTGTTGGATCAGCCCCATGCTCGCTCACTAAAGTGTCGATCAACGTATCGAAATAGGCTATGTCATCGGCGTCCTGCACTTGCCGTCGCAAGAGAAAGCCCGTGTTCCAAGCGTGTCGACCGCCACCGAAGTCGGTCCCTTCGGCATAGACGGCCATGAATCCGTTGGCCTTGGCGACTTTATCGAATCCCGACGTGGCTCGCATCTGAGCCGCGCTTCCCATACCACCGTGGAGCACGATCACGGTTGGCCGTTTGATCGAGTCGCCTGAACCATTGATAACGATTGCTCGCCGCTCCTGCTCTTTTACCTTCAGCTTGATAATCCCATCCGCTTTTGCTGAATTCGGCGTGGCGGTGATCACATTGGACGCGTCCGTATCAACTCCCGGTTGCTGACCAAATGCAGCACGATAAAATTTCCAGTTGGAATCACCGAGCGCTTCGAGTGTCTTCATCGGGTTGTGGTCCACTCCGGGTAGCACGGTCCAAGTATGCGGGATCTTGAGTCGCTCCAGGTGTTCATGAAAGTCGCGGTTCGGGCCGAAGGTTTCGTCCTTGTCTCCGCAAACTTGGCGAACCAGCGAGCCCTTGATCATCGCTTCAGCGTTTTGCTCGGCGAGTCGCCGTGGACTGACGCTTTTGAAATACTCCTGATCGCCTCCGTAAACCTGCTTCAAAACCTCGGCTGCTCGTTGCCGACCCGCGCGTGGTGCCTGGATCAGTTCAGCTTGCAATGGTCCACCACCCATGATGGAGACCGCGCGAAAAAGATCGTGATACTTGAAGCCTAAGCGTGCGGCACCATAACCGCCCATGCTGTAACCATCGAGCAATCTCCCTTCACGCGTGGCGATGGTGCGATACGTTGCATCGATATGCGGCACGAGTTCCTTGACGATCATGGTTTCGATCGGAGCGGAGCCATCTTTCCAATCGACATACATGCCTTCGGCGAGCCCATTGACGAAAACGACGAAACACGGCGGAGTCTTTCCCGCTTCGATGGCAGCATCAAAGTAAGCTGCAACTTTCGCGAGACCCGCGAGTCCACCGCCCGAGCCATGTAGCCAATAGACAACCGGCAATCGCCGTTGCCCTTCGCGATCGTATGCTGCTGGCTTGTAGATGTGGTAGCTGACTTTGCCCTTGGCAGCGTCGCTATCAAACGTATGAAACGACACACGCGGAGCTTTTACCTCAGGCGTCACCCAGGCTAAGCGCGATTGTGATTCGATTCGCTGCGCCGGTTCCTGTGCCACAGAGAGCGCGACCATGAACATTAAAAGGAGCAATGTTATTGCTAGAAGTGCCGGTCTCATTTTTTAGTTCCTGGAGTTGCGGTGTTGCCTGGTTTCCGTGGATGCTTCTGAAAGAATTCCCACATCAAGTCGTTTGCAGAGATATCCAAGGTCGATTCGCCAAGAAGCGAGACGATCGGTTTCTGCCCGGGCCAAGTATGGCCGCCGCCTTCGATTTCAATGAGTACCACTTCGCTGTCCGCTTTGCCACCGCCCCAGGTTTTTCGGGTGACCTTCATTGCGTCGGAGGCATTGTCCGGCAACGGCTCGATCTCGGGCTCGGTAGTGCAGCCGTTCGCTTTCACCCAGTTCTGGATCGTGTGATCGACTGATCTGAATTTTGTAATGCCATTGCGACCAAGAAATCCTTTTCCGAAGCCACCTTGGAAAGGTGCGAAAGCGTCCGCAGTACCATGGAAGTGCATAACCGGCACCGGGCGCTTGTTGTGGGGAGCTTCCATCATCAGCGGGCCGCCAACCGGGGCGATGGCAGCGATACGATCGGACAACTCCGACGCCAAGTAATGTGCCATGATGCCGCCATTCGAGAGGCCAGTTGCGAAGACGCGATCGACATCGACCTTGGCCACTTTGGCCAGATCATCGAGCAACTCGCGAATAAAGCCAACATCGTCAACTTTGTTATCCATTGCATAGCCACAGCACTCGCCACCGTTGAACGTAAGCAGCGTGTTGGCCAACTTGCCAGTGCCAAACGGATACACGACGAGGAAGCCCGCTTCGTCCGCCTTGGTGTTCATTCCGGTTAGACGGATCATGCTCTCGGGGTTGCCTCCGCCGCCGTGAAAGACCAATTGCCATGTGTGTCGAGCTGCTTGAATTGCTCGGTACGTGCAGCGTCTTGCGCGAAGAGATTGCCGCAGGAGAAGACAAGGAACAGTGGTACGATGGAGCGATGGAATTTTGTTTTCATGGGTTCGGTTTCGGATGGGCTTGAAAAAACTCCCAGACGGCATCGTTGGCGTTGAGGCGGCTTGTGGCGTCGAGCAGTGTCGGGCGGAAAATGTGATCTTCCATTTCAAGAGCACGTCGGTCCTCATCCATCGCGAGCTGGGCAAGTTTTAGAATGTTCGCTGGAGGTCGCTCACCTGGCACATGGCCGCTGACCGCTTGCGTCGTCACTGCTCCAAACGAATGCCCCGACGTGCCGACATGGTTCAGATCAAATCGGCCCGTCAGCGCGTGCGCGGCGTCCTTGTTCCAGACTTCAAGTTGATCCAGAACCGCGGGTACATCTTGGACCCGCAAAAGAAATTCCTTCAGCCCAGCCGCTTTCTTCAACGCCGCCATACGTTGGGCGATTGGCAGGTCTTTCCAAACGCTGTCATCGCTTCCTGGATGTTGTAGAAACACGGCCACATATCCGCGCGACGCCCAATGCTTGCCGAGGAACGCGGAGCCTTCGCGATTGCCGCCTAGTCCGTGACTGAAGAGCACGACTGGCGCGGCCTTCTTGTCCGCAGGCAAATAGACACGGATCGGAATCTCGCGCGAACGTTTCGCATCCTTAACTCCGAAATCCACTTGCTCAGTTTTCACATCGGCCGTGAGCAGTGGGTCGTAGTCAGCCCAAAGCCTTGACGAAATCATTAGGCTTGATATCAGCAGCGCAAATGTTCGACTCATTGGATTACCTCAAAAAGAATTCATGGCTTCAGCATTTCCTGGTTACGACGGCCAGCGTAATACACCTGGATTTCGTCTCGCGTTGCGAAGCCGTCGCCATCCTTGTCGATGTCCTTGAAGACGGCTGGCTGCGGATACTCTTCACGCGAGAGTTTGCCGTCACCATTTTTGTCGGCCGCTTTGAGTGCAGCTTGCATTCGACCGCCCGCAGCAGGCGTTCCATTGCGGTTACCCGCGACACCTTGAGTTCTAGCGTCCTGACGAGTCCATTGAGCAGGTTTCATCCCTTTCTCCCACTCGGCGAATGCGGATTGCAATTCCTTTAACCTATCAGGATGCGTTGTTGCTAGATCCTTACTTTCGCTGATGTCCACTTTGAGATCGAAGAGCAAGGGTTGCGAATTGCGACTGTCAACGAGCTTCCAATCTCCAAGACGCGCTGCATGCTGATCACCCGACCGCCAGAAGAGTCGATCATGAGGCTGCATGGCGTTTTTGTCAGTGATAAACGGAACCAAGTCTACTCCGTCCAACGGATTATTCTTTGAGACTGCAACTCCTGCTGCCGCTAACGCAGTCGCGTGGCAGTCGAACCCCATCACCATGTTGTGATAAACTGTTGCAGGTTTAAGCTTGGCCTTCCACTGCATGAGAAACGGGACGCGTATTCCTCCTTCAAAGAATTGTCCTTTATATCCCCGCAATGGGTCGTTTCGCGATGTTGTTTGAGTGGTCGGACCACCGTTGTCACTGTAGAAAAAGATGAGAGTGTTATCTTCTTCGCCGATCTCGCGAACTTTTTCCAGAACTCGTCCAACCGCGTGATCTAACCCACTCAGCATCCCTCCGTAAGTTCGTCGCTTGCGATCGCTGATGCCAGAGAGTCTTTCCGAATAGGGATTCGCATCCATTGGTGAGTGAACAGCATTGAACGCAAAGTATAAAAAGAACGGCTTGTCTTTGCTTCGCTCGACGAATCCGACCGCTTCATCTGCAAACTCATCCGTGAGGTACTTTGAGGTTTTCACTGGATCGCCATTGCGAACGATCGGGTCGTTGTCCTCGCGACCACTCAAATACGTGTGTGCTCCACTGAGAAATCCATAGTGATAGTCAAAACCTCGTTCGTGTGGTCGCAATCCTTCCTTGAAACCGATATGCCACTTGCCAATCATCCCAGTCGCGTAGTCAGCTCCCTTGAGTTTCTCCGCTAGCGTCGGAACTTCACGAGGCTGACCAAAGTTCGGATCGGCGAATCGTTCGGGCCCCGAGTTGTGTTCAAAGCCAAAGCGATGCGGATACATACCGCTCATCAATCCAGCTCGTGATGGCGAACAGACGCAATGCGTCGCGTAGCCGTCGGTGAATCGAACTCCATTACTGGCAATAGAATCTATGTTTGGCGTGGGAATATCCTTACAACCATTCACTCCGATGTCGGCGTAGCCTAGATCGTCGGCGAGAAAGATGATGATATTGGGTTTATCCGCGGCAAAACCGATAGCGGATAACATGCTGAAAAATAAAATCCAACATGTCGTAAGTCTTGATTGTGTCATGCTCTTTTATTCTTTTTCATGTGAAAGCCGTGCTAGTTTGCGGCGCCTTTGTTATCAGTCAATGGCACAAAGTAATCGACGTATCCGATCATCATTTCGTCGATGGTTTGAGGACCCCATTTTACGCGTTTTCCAGGATCTGGATTGGCCGCGTTGCTTTCGCTGTTGTTGTAGATTGCCGTCACCTTGATTGTGCTACCGCGAGGCACAAGCTTTGGGGTCTTATAGGAATAGTTGAGCTGCCAGTTGAAGTCGTATCTGGGAATATCGAGAAGGACGTCGCTCTTGCCACTTTCGTCAATCGCCTCGTACTTGAACGCAGCGCCTCGAATGTGCATGTGCGGCATAAAGCCCATGATGGGAAGGTCGAACGGAACTCGCTGTGTCTTTGTTTCCACATGGGCTGCCGTGTGAGGAGGAATGGAGATTCCCAGGTGAGCCACGCCGACGGTTCGGACTTCATATTGAGGCTTGTCCTTGGCAAAGACCAAGCCCATCCTCATCCGCTCTTTTTTTTCCGTTCCGCTCGGGGTGTAATGGATTTGGAAACTGACCTTCGATCCGGCAGGCAAGAGTCTGGCAAATCCTTGGTGGTACTTCTGAGAGCCATTGCCTGGTACATAGACCGCCCAGTAACCTCCGGCTCCCTCGCCAGCATCCCGCGCCGCACTTCCCTTTTCGTGAACCTTGACGATAACGTGGTGAACCACGTCTCGTTCGCTCGGCAGGATCTCATAAGCGGTAACCCATTTGTCTTCGGTCAACTCCGTCTCAACGACGTCAAATTGGTACGGCATATAGCCGGTTGCTTTGATGTCGAAGGGTTTGCTCAGCGTCAGAACCATATCCGGCTTGCCGATGCTCCATTCCGACGGGTATTGCTTCGGCTCGGGTGCATCTTTTTGCTCACCGAGCGGTCGGTCCTTCGATTCAATCCAAGCCAACAAATCTGATTTGTCTCTTGACGAAAGGGAGCAATCATTGGCCCATGGATTCGATTTTGAATCTTGTTGATTCGCAGCGAACCACGGTGGCATCGTTCCTTCGGTTACCACACGTTTGATAACGCTCACGTGATCTTGAACGGAATCCAAATCAGCTAACGAGAACGGAGCTATTCCATTGTCACGATGACACGAGACGCAGTTCTGCTGCAGGATTCGAGCCACATCGCCGAAATACGTTACGTCGGTCTTGGAATCGCGAGTCGCGGAATCGAGTTCCAGTTCGCACCCTGGTGCGGCAGTTGCTGAGATCGCTGGTGATTCGTTGCGACCCAAAGCGTCGACCGCTTCTAGCAGGTATCTGTGTCTCGGGGCGTCCAAGTTGTAGTTGATCCCATATTGATCATCGAGGGCGCCTCGATAGACGAGTGTCCTTTTGCGATCGATCAAGAAAACCTCTGTTGTCGTCTTCGCCGCCAACGTCGTCGCGAATGATTTGGTTTGGTCGTGCACATAGATGGCGCTGAGGGGTTGCGCTGCGAGTTGCGACCGGATGGCAGATTCCTTTTCACTCGGAAAAGGATTGATCAGAACAACGGGAAGCTGGGCTTTCGCGAACTCTTGTTGAAGCTTCGCAATCTCTGGCAGATAACGTTTGCTGACAGGACAAGATGAGCTGGTCATGATTACTATTGCACCATGGCCCGAAGCCAGGTCGCTTAGCTGGTGGTTCTTGCCTTCGATGTCATTGAATTTCACATCAGCAATCATTCTGCCGATGCCAGCTTCGCCGGGATTGAGAACTTCAGGCCCGCTGGTGACTTTCTTGATGTCGTCGACAGTGATCGACGGCGCCTTGACCATTGGATTGTCAGACGCACTATCGCCAGAAGACTTCATCAGGCCATTGAGTTTGCCGCGAGCCAAGGCACGGGCCGCTTCGGACCTGGTGATCTCACCGTTACCATCGAGATCGAGTCGCTTGAAAAGTTCGGCAGCCGGCAGTTCATCGGGCGTGATTTTGCCATCCTTGTTTTGATCGAGCTGATCAAACTTTTTTTCAACGGCTTGCTGAGCCCACACGCGCTTGGCGACGCCAGCCAAAAACAAAAATCCCAATACAACCGTGACGCTCACAGTCAGTCTTCGTATCCAATTTCTCATGTTCCTACGACTCACTTCTTGATGACGGAGGGCTCAGTTTTGGTCTGTCGTCTTTAAGCGATTATACCCAATTGGACAGTTCCTTAAGCAAATCACCATGAAAAAGGCCATGAGTCTTTTATTCATTGGATTGAGTCTCCTGAATCTGCATCCATCGTTCCGACGTAGGACCAAACCAGTTCGTGATAAGTTCGCGACGACGGCTTGCGTTTGCTTCGGTCGAGAAGATTCGAAAAGGGCTTGGCTCCAGTTAGCTAATGCCGTCTGAATCGCGAACATCAACACGATTTGCCAAAATTGTCGCGTAATTCAGCGCCTTTCGACGACCAATTGCCGTCATTTGGGTCGGCCTGCGGGTATTCCTGCGGATAGAGATTGATGGACGGCATCGTCTGCTGAGAGAATTTTTTCACAAAGTCGTTGCATCCAACGCGCCGCTGGGGCTCCGTCGACCACCCGATGGTCGAAGGTCAGACTGAGGGTCAGAGTCAGGCCGACTGCAAGACGTCTGTCGCGAACGACTGGCTCTTCGATGATACGACCGATTCCCAGAATAGCCGCTTGCGGGAGGTTGAGTATCGGTGTGAAAGCGTCGACGCCAAACATGCCTAGATTCGTGACGGTAAAAGTACCCCCGGTAAGATGCTCCTGCTTCAACTGTCCGGTACGTGCTAGCTGGATGAGTTGCTTGGTTTGCTCGGCAATTGCGATGACCGTTAAGCGATCGGCATGACGGACGACCGGAGCCAATAAACCTTCTGGTGTATCGATCGCAGTAGCAACGTGAATTTCCTCAAATTGGTAGATGCCGTCGCGATACCAACATGAATTTAATTCTAGGAACTCTCGCAACGATTGGGCTGCTAGACCAATCAATAAATCGTTGTAGCTTGGGACAATACCATGGCTGGCTTCGAGCTTAAGTCTCTCGCGGAAGGAAACAAGCGATTGCGCATCGACTTTCGTTGTGAGGGTAACAGGGGCCGCTTGATGAACTCCCGCCATCATTCGCTGCGCGATGACTCGGCGCAACTTGCTTGCAGGGAAATGATGACCAGGTACCGACGGTGTCGGATCTGCAACCGTGTTCGCCACCTGCGGTGTCAACGGTGCCGTGACGACATCTCGTTCTCGAATTCGGCCCCCACGTCCAGTACCCGTCAAAAGATTCCAGTCAACTCCGAGTTCGCGAGCGCGTCGGCGTGCGCGTGGCGTTGCGATCGGGTCCTTTGCATTTTTTACAATCGACTGGTTGCGATCATGAGGAGTGGCAATTCGTCGGATATCATCCGTAAGGACTCGACCGGTCGGATCAGGGGTGAAGACAGAGCCCAGGTCTATGCCCAGTTCGCGTGCCAATCGACGCGCTGCGGGACCCGCAACTCGCGGACTTGATGGCAAAGCAGCGGCAAGCGGAACCGCTGATTTAGTATGCAAGCTGTCTGCGGCGACCGACGGAGTGGGCGATGAGTCGATACGATGGGCACGAACCGACGCGGGAGATGGTTCTCCTTCGGCAAGAAGAAAGCCAATCACTTCGCCAACTAGGACGGTTGCTCCCGGCTGAGGAGCATCCGGTGGGATACATAAGTAACCCGATTCAAAAGACTCGATCTCCTGCGCGGCCTTTTCACCCTCTAGCAAATAGATCATTTCACCTGCGCGAACATATTCGCCGGGCGACTTGAGCCATTCGCCGAAGACGCCTTCCTCCATCGACCAACCAAGGCGTGGAATCGTGATTGAATGAGTCATGGTCTATTCTCCCATCAATTCGCGAATGGCCTGCGCAACCTGCTCCACGCCGGGCACGACCGCTCGCTCCAGTGTCGGGGCGTAGGGCGTAGGAGCGAACGCACCGTGTAACCGTTTGATGGGTGCATCCAGATCGTTGAATCCCGCGTCCGCTACTTGAGCGGCAATCTCCGATGCGAAACCGCATGGCCCAAAAGCTTCATCGACAACCAGCAATCGCCCCGTTTTGGCAACCGATTGCAAGACACTGTCGACATCCAAGGGTGAGACGGTGCGTGGATCGATGATCTCGACGGAGATATTCTCGCCAGCAAGCTGTTCGGCGGCTTGCAATGCATGCTGGACCATTACCGAAAGTGCGACCACGGTGACACCGGTCCCTGCTCGTGCGACTCGCGCTTTTCCAAACGGAATTTCATAGTGCTCCATAGGAACGGAACCTTTGATCTGCATCAGTTCGCGGTGTTCGAGGAATAAGACTGGATCGTTGCTCCGCAGCGCGTGTGCCAAAAGGCCTTTTGCATCGTAAGGATTGGACGGCAATACAACGCGTAGACCGGGAATGTGCGAGTAGATTGAATGATACATTCCAGAATGATGCGTGGCAGCCGAGTGACCGACGCCTCCACAACCACGCAATAAAACAGGCATCTTCAGTCGGCCGCTGCTCATGTATTGCATCTTGGCGATCTGGTTGACGATCTCTCCAAACGAGTCATTGATAAAGTCGATGAACATAAAGTCGATGATAGGTCGTGTACCGGTCATCGCGGCTCCGCAGGCTAGACCCACGAAGCCGCGTTCACAGATAGGCGTATCGCAAAGTCGGTCGGCTCCGTACTTGGCGTACAAGCCGAGCGTCGTTGTGAAGTTACCACCACGAACGCCGATCCCTTCACCCATCACAAAAATTTTTGGATCGGTTGCCATGGCTTGATCGAGGGCTTCCAGAGTCGCGGCGACGAACGAGAGTTCTCGCGACTGAGAGTCGGATTTTGGAAGTGGAGCATCGACAACACCTGCCGAATAAACATGGGTAGTTGCTGTCCTGGACGGGGGTACCTCGCTTCGTTCCGCGAAATCCCTCGCTTCCTTGACCAAGCCTGCCACTTCATGATTTACCGCCTCAAATTTATCGATCATCGCGGCGTTCTCGGCTCTCAAACGTGCGATGGGACAACGCTCCTTCCACGCTGCCACTTCTTCTTTGGTTCGATATGTAAAATCACCCATCCCCTCGGCGTGGGCCCGAGTGCGATACGTTTTGCACTCGATCAATGTCGGTCCGCCACCACTTCGCGCCCGTGCAATGGCCTCTGCTGCGACTCGGTAGATTTCCACCACATCATTTCCATCGATGGTGATGCCAGGAATCCCGTAGGCGGCGCCTCGCGACCCGATACTTGGATTGCCACTTGAATAGGAGAAGGGGACTTCGGTAGCGTACTGATTGTTCTCGCAAATGAACAGCACAGGTAGCTTCCAGATGCTGGCCATATTGAGCCCTTCATGGAACGCACCGTTGTTGACCGCTCCATCACCAAAGAACGCTGCCGCAACGGTGCCGTTCTTGAGGATCTTCGAACTGTACCCACCTCCGCACGCTTGGAGCAGGCATGGCCCAACGATACCGCTAGTTCCCATCATGCCGATCTCTGGTGAGAAAAGATGCATGCTGCCGCCGCGTCCGCGAGAGCACCCGGTTTCGCGACCGAACAGTTCCGCGATCAATTCTCTCGGTGGCATGCCCTTAGCCAATGCATGACCATGTCCACGATGCGTTGAGAAAATCGGATCTTCTTGGGATAAGTGCACACAGACACCTGTCGCAATCGCCTCTTGGCCAACATACGTATGGCATGCACCGTGAATGAGTCCTCGTTGATGGCATCGCGCGAGTTCCTCCTCCGTCTGCCGAATGATCTGCATCGTGCGATAGAGGTTCAGAATGGTTTCGTCTGACAAGTCACAAAGCTGGTTCATTGAGATCACTTGTTCTCCTTACGGAACGATTGAAGATTTCCGGGCTCATGCCCTGGCGTTCCGCCAGCGTTCATCGCCATATTGCCACCATCCATCGGAATAATGGCACCGGTGATCCAGGATGAGGCGTCGGACGCGAGTAAAACAGCAAGCCCCATAATGTCACCGGGCTGACCAAGTCGGCCCGCAGGAATGCCCCGTAGAAAGCGGCCTTCAAGCGTACCGTCGTCGGCCATACGGGCTTCAAGACTTGGATTCACCACTTGCGCTGGAGTTACACAATTGACGCGGACTCCGCGATGGCTCCATTCGGTGCTCAACTCACGAGTCATTTGTAGGACGGCTCCCATCGCCATGCTGTAGGCGATATGTCCACGACCGAGGGCAGTAGAACTAGCCAGCGAACCGATGTTCATGATCGATCCACGGCCCTGCGTCAACATGCGCCGGCCCGCCTCTTGGCACATCGCAAATCGGCCTACGACCAAATTCTGCAACACACGATTCAGATCGGCGATGGTCAGCTCTTGAGGCTTGGCCAAGTGTCCGTCACCGGCGATGTTTCCCAAAAAATCGACTCGGCCAAACTGAGTGTCGACCTGTTGAAACAGTTCAGCGATGGCTTCAGGCGACGAGACATCGGTTCCTGCCACCAGCGTCTTGCGTCCGAGTGACTGTATTTGAGTTGCGGTGGATTCTGCACCCGATTGATTGCGATCCACCAAAACAACATCAGCTCCGTGCTGAGCAAGCGCCAGAGCGGTCGCTCGCCCGAGTCCTTGCGCCGCGCCGGATACGACGGCGACTCGATTCGTCAAATCAAACAGTTTCATCATCTTCTCTTTTACTTCCCCCATACTTTCCCCATACTTTACATTCTTCATCTGTGTTCCGGCCCTGCCATCTGCGCTATAGAATTCGCGAAGTGAGTAGCACAGATGGCAGGGCCGGAGCACAGATATAGGCTATTTGTTTCCGCACCTCAACGCAGTTATCTGACATTCTTTGATACCGAAGTTCACAGCAACTCCCCAGGGCGCACTGAGCGTCTTCATGTGCGACAGTCCGAGGCTCTTGGCGAATTCGTTGCTTTCGAAGTGAGCCGTAACGGTCATAACGAACTTGCCCGCCACCACCATGCACTCCAGAGCACTCTCATGGACGACCTGTTTATGGAACATGGCCGGCGCGATCGGCCGCACCGTTACATCGAGCTGACATAGCGATAGGGCCGTCAGCAGCAAACGCTCTGTGATCGGCAAGCTGTATCCTGTGCGATGTTCTGCGTAGACCAAGTGCAACGCGTTGCGGATGGCGATCCCAATGGTACGGTCCGAACCGCCGATGTGGTTTGTCCAATAGGAAAAGTCCTCAGTGAGAATCGATTCGACGGGATCGAGGATTCGTCGTTCTACGTGGACACGGTCGAGTCCCGTATTGACGATTAGCCCCAATCGACTACGCCGGGCTCGCAAGTAGTCAAACAATTGCAATGTTTCCGATGGTCCAATCGCTCTCGGTAACGCCTTGAGTTCGACGACGATCTCGTCCCAGCCTACAAAATCCGGGTAGAGCGTATGCGCCACCCGATCTTGGATCAGCAATTGCACCGGAGGTTTGCTCGCAATCGGTAATTTCTGTTCATGGGTCCAAATCTCGAACGCACGCTGATAGGCCTCCTCGTTTCGCCCGAGCCCAACTTCATTTTGCACCGCAAAAAAGCCACGAATCAGTTGCTCAGTTTTTTCAGCCAAAAAGTACTCCATCGTTATTTCTCCCACCTTTTTCCCCATCTGTGCTCCGGCCCTGCCATCTGTGCTACTCACTTCGCGAATTCTATAGCACAGATAGCAGGGCCGGAGCACAGATAAAGACGGCTATTGATCATGAGAATTCCAGCTTCTTAGGGCAGTTGCCGTGAGCAGGCTGCCGAACATCAGGATCGCCGCCATCGACCAGAGTCCCATGAGTCCAAGGATGGAAGCTCCAAAGAAGCCACCGATGTTGGCTACGGAATTGATGAGTGCGATGCCCCCGGCGGCGGCAACTCCGGAGAGGAATACACTCGGTAGCGTCCAGAAAACGGGCAGCATGCTCATCATCCCCGACTGCGCCAGACACAACCCGGCCATCGCAACCAGCGGAGTTGGCCCCCAAGCGACCAGTCCCCATCCAATCGCCGAAGCCAAGGCCGAACCGGCCAAGTGCCAACGCCGTTCACCAGTTCGGTCGGAGCTAATTCCAACCAAGGCCATGGCGACAATCGCACACAGATGCGGCAGCGCGGTGAGCAATCCGATCTGCACATTGGTAGCCTCCTGGTATTGCTCTTTGATCAATGTCGGAAAGTAAGCACCTCCTGCGTTGGTGCCGACCGCCACGGTAAAGTAGATCGCAATCAGCAACCAGACGCGCGGCTGAAGCATCGCTTGCCAACGATCAGGCCCATGTTTCTCACGCCGAACACGATCTTCTTCGGCAAGATGATCGACCAACCAGCGACGCTGATCGTCGCGAAGCCATCGAGCGTCATGAGGAGAGTCCTGCAAATAAAACAAGACCGCGACACCTACCAAGGACGTTGGCAATCCCTCTAGGAGAAATAGCCATTGCCATCCGTGCAAGCCGTGCCAGCCGTTGAAGTGGTCCATGATCCAGCCTGACAACGGGTTGCCCAACACATTCGACAGGCCAATAGCAAGCATGAAGAATGCGGTCATCTTGGCTCGCTGCCGATCGGGAAACCAGTAGCTGAGGTAGAGAATGATCCCTGGAAAAAAGCCGGCTTCAGCAATACCCAGCAGGATACGAAGAGCGTAAAAAGTCCATAAATCACTGGCGAACATCGTTGCAGCCGAGACCAGTCCCCAAGTGATCATGATCCGCGCCATCCACCGCCTTGCGCCAAATCTCTGCATCAGCAGATTGCTCGGCACTTCGAAGAGAAGGTAGCCGAGGTAGAACATCCCATAGCCGAGGTCGAACGCGGCTTTGCTCAGCCCCAGATCGTCCTGCATCGCCAAACGCGCAAAGCCAACATTCGCCCGATCGAGTATGTTCAGCACATACAGCAAGCAAATGAACGGCACGATTCGCCAAGCAACAGTGCGAAGCGTGGAGGAAGCCAACAGGGAATCGGCAGTAGTCATCGGCGGCGGATTTTGCTCTTTACTCATCTTCGCACTTCCTGAATGACCAAATGCCTAATGCAAAACAATCGCTCGTCCTGGGCCGCCATGGCAGTCGCGTACTTTGATGGCCGCAAACATAAAATAGCTCCCCTTCACTGGGATCTTGTAAACATTCACCAGGAACTCGACGCCGACCATCTCACGGCTCCCCAGCGCCCAATAGGTCATCATCGCTCGCTTCGGATCCACACCACCTAGGTCGGGTGCATCGCTGGCTACGCAGCGAACACCCTTCGACTTGAGGTAGACGATCGAGTCGGGGCCAGGCGCGGGCCAACCTTCGGATTTGCCTTGCATCGGATCAAGCCACATTCGTATATCGCCCGGTTGCGGTCGCAGATATTTGTCGTTGTACCCGGTTTGAAAAATGACCACATCTCCAGGTCGCAAGTCGCCAGCTTTTTGTTCAAAGGCCTTTACATGTTCGACGGTGATCTCGGGTGATGCAGGCCATCGGACTTGCTGGGTTGATCCAACCAATGTCCGAACGTCAATCACCCGCGCCTCGCCGCAAGTCCATTCGATGGGAACTTGTTCGGTCGTCATGGTACTCGAACCACGTTTTCCATATTTCTTGTCATACTCATCAAGCCAGCCACGCACTTCCGGCGCGTAAGGAATCGGTTGGTCGTCTGCAGGAAGTGCATACGACGGAGGGACGAGGTGTGTTCCTGTCATCGAATCCATTAAATGGCCGTGATGCCACATGTCGAGATACTCCGAGTAGAGAAAATCGATCTTCAGATAGACCTGACGATGATTGCCCGTATCGATGCCCGGTGAAGTCAATGGCAACTTCGGCGAAAGCGTGGGCGACAGATCGATCGCACGCTTGTTGCGACACGATTCAATGAGACGTTTCGGCAGTCCGCCACCAACGACCGAGAACGCGCGACCTTCGCTATACGGCCCCAGTTCATGCTTGGGC
>JAJTFC010000122.1 GCA_021298315.1 Planctomycetaceae bacterium
GCCCCCTTTCGCCACCGGGGCTTTGGCCGGGGGAGAAAGGGCGGGGGGATAGAGGGGGCCGACCGCGCGTAAGGCTGTTTTTTCAACCGCTGATGGACGCTGATATTCGCTAATGAAGACCAAGCCCGACCGCTGATGGACACTGATAAGCGCTGATGCCCGTAGGGTACGTGAAGCGGTTGTGCGCGAGGGGTATCGCTATTGATTCCGGAAACAATTTCGCTTTATAGATCGTACCAAGATAATCCACCAACCGCGGAACGTACCATCAAGCGAGTGGGGCTCATCGGCTGTTCTCCTAAAGCCTGCTTTCCGACCGCTGATGAAACTTTCTCCCTTCCCCTTGCGGGATTGAGAGAGCCGGCATTTCGATTTCTATTGAAAAAATTGCAAAAAAACGCCCGTTTGTCTCGCCCATGGTCAATTGTGAACTACCGTTGACATGTTCAATGTGCGGTCCCTGGGTAAATATTGCGGATCATTCCGATTAGATGTTTTATCCGATTTGTAATGGTCTGGTTGATTGTTTAGGGTTTTTGTAAGCGATGTTCTCTGCGATCAAAAAGTGGTGGTCTGAACCCCAAGAGAAAGACGATGGTCGCAAGGCGCACATGACCTTTGCGCGCACGACGATGGGGAATCGAATCCAGCGAACAACGCTGTTGCTTCGGCGTCAGCTTTGGATCTGGCCGATTCTAGCCGTGCTGTTGCTGTCGCTTATCGGATACTTGATCACACGCAGTATTCGTCTGACGATGGAAGCTAACTTGCAATCCCAACTGACGACGTTGCTTGAAGTGGAAAAGTCGATGGTTCTCAAGTGGCTATCGCAGCAAGAGACCAGCGCAAGGACTTTGGCCAATCAGAGCGATCTTCGTCAACATGTCGAGAAGCTTGTCAAGAGTAACAGAAAGCTCAATGCAACATCACCGAGCGATTCGATCGAGGATGCCAAATTGCTCGAAGAGATCGGAGTTATGAAGAGTTCGAGAGTTTTTTATCCCGGGTCTTCGACAACAAGTCGAGCGTCTCTCCGCCGTTTGCTAGCCGCGTGGCAATTGCAGACATGCATGGGAAAATGCAAACTGGCATACCGACGATGTTCGTCAGCGTACCGATCCTCGATCAGGATTTGCAGGTCATCGCCGCCTTGTCGCTTCGCATTCGGCCCGAGCGTGAATTTACCCGCCTGATTCAACTCGGTCGTATCGGCAAGTCGGGTGAGACTTATGCGGTCGATCGGCAAGGATTGATGGTCTCAGGGAGTCGATTCGACGAAGACCTCATTTTGCTGGGTGTGTTGCCCGATAAGGAAAACGCCGAGTCGATTTTAAATATTCAGGTGCGAGATCCGCTCGGTGATATAACACGAGGTTATCGGCCTAAATCCAGACGCTCTGAATTGCCGTTTACCAAGCCTGCGGCTCAGTTGATGGAGGGTAAGGACGGGATCGAAATCGGAGGATATCGCGATTACCGTGGCGTTCCCGTCGTAGGTGTATGGACTTGGCTCAAGGATTATTCGTTTGGTTTGGTAACGGAAATCGATTACGACGAAGCCTTCGAACCATTGAATATTCTGCGCCGCGCCTTCTACACGATGTTTGGGCTTTTGGCTCTGACGACCATGGCGATCTTGGCTTTCACAATGATCGTCAGTCGATTGCAGCGCGAGGCAAGGCAAGCGGCCGTCGAGGCCAAGCAACTCGGACAGTACCGTCTTGACGAAAAACTTGGGGAAGGGGCCATGGGTACTGTTTATCGGGGCCATCATGCGATGCTTCGAAGGCAAAGTGCGATCAAACTTTTAAACCTAGATCGAGTCAATGAAACATCGATCAACCGATTCGAGCAAGAAGTTCAAATCACTTGCAATTTGAATAATCCTCATACCATCGCGATTTACGATTACGGTCGAACGCCTGAGGGTGTGTTTTACTATGCGATGGAGTATCTCGATGGAATCAATCTGCAAGATCTAGTCGATAAGTTCGGGCCTCAGCCAGAAGGGCGAGTCGCCAAGATCCTCGATCAACTCTGCAGTTCGCTTTTTGAAGCCCACTCGATGGGATTGGTACACCGAGATATCAAGCCTGCCAATGTGATGCTCAATCGGCGTGGCGGAGTGCCTGATTTTGTGAAACTCTTGGACTTCGGTCTGGTTCGGGCCGTCGATGATGCCAAACGAAACAAGACACAAGAAGGGATGGCAGGGACTCCTTTGTACATGTCACCCGAGTCGATCCAAACGCCGGATTTGGTCGATGCCCGGAGCGATCTGTATGCAGTAGGTGCCGTGGGTTACTTTTTGCTCACAGGCTCTGCGGTCTTCCAAGCCACTTCGCTTGCGGAACTATGTCAATTGCATGTCGATGCAGTTCCCCTAGCTCCATCGCTCAGGGCTGGGAAACAGATCGCTTCGGAATTGGAGCATGCAATCATGTCCTGCTTGGAAAAGAACAGATCTAAGCGTCCTCAGACGGCACGGGATCTGGCCAACTTGATCCATCGTCTTGCCGCAAGCGACTCTTGGACGATCAACGATGCCGATGCTTGGTGGAGCCGCTACGAGCGAGGCGGCAATCCTACGATCGAGTCGACCAAATTTTCATCCTCCCCATCGCCAAGCGGTCCCGCGGTTGCTGGTCCAGCGGTTATTAAAGAAACCCAACTCTTAACCCAAGCCCCCGGTCCTGCTCGAAAGGATTCCGACTCGGTCTGGAAGACCATTGCCCATCCAAAGGACTTCGACAAGACGGTAGATTTTGGTACTATCTTGACGAACGTGGAATCACCCAACCCGCAAGATGATGACAAAAAGACGACCTGAGCGATGAGTCAAGACTTCCGACTTGCCGAAAAGACACCCGGTTGCCTGCGGGTTGTTCACATCGGAGATGTGGTAGGCAAACCAGGAATATCGATCGTCTGCTCGATGACCAAAAGGCTACGAGAGCAAGCTTGCGATGCGATCATCGTCAATGCAGAGAATGCTGCCGAGGGTACGGGCTTGACCGTAAAGCAGTACGATCAGTTGTGCGCCGCAGGGGTCGATGCAATCACGCTTGGAGATCACATCTACAAAAAACGCGAGATCCAAGAGATCCTCTCGACCAAGGGGAACATTGTCAAGCCGGCCAATTTTCCGGCAAAGGCACCCGGTAAAAACTTCTGTGTGGTTCACACACAAGCAGGCGTGCCGATCGCGGTCGTAAGCCTCATGGGTCGAGTCTTTATGCGACCGATCAACTGCCCCTTCGAAGCCGTCGAGCGAGTCCTTGAACAGATTCCACCCGAGGTCCGAATCCGCTGGGTCGACCTTCATGCCGAGGCCACCAGTGACAAACAAACGATGGGCCGTTTTCTCGATGGACGTGTCAGCGCCGTGCTCGGAACCCACACGCATGTGACGACTGCCGACGAACAAATCCTCGAAGGTGGAACCGCTTTTCAATGCGATATCGGCATGACCGGTGCGTACAAGAGCATCCTTGGACGCGAGATCCAGCCTGTCTTGAAAACCACCCTGACGTTCGACCCAAATACCTTCCACGTCGCAACCGAGGACGTTCGCTTGGCCGCAACTTGGGTCGATGTCGATCCTCAAACCGGCTTGGCGAAAGCCATCGGTCGATTGCAATGGAAGGCTGCCGAGCAAGCTATTTGAGCATCATAGGAACTTGCGAAAATTCGCTCCAATAGCCATCGCCGGTCTTGATATCCCAACGGTTCCTGTGGAATACCACGCGGTACATAAAGTGCAAGGATTCACCCGGAGCAAGCGAATAACCGCCAGCAGGGTAGGGGGGGGCCAACTCCGCAGACTTGGTCTTGGTGCGGTTCCCAAGGAAGTCTTTGATTCCAAAAGCGTTGTGTGCAAAGAGCCCATAGGTACGAGCATGCCAGAGTCCATCTGCATGAAAACTCTTGGGGTGGACCAGAATTGCGATCCCGTAGAGCTTATCGCCGCCGTTGGGTACTGGGCCAGAATAGTCGACCCACTTGGCCGACTTGCCCCAAACGTCCCCTTGTTGGTCTCCGAGACTGTTCAGGAGCTGGCCACCGGGTTTGTCTCCACGCATGGTTTCTGGAACCCGAATCGCAAACATCCCCTCCTTGGTATCCCCGAAGTGAACTGTAGCCTTCGGATCGGCGGCCTTCCAGATGTATTCGCAATCGATGATCGTTTCGTCATCGTTCCCGCTAACGGTGTATCGGCAGGTTTCTTTGAGGACCGCACCCGAAGCGTCTTGCCCGTCGGAGCTTGGCTTTTTCCACTCATGCTCGGCGACCAAGCTGACCGATGTCCCTTGGCTGTCGCATAAGACCACCTTTTGATGCTCGACTTGCCCTTTGTCCTTGCCTTCGGCCCACCAATCTTTTTGATCGACCTCACCAAAAGTCATCCATAATCCGCGATGGTGCGGGTGATCGTGGGCTTCGTTGGGAACCGTGTCATCCATTGGGTAGGACCGGGTCATTTTGTGTCCGTCGGGGCCGTTGATCGGCCAAAGAACCGGCTTGGTTCCAGATCGAAATAGATAGCTGGTAACCAGTTTGCCATCCCGCATCACGTCGATACGATCCGCTTTTTGGCTCGTTGTAAACTGGGCTAGGGCGGCACCCCCAAAAGCGATCCACAGGAAAATCAGTTGCAATAGAGATAAAGTGCGTTGCATAGGATGAAGAAAATGAGCGAGAGGTTAACGAAACGATGCCTTTCCAATATAAGGCTATGAAAACGCTCGTGTATCGGATTGTCACGCGACTCGGGGAGGGTTTAGGAGATTTTTCCAGAACTTTCGTTCCGACAGCTCCAACACAACGATCTAAATTGTATACGATGAGAGCTCGAATTCTGGATCCTTCTGATCTGACCCGCATTACCGACGAAAATCATGAGTAGCAACGCCATCGAACTGTCAACAAAACTGTGGAAAGAATGTCACTTGGCTGTCAGTCAAACGTCAGATCGCGTTCGATGGTTGTCAAAACTTGTCGGTTTGTTGATAACCTGCTTGTTGATTGAAGCTACCCTTGCCCAAAACGAATCGCAGGGCGATTTGCCTTTTGCCGTTCCCGACGGCTTTCGAGTTTCGAGAGTCGCCGACGACGCTCTGGCGCATGACTGCTTTTGCATGACTCTCGATGGCCAAGGTCGTCCGGTGATTTCCGGGCCAGGCTATCTGCGGACTCTGGTCGACCAGGACAACGATGGTGTTTTCGATCGAGCTATCGAGTGGACCAAATCGATCAAGGCTGGTGCCCAGGGATTGTGGTTCGAGAAAAGCACCCTCTACTACGTTTCTGACGGGGGGCTGTGGAAATCCCAAGACAACAACTCCGATGCGATCGCCGATGCGAATCCTACAAGAGTCTTGGAAATACCCACCGGTGGAGAGCATGATTCGCATGCGATCCGACGCGGACCTGATGGCTATTGGTACTTGATGGTCGGCAATTATGCCGGTGCGATCTCCAAGATCAATTCCGATCCGCAAGCTCCCGTGTCGAGCGGATCAGGCCAGCGACCGCGCGCAGGAACGCTCTGGCGCATTAGCCCAGATTTCTCAAAACGCGGCGTGTGGGCTCACGGACTTCGCAACTGCTATGACTTTGATTTTCTCCCCGATGGCCAACCCGTGACTTACGACTCCGATGACGAGCGAGAAGCCTCATTGCCATGGTATCGGCCAACGCGAGTCCTGGCCTTAGGGCCAGGTAGCGATGGGGGATGGTGCGGTTCAGCTTGGAAGGATGACGATTATCGGGTAACGATGCCCACAACATTGGTCAGACTCGGTCGCGGTTCTCCGACGGGTGTAGCGGTTTACGACCACCACGTCTTTCCTATGAAATACCACGGTGCTGTCTTCGTCCTGGATTGGACCTTTGGCCGAGTGCTTGCCGTCTACCCCACGGGCAATCTGCCTGTCGAGCAACAGACTCCTAACAAAATTCCATCCGAGATCTTCATGCAACCATCGGGAAGCATCGGCTTTGCCCCAACCGATATCTGCATCGCTCCCGATGGTAGTCTGCTGGTGAGTGTCGGTGGCCGAGGTACCACTGGAGCGATTTATCGTGTTGCAACAATCGGCAATGCAGAGCCTCCGGAAGTTGCCTCGTCATTATCAAACGTTCCGGGTGCCCAGTCGCTTGCAGGAATTCTAGATGCTCCTTGTCCATGGGAATCGTGGTCGGAGAATCGTTGGAAGCCGCTGGTAACCCCTGAATCCTTAGAGGCTATGAGTCGGCTCATCACCGGTGAACTTAAACCGGATCCAGCGGCTGGGAATTTGAGTCCCTCAAAAGTGGCCCAGTACAAGCAGCGAGCCGCGCAGATTTTAACACGATTGGGCATTCGGCTTACAAGCGATAGGATCGTTCAAGCTGCCAAGTCGGATTCGTCTGCCTCCAGAAGTGCTGCATGGTGGCTCATCGGTCGCGGTTTGCTGACGCCAGCAGACGAGCAAAAACTCCTTCGAGACTTGGGCGGATTGCCTGCGGTCTCGGCCATAGATCCTGTCGAGGAAGCTACCCCTTGGGAGACGGTTTTTGGGAATGCACAATTGCGTCATCGGCTCGAGGCTATCGGTCTAAGGCGCTGGCCCATGGGCTCGTGGTCTAGGTTCGCAGTTCCTGATGATCTTTCAGGCAACACGCTCCGACGCAGTTGGCTTTGGGCTTTGAATCGTAGCAACCAGCCTCCATCGACCAAGGATCTTGGTAACAAAGTCGATGTTTTGGAGGCCAAGCTTTTCTTTGGTGCCCCTAAAAACGGGTTGGACATCGGAGCCTTGGAAAGCTTGGGAGCCTGGTTGTCGGCGAACCGAACGAGCATGACTCCGAGGGATCAGATGGAATGCTTGCACGCCATGCAAGCTGCCTTGGGAGATCGACGTGGCACCTTACCATTACAATCGGACGTGCCTGCCGATGCTCTCGATGGGGTGCGAGCCGTTTACACCTCGCGGATGACCGAGCCTGTTCGAAACAGTTGGGCCGACTGGGCTCTTTACTTTGCACAGCAATCGCAAAAATCAGGTCAGGTCGCCTTGCAAGCCGAAGCGATTCGCACGATAGGAATGTTTGAATCGAGCGATCCGAAGTTCACCGAGTACTTGTTCGAGCAGATCGATCCGACCAGCCATCCGACATCGGATATTCACGTCCTTTGCGCTCTGGCCCAGAGCACATCGAAGCGAACCGAGGAGCAGACGCTCAAGACCGCTTCGACGCTTAGCCAGATCGTTCGTAAGATCAAAGCCCGAGGGCTTTATACCGACAATCAGTGGCCTACTCGACTCAAGCAGCTTATCGGAGCACTGAGCAAGAAAGACGGTGCTTTAGGAACGGCCTATGCAGCGTTGAGTGAACCGCTCATCGGGGATGATTTGGTCGTGGTGGCCGCGTTTTCCGAGGATGTGCAGAATTTGATCAAGCAGCGTGTTCGCAGAGATCTGGCGAATTTGCCTCTGGAAAGCTGGGAAGTTCCGGTGATCAAATTCGCAGTCTCCGGAAGCATCGATCCGACCCTTAGAACGACCTTGCGCAAGGCGTGCGAAGTTGAATCCTTACGGCCAGTTTGTTTGGAGTTGCTTGCCAAGGAACCCGACGAGGCCGAGTACGAACTTTATGTCAATGCATTAGAGTCCGGGGATAGGTCCAGTTGGTCCAGCGCATGGAAGGCTCTTGAGAAAATCACGCAGATGCAGGCTGCACGCGAGTATCCGCTTTTGGCCAAGCTTGTTTCGGCATCGCTAAATTCGAATGTTTCACTTCCGCGAAGCTCGGTTTTGCAACGAGCAAGGCTTGCGGCCAAGGAATTGAGCAAGCCCGAACCCCCTGCATCGGAGAGTTGGAAGGATTGGGAGACCTATTATTCCAAGGAGCTAGCAGAGTCTCAGCAGGCCGATTGGGTGTTGCCAAGCGTTCAGGTAAATCTTGAGGCTCTCGCTGGCGAGCTCAAGGGGCTCGCGGGTGATCCGCAGCGAGGCAAGGTGCTTTATCAGGCCAAATGCGGGCAGTGCCATGGAGGACAAACGGCTTTGGGACCAGCCTTGACAGGCGTTGCCAAACGATTTTCATCATTGGATTTGCTCCGATCGATCTATGAACCCAGTCGGGATGTTTCCGACAGGTATCGCGTCATGCATGTTTTGACGGTCGATGACGAGATACTCAGTGGACTGGTGATCTACCAAGCTTCAGATGGCGTGACGTTGCAAGCGGCCGATGGAAAAGTATTGCGGATCAACGCAGACTTGATCAAGCAGAAGGGGAATTCGACCGAGTCGCTCATGCCCAGAGGTCTGTTAGAGGGAAAAACCAGCCAGGACGTAGCAGACCTGATCACCTACATGCAATCACTTTAGGATTTTTGGTTCTCGTGCTCGGATGTTAGGAGTGACTCAGTGGCTTGGAGCTCGAGTAGGTGATGAAATGCGTTGCGGCTGGGCTAAACTTCTTTCGATTACGATTACGAGCACGAGCACCGTTTCACTGAGCACGAGTACGAGTACGAATAGAACCAGTGGCATCAATTCTCAGCCACGATAATCCCTGACGATTCCAGAATAACGATTCCAGAATAAACCCATCAGCGGATATCAGCGTTCATAAGCGGTCGGAGCTTTAGCGCTTCAATTTCATGAACTCTCGAACTTGTTGGGTGATCGCAAGCTCGGTTGGGAGTCGTTCCATGGAACTCGCACCGTAGAAGCCATCGATATTGCGACAGCGATCCATGATGAATTGAGCATCCGAGGGGTTGGCGATTGGACCTCCGTGGCACAAGACCAAGCAATCGCTCCTGAGCGACTTGGCCGCGTCGCAGATCGCTTGCACCTGCCCGACGCACTCATCGAGCGTCTTGGCACTCTTGGCACCGATCGACCCGCTGGTCGTCAGCCCCATATGGGCCACAATGATGTCTGCTCCAGCCTTGGTCATCAGCTCGGCTTCCGCAACGTTGAACACATAAGGAGTCGTCAGCAACTCAAGCTCCCGTGCTGCTGAGATCATTTCGACTTCCTGAATGTAGCTCATCCCGGTCTCCTCGAGATTTTCGCGAAACAGGCCGTCGATGAGCCCAACGGTTGGAAAATTCTGTACCCCTGCAAATCCTAACTCCTTGAGTTCCCTCAGGAAAAGATCGCGAATCATGAACGGATCGGTTCCATTGACCCCGGCCAGTACCGGGGTGTGTTTTACCGCCGTAAGAACCTCGTAAGCCATCTCCTTAACGATTTGATTCGCGTTGCCATAAGCCAAGAGTCCTGACAAGGAACCTCGGCCTGCCATCCGATAGCGGCCTGAGTTGTAGATGACAATTAGATCGATCCCGCCAGCCTCCTCACACTTGGCCGAAATCCCCGTTCCAGCCCCACCTCCCACGATAGGCTCACCCTTAGCAAGTTTTTTTCGCAATCGATCGAGGATCGCAGTTCGTGAGTTATCAACAGGTGTTTTCATGGTTTGAAGATTTCTTGAAAGGCACTGAGCACTCGCTCGATGAAGGACAGATCGTTGATATGGGCCGCAATGGTTTCTAAGCGAACATTCGCTAGACCATGTAGATGCTTCTGGAGTTCGTCGAACAAGGCCTCGTCGGCTTGAGGATCATAAAACGGTTTGCCAGCAGAATCTAGGGCAGAAACACCATGCAGAGGCAAAAGCACCCGTACTGGGGCGATGCTCTTGGAAAGCTTGTTTGCAATCCATTGGGCACAGAGCCGATTCTCATCGGGTGTCGTTCGCATCAATGTCACATTCGAGTTGTGGACATGAAGCCTGCGATGGCGAAATTTCTCAGGAACCGTTTCGAGCGCGCCAAAGTTGACCATGTCCATCGCACCGACACTCAGGACGCATGGGATCTTGTGTTGGGATAAATAGTCAAACCGTTTAGGACCGGCTGCAAACACCCCACCGACGACCTCATCGGCAACCTCGGTCGTCGTCAGATCCAAGACGCCTTGGACAAATCCACTTTCGATGAGCCCCTCCATGGCTTGTCCACCTACTCCGGTGGCATGGAAGACCAAGCAATCGTAGCCGAGTTTTTCGAGCCCTTGGCGAACGCCCGTCACGCATGGGGTAGTCACACCGAACATGGTCATGGCCAATGCGGGTTTCACAGGGTCTTTACCCACCTTGCCGCAGACCATTCCTGCAAGCGCGTTTGCGGCGTTGCCCAGGATTTTCGTCGATACCGCATTGAGTCCGCTTACATCGACGATCGAAGGGAGCATGACCAAGTCGCTGCATCCGATATACGGACCGACATTCCCGGATGCGACTGTCGAAACCATCATTTTGGGAATGCCGATGGGCAACGCGCGAAGGGCAGGTGCAATCAGAGCTGTTCCTCCACTCCCCCCCAAACCGATCGCACCGACAAGCTTACCATTCATGTGGCTTTTCGTTAGAAATTCGACCAACTTCGAGCTCATTTTTTGGATCGCCGCAGAGCGATCCAGGGATGCCAAGTCCTCTTGGGCCAAGGGTGTTTGGATCGATGTGCTCACGTCGATCGTCTCGACCGATATTCCCTGCGTCTGGAGCCAGGGGGAGCTTCTTAGTTGCTCGGCAACGAAAAGCAATTCTGGGCCTTTGGTATCCATCGTCCCGATGACATAAATTATCTTTTCGCTTGATACCATCTAGTTGGTCGCTCCCATCGGTACAGGCCTCGATGCTGGTGTATCATATTTAAGGGATCCAGAGCCCAACAGTATACACACCCAAAGCTATCGAGCAGGATAAACCTAGATGATTCATGAGACGATCGAGCAGTTGCAAAACGCACCGGTTCGCAAGCACGGACTGTCGCTCCAGCGACGGTTCGATTTGTGTCGCAGTTGCGTTGAAACGCTCGTGCCGACCGTCGAGGACTGGATCCAAGCGGGGGCGGCGGCAAAGGGTTGTGCTGGACGCAACGATGTCCTGGCCGAGGAGATACTCACCGGGCCGCTTATAGCCATACGACTATTGAAGTTGCTGGAAAAGTCCTTTAGCGATCTGCAGTGCTATGGGGCTCCGCAACTCCCTGAGCGGAATCTCGAATATGGTACTAGGCGCATGCAGGGTAAGTCGCTGCTGAGGATTTTCCCAACCCACTTGCTCTGGGATCGTTTGATTTTCAGAGATTTCCGTGCCGATGCTGTCTTGGTCGCCCGTACCGATCCGCGAAAAAGGCATCTAGCGCTCTTTAGGAGTCTTCAAGACGCCAGCGTTTCGAAAATCTCTTTGGTCTTGGGTGCAGGCAACGTTTCCTCGGTTCCCTTCTCCGATGCCATCCACAAGTCGCTCGTAGGGGGGCAACAAGTCATCCTCAAAATGAATCCGGTCAACGCATACCTCAAGCCCATCTTTGAAGAAGCCTTTGCACCCCTTTTCAAAGAAGGTTTGCTTGTCGCGATCGAAGGGGATTCCCAAGTTGGACAGGCGCTGGTAGACCATCCGGCGGTCGACGATATTCATTTGACCGGATCGATCCATACGCATGACAGGATCGTTTGGGGATCCGATCCGCAGGAGATACTGCAGCGCAAGGCCTCCAATTCGCCTAAGGTAAGCAAACCCGTCACAAGTGAACTTGGAAACGTCAGTCCTTGGATCGTAGTACCTGGCAGTTACTCTTCCTCGCAACTCCATTCACAAGCCAAACACATCGCAGCTTCGATCACCAACAACGTCGGTTTCAACTGTTTAGCCACCAGGGTCATCATCACATCGCGGTCATGGCCGCAGCGTAAGCTGTTTATCGAGCTGATTCAAAAATACCTCTCTGAGACTCCCAAACGGCCTTCGTATTACCCAGGTTCGATCGAGCGTTACCAGCGGTTTACTCAGAGCAATACCCAGCCGGACGAGTCGGGTTGTTTGCCCTGGAAATTGCTAGAGTTTCAAGATATCGAAAGCAATCCACTAGTGTTTCAAGAGGAGTCTTTCGCTTGCGTGTGCACAGAGACGGCTTTGCAAGCACCGAATGACACATGGTTCCTCGATGAGGCTGTCGCCTTTTGCAATAATCGGCTTCCAGGAACCCTTTGTGCATCGATCACATTCCCAAACCAGTTCATGTGGTCCAATCCTCAAGCGGTTCACACAGCTCTCCAGACGTTGGCTTACGGATGCGTTTGTGTCAATCAATGGTCAGGCGTAGCCTATAGCATGCTCACACCACCTTGGGGCGGATTCCCAGGAGCAACCCTTGAGGATGCCAAGAGTGGGATTGGTCAAGTCCACAACACCTATCTACTTGAGCGTATCGAGAAAACGATCCTTTATGGGCCTTTGGTCAGTTTTCCCAAGCCGGTATGGTTTCCGGATCATCGAACTGCGCTTCAGGTTGGGCGAGAGCTCATCGGTTTCTATCACAAACCGACTTATAAGCAGCTTGCCAAGGTCTTTGCAAATGCGCTTCGCGGCTAACGGATGCCTGGGGTAAGGGCGGGGGAAAGAAGGGGCCGACTGCGCGTAAGGCTGTTTTTTTGAACCGCTGATAAACACTTATGTTCGCTAATAAAGACCAAAGCCGACCGCTGATAGACACTCATGAACGCTGATGCCCGTAGGGTACGTGAAGCGGTTGTGCGCGATGGGTATCGACATTGATTCCAGAAACATTCTCGCTTTATCGATCGTACCAGGATAATCCACTAACCGCGGAACGTACCATCAAGCGCGTGGGGCTCTTTGGCTGTTTCCCTAAAGCCTAACGCCTCTCCCCGCTTGGCCCCCTTTCTCCACCAGGGCTTTGGCTGGGGGAGAAAGGGCGGGGGGAAAGAGGGGGCCGACCGCGCGTAAGGCTGTTTTTTGAACCGCTGATGGACGCTGATATTCGCTTATGAAGACCAAGCCGACCGCTGATAGACACTCATGAACGCTGATGCCCGTAGGGTACGTGAAGCGGTTGTGCGCGATGGGTATCGCCAATGATTCCAGAAACAATCGCGCTGTATCGATCGTACCAGGATAATCCACTAACCGCGG
>JAJTFC010000123.1 GCA_021298315.1 Planctomycetaceae bacterium
GAAGAAAAACGACGAGATTGTCGTTGAGTATCTCAAATCACATCCTAAAACCTCGCGAATTGTCATCCCGAATCGATATGCTCACGAGTACCATCTATCGAGCTTAGCGATGATCCTATCCGCGATCCTTTTAGGGATAGTGATTATCAATCGTCTGCCAGCCGAAGTCCGGCTCAAAACCTACGGGATGATTTTGATTCTATTCGGGCTGTGTATTGTTGCGCCTTTTATCTACGGCCTTTTTCAGATCCCGAATAATCTCGACCGTTTAGGAGAAGGAATCATGGTTTTACTGGGGATGCTCACCCTTTTGTCTCCTTTCTACGTAGGATGTATCTGGTGGGGGTATTTTTTGATTTCAAGAAGTCGGTTTACTTTCAGCGATCCTCTCGAACTGCTCCAAACCGAATGGTTGTCTAGTTGTGGTAATCGATTAACCATCGTACCTCGAAATTTTCTGGGAACCGATGCGGCGATCATGGTCGATCACCAACATGAAATGATCCACTTCATCAATTGCCATGTGACCGGTGGGTTCATCCCCCGACCCATGCAACATTACAGTTGTAAGCTCGATCTCATGCGAATCGATGCAAACGAAGACCGGCCCCTGGCTAGGGGGCAAAGTTTAGTGATATTGTCATCTCCAGTGGGCACTACCAAGCTCAATATGATAGAAGATGGAGTCAAAGAACTCATCGCAATGCTTCGCAACCCAAGCTAGATATGCAAGAAGCATAGAACAATTAGTTATTCATGAATTTTAGTGGGTCAAGGCTCGGTTTTCTTTTCTCGTACTCAGCAACGCAGTACTCGTACTCGAAAAGCCTGAGTCGATTCCATATACGGTCGCCTTTTGACAAGGCTGAAACTGATGTGTTTGGCTCCAAATATCGACTAAATCCCGATACTGCCCTTCGAGTACGAGTACCGTTTCACTGAGCACGAGTACGAGTACGAAAAGAAACGGTGGTATGAATTGCCAGCCACGTTAATGCCGGATGAACCGTTTTATTTACTTGAGCAAAAAATCGACACCCGCCTCGACACAGCGGGCATCTTGCATCAAGAACGAGTGCAACACCGGAAACGTCTTAAACTCTGCCATTCCCTCGAGCTTTGCTTCTTGAACCGTCACGACCGCATCGTTGATCATCTCAAAGAGCCCCAATTGCGATAATCGCTTGGCAAACGACGATCCTTGATTCGGTGGCCCCATCATCACCACCCGATCGATCCGTCCCAAAACCCCTTGGGGATCCCCCTGCTCTCTCCACTGCGCTATGGCCAACCGCGTGACGATGTTCCCGAGACTGTGGCCAGCAATTTTGATCCTAGGTTTTCCGGGCAAATTTTCGACAAGCTCTCGAAGGGCCTCGGCATGCGAGGCAATCGAAGCTCGAGTGCTTGCGTACTGAAACCGGATGATGGCAATCGATTCGCTTGGCTCTTCTGCGAGCCGCTTTAAGATCTCTTGCTCGACGGGCTTCATGCTCGAAGAGCTGCGCATAAGTCCATGCAGCAGCAGATAAACCGTCTTTGGTTCTTTGCCAGCGGCAGTACTTCGATCCGATGCTGCCGCCTGCTTGCTCTTGATCTCTTCGAAGACTTCGAGCATCGCTTCCTTGCTACCCCAGCCTTTGCGAATCGCGCTCGGGTCGATCACCCGCCAATGATCAAGCGTGTGGTTGTACTGCAATCGAACCCCGTGCCACCACCGATGATCTGTCCAAAACTGCTTGCCCCCAAGCGTGGGCAGTTCCAAATTCCAACCTTTTCCGTTGCCCTGGATCATCTCTTCCCAAGCCTTCTGCCACTGTACATCGGTTAACTCCTGATTCTCCTGAGAACCTTCCAAACTTGGATCTTGAGCTTTGGCGAAAACGGGATGAAGCGAAAAAGCGATGCTTGCGAAAATTCGCAGGATCCATTTGCCGCGATGCTTAAACGTGAACTTCAGCACTGAGTTTCTCCGCCTGGTTTGTTTGAGCAAGTATCGGCTCGATGACTTCGCTCAAAAACTCATGAACCTGTTGTTCGGCTCTGCCTGTGTACTGCTGGGGTGCCATCACATCGGCGACCGAGATCTTTGCAAAAGCAGGATCCGCAGCCAAGCGTTCAAGCAGATCGTTGGGCATTCCCTCTTGTTTGACCCTAAGGGCCGCCGCTTGGCTGTGAACCCGGATCACCTCGTGCAGATGCTGACGATCCCCACCGGCTGCAACGGCAGCCATCAATAGCGATTCGGTTGCCATGAACGGCAACTCCTCTCGCAAGTTCCTGTCAATCGTCTTGGGATAGACCACCAGTCCGCTTGCAACATTCTCCAAGAGGATTAAACAAGCGTCGATCGCTAGGAATGCTTGTGGCATGACCAATCGGCGATTGGCGCTATCGTCCAAGGTTCGTTCCATCCATTGCGTTGCGGCTGTCATCACGGGGCTCGATTGGAGACTCATGACGAACCTTGCCAACGAGCACATGCGTTCGCTGCGCATTGGATTACGCTTGTAAGCCATCGCCGAGGAGCCGATCTGATTGGTCTCAAAAGGCTCTTCGATCTCTTTTTTGTGCGCGAGAATCCTCAAGTCCGTCGCGATCTTGTGGATCGATGTTGCGATGCCCGAGAGCGTATCGGTAAGGAACGCATCGACCTTGCGCGTGTAGGTTTGGCCGGTGACTGCATAAGCTCCCGGGAAGCCGATCTTGTTTGCTATTCGACGTTCAAGCTCGCGGACTTTTTGGTGATCACCTTCGAAAAGTTGTAGAAAGCTCGCTTGGGTTCCCGTCGTCCCTTTGGCGCTGCGTGCCATCAAGCTACAGAGGCGATGGTCGATCTCAGCTAGATCCAAAACCAGATCGTACATCCAAAGCGTCATCCGCTTGCCTACGGTCGTGGGCTGGGCTGGTTGCAGATGGGTGTAGGCCAAGCATGGGAGCCTCGCATGCTCTTTAGCGAACTGGGCCATCGCTCCAAGGCAGGCGAGCATCCGTTTGCGCACCATCTGAAGCGCATCGCGGAAAATCATCAGATCCGAGTTGTCCGTAACGTAGCAACTGGTCGCTCCCAAGTGAATGATCGCCCGAGCATCGGGGCATTGATCCCCGTAGGCGTGGACTTGGGCCATCACATCATGCCGAAGCTTACGTTCGTAGGCAGCAGCTTCCTTAAGATTGAGAGTGTTTCGAAACTCCTTTAGCTGGGAGATCTGTTTGTCGCTGATGGCTAGTCCAAGTTCCTTTTGGGTTTCGGCCAAGACGATCCAAAGCTCTCGCCAAAGCCCGATTCGGTGCTCGGTGCTCAGTAGTCTTGCCATCTCCTTGGATGCGTATCGGGTGATGAGCGGGTTTTCATAGACAGCGTCAGACACTGCATTCTCTTTCTAGTTGCGTTTGCGGAATGGTCTTTCCTTCCAAAGCCAAATCGCCTATGGAAGAATTCATGCAAGAATATACCATCCAACGGAGCAATCGTCGTTGCCAACAAACCGACCGAGTTTTTGCACCCGGTGAGCACTACTACTCGGCGGTCGTGGCCCAAGGTAGCTCGCTTATTCGCCAGGATTTTTCCAAGGAAGCCTGGGGCCAACCACCCCAGCAGACCGTCGGGTGGTGGATTTCCCAAGTCCCGACCAAGAGTCCTGGAAAACCGAAGCTGGCACCTACCCATGTTTTGCTTGCAACTCTCGAAACCCTCTTGGACGATCCCTCCAAAGCCGAGCTTGCCTATCTTCTCTGTCTTCTGCTGATTCGCAGAAGAATCCTGACCGAACCGACCTCGATCCAGCTGGACTCTGAGGATCCGCCTGAAGATTCGCTGGTATTGCACTTGACCCACACGCCTACAAACCGCGATTTTATGGTTCCGGTCTGTCACCTGGATATCCAGGAGTCCGAGCAACTGCAATCCGAACTGAACCAACTGCTTTTCAGCGAGTCCTGATGCGCTCCGTCCACAACACCATCGTGCACCTAAGATGGCTCGTCTGCTTGGCGGTCTTGTGCATGAGCACCGGGGCGACCTGTATCCCGAAACGGCCTTTGGCAGAGTTCAAGCCTCAGCCGATCTTTTCGGCTCCTCCATCGATCGAGCAGATGGCTGAAGTGGTGAATCGGTCTCGCAACATCCAATCGTTGCAATCGAACTTTGTGACGATCAATCCGAATCAGATTCGCAACCTCGATGCGAGTTTGGTTTGGCAACGCGAACGGAGGTTCAAGATCTCTGGCGGCATTTCGCGCATGATGGGTAATAACTTCGAAGTCGGCAGCAACGAGCAGTACTTTTGGATGAGCGTCAGGGACGGGATGCGTCCGCAATTGTTTTACGCTCGCCACGATGAGTTTGAATCTCAGGCTCTGCGTCGGATCCTGCCGGTCTCCCCGCTTTGGATTCTCGAAGCGCTCGGGATCAGCGAACTGGATCCTTACAAAGTCCTCGGTGCTCCGATGACTCGTCCCGATGGGATGCTCGAAATCGCAACCTTTGCACCTTCGGCTACCGGCAGCTACACTCGATCGTTGGTGATCGATCCGAAGTATGGGTTTACTCGGCAGGTTTTCTTGAAGGATCCAACGGGCCGACTCGTCGCTTCGGCAAGCCAGAGTGAACACAATTTTTATTCCTCGGTCTCGATGGCGTTGCCGCACAAGGTGCTGATTCAACTCATTCCAGCGATCGATCCTCCGACGGAAATCGATGTGACGATCGGTAGCTATGTGATCAACGGGCTTGATGCGACGTCGAACGTCGGTTTTGATCTACCGAACCAGAACGGTTATGAAGTGATCAATTTGGTACAGTTCAATCAGGGGCTTCCGCAAGCCGTAACGCCGATCCAGGTCGCACCTCCAGGAACCGTCGCGGTTCCTCCGCCGGCGGCCCCACAGCAGTTACCTCCTACAGCCTATCGCACCGTACCGTGGGATGGGCGAACCTTACGATAGAGGTTTTGCAACGCTCTTCCCAGTTGAGACTTTTCAAAAGACTCTTAGTAAGTTTGAAGCTATTGCAAAAGCGATTGCGTTACCATTCCATTTGACTGGTGGAGCAATCCGTTGATTAAAATCAAGCCTCTATTCCTCGATGGCTTCGATCTCATCAACTGGTTCCTCTTGAGCAATCGCTTTTCCGAACTCGTCGAGTTTGACGTCGGCCACTGCGGTTTTGCGTTTGGCTACGTGCAAGAGATCGGCATAGATCGGATCAGGCTGGGATTTTTGGATCGATGCGACTGCCGATGCGACTTCTTTTAGGTATCTCAAAAAGACGTTTCGACGGTTGCCTTGGGCGGCGATCGCTTGACGCTTTCTCAAGAAAGTCGCCAAGGATCGACCGATGTATTGAATCCCGAGCCGCAACTCCTTTTCGATCTCCGGTGTGTTGGCGATGGCCTCTTTGGATTCGCTCGTGAATGGAACCCAAACACTTGCCACGTGGACGATGAGAGTCACCGGCCCGTTGGGCAGCGCGCCTCGCGATTGGGAGAGTCCATAAGGACGCCAATTGGTATTAAGGACCGCTTGGGTGATCGCACAAGCACCTTGTTGGAACTGGAGCGGCACTCGGTTGGCAAACCGATAGATTTGCATCGATTGACCTTCGGAGATATTGATCTCGCGGAGGACACTGTGCAATGTATCAAGCTGGGTCTTATTGAGTTTCTGCGGACTGCATCGGGTAGGGAGCTTGGTCTCGGTGATGATCTTCTCTGCCGAGTCGGCTCCGATTCCGGCAAAGGTGTCGATGAGAAACTTACGAAGCGTCTTGGCATCGGATTGCCCGATCAGATCGACCAACTCGTCGCGCGTGACCTTTTGGGCTGCGACATTGCCCCCGTAGGCCAAGGCGACTTCGATCTGAAACGGCGAGCCGCGTTGCACCGAGGGTGGACGAGTCGCTGCATCGTGAAATTCGCCAGGCACGATTGCTTTTAGACCTTTGTAAAGCAAGTCGCGTCCGATCGGGACGACGCAGTCGGTCGAAGGTGGACGGATCTTGGTCTCTTGCAATGCATTGTAGAGCCGCTCGGCTTCGGTCTGGCCAACTTTGATCGCGGTCGAACGGGTCGAAATCTTGGCGACTTCACAGACCTTGCGAGCTACCGCAGGCGTCACGCACGAGAATGAACTCGTTAGGAACGAGGTCACTGTGGTCCCCTTCTCTGCCCCGAGCATGGTGATCAATCGACCAAGCTCGACTCCATAGGGATGCGGCTTGATTTCTTTGGCCTCGCGAGGCAACTCGGTTGTTGTTCTCTTGATCGTTCGCTGCTCGCCGTCGGGGCTATGCCAATGGATCGTCACGTGGGGATTAGCGATCGCGGTCTGTTCGAGGTATTCGTCGACACTCCCGCGCCCTCGTTTGTAGACAGCCGTAAGTTCGATAGTCACCCGCGTTCCGGATTCGAGCTCGGCACCCGACTTACCCTCCCCCTCGGACTTCCCATCGGCATCGGGATATCGATTTTCCCAATCGATCCCATGTTCCTTCATGTAGGCGTGGCCCTTTTCACCCGACGCGATATCGACACCCTCGCCCTTTCCATTGATGATCTCGGGTTGATTCTTCTTGGTGTCGACCTGGAGTTGGAAGTAGTGCACCGGTGAGCGTTTGGAGGTTTTCGAGAGAATCGCCATCGGCCGACCCGTGGTGAGCATTCCGTTCATCCCGGCAGCACTGATACCGATCCCTTGTTGGCCTCGGCTTTGCCTGAGCCTATGGAACTTGCTCCCATAGAGGAGTTTGCCAAAGATCAGTGGAATCTGCTTTTTGACGATCCCAGGCCCGTTGTCTTGAACCGCCACGCGGAACCTACCGGGCTGTGGCTGATCGATCTTGACCCAAACCTCCGGAAGTATCCCTGCCTCCTCACAAGCATCCAGGGAGTTATCCACAGCCTCCTTGACGGTCGTCAGAAGGGCTTTGCGTGGATTGTCGAAGCCCAGTAAGTGCCGGTTCTTGGCAAAAAACTCGCTGACAGAAACATCACGCTGTTTGGTGGCCATCGACTCTGCGGTGGCCCGTCGTGACTTGGTCGGTGGATTGGTCATTCCGTTGGGTCTATGAAGTCAGTTCAGGAGGTAAATCAAAACGTCTATCCAGGCGGATGGTAAATGATACCGATTTGCTGGATTTTGAGGACTGGGTAAAAAAGGCCAGCTTTATGCTAGCAGGATCCCTTTTCGATACAAATCCTACCTTCGGTTCGATTGCCTGAAGAAATCGAGATTCGATCCCCGTGACGATGTTTTCGGTCGCTCTGCCGAGCAACGCGGACCGATGGAATCGATCGAGGATGCCTCAGGTCGGAGTCGCGCCAAACAGGTGCGATCGATCATGGTTGGTCTATTTCGGCTGCAGGCAAGTCAGGCGTCGCGGGCACAGGAGCGGATGGAATGCGACTTCAAGGAATGATCAAATTGGCGGTTATCGGCGGCGTCGCCTTCGTATCGGTCCAGGCAGGCTCGTCGGTCGCTGTGGCTCAATGCCCATCGTGCGGCAATAACCATGCCCCGACCGGTGCACCGATTGTCCAAGCTCCAGTTGCTCAAGGGAGCATCGGTGCCGTTGCAGGATCGGCCGTAGCGGGAGTACCCGGTGTTGGCGTACCTGGCGTTGGAATTCCGGGAGTAGGAATTCCGGGGCTTTCGGTGATGCATCAGATGACAGCCCAAGCTGCACAGACGAATCCAGGCAACACGGTCGCTTATGGCAACGTTCTAGGACGAGGCACTCAGCCACTGTTCGAGAATTACTTCACCCAAGGCAATGCGAATCAAGCGACGGCTGGAATGTACATTTCTCCGATCGGAGTTCCAGGCAACGTCGGACACACTTATTACACCTACCAACCTTTTTATCCTCATCAATACCTTTACCAACACCACGACCGCTATCACTCGTACTATGACGGCGGGCGAGGTTTAAATCGAACGCACGCAACCTACATGGCACCGCCGGTTCGCAGTTCGGTTCATTGGTTGCACAAGTCGATTCAATTGCCACATCGCTAAGCGATTCAAGGGCTAAAAAATCACCCGGGTGGGATCCCAGGTTTCGGAAAAGATTGTTCAGTCGAGCTTCACGGACGATGCCTTGCTGAGCCCAGGCGGAAACAATTTTTTACGGACACTATTTTTCACTGGAGTGGATCCCTCATGATTCGAAAACTATCTTTCGCGACCATCGCTCTTTCAGCGATGCTCGCTTGTGGCAGCCTCCACGCTCAAACGAGCACCAACGGGAACTGCAACACTTGCCCACCTTCGAGCGGCTATGCTTCGGGACATGCTCATGGTGCTCACCTCCATGGTGCTGTAGCTCACGTCGGTCAAAGTGTTCATGCAGTCGGCGGAGCGATCCAAGGCCATATGCTCAATTACGGGCAACTTGCTGCGAGCGGTGCGAACGCAAATGGTTTTGGATCCAATGCAGGTTGGGTGTGGCACTCCTCTTGGGGAGATTACTGGGCTCGCACTCAAGCCAACCAACGACCTTGGCATGGTGGATACTACTGGATGCGTACCGGTCAACCGACCGCGCTGGTTGTTCCGCCAACGGTCACGATGCAATCGAACTACTCTTGGGGTGTTTCGCAAAACACGATGACTCCGGTTTACCATCAGTTCGGAGGCAATCCACCCAACGGGGCTGGTGGCGGAGTGTTCCGTGCGACTCCTTACTGGCCCACCCATACAGACCAGTTCGGTGTGTACCCAGTCCGTGGACCTTGGTAGTCACTAGCTTTAAAATTTCGGTTCGAATACGAACTTAAAGAATCTCCTCCTGAGCGGCCGGCGTGGAATTTTCACGTCGGCCGTTTTGCGTTTAAGGCCGGAGGCATTAGGCGATAGGCATTAGGCGATAGGCATTAGGATGTTCTGTTCATGATAGAGACGCTCACTCGAGTGCTTCCTCGTTTACACGTCGGGTTACTGGGCCTGCGGCCTAGTGGATAGTAGCCCGACCCGTGAGGGAGGCAGCGATAGTACACGGCCGATGGCTTCGCATGACGTTCACTCTAGTGCTTCCTCGCTTACGCGTCGGGTTACTAGCCTGTGGCCGATGGCCACAGGCCGTCTGCCAGTAACCTATCGGTCAAATGGAAAAAACCCTCCAGGTGGTTCCCGTTATTGAAAAATTCTTGCTATCTGCCCTGATCCCTGCGGTTATTCGGTTCGCTACGGCCCAGCAGTCATGGATTGAACGGGCTAAGAAGGACTATAATGTGGACTTACTACCCCCCGCCCCACCTGAAGCTAGCCCCCTACCAATCCTTTCGCTGACCCATGCTCTTGAACATCCAACGCTTGGCCACGAACACCGCACTTGCGATCTTCGTACTGGCCTTGCTCTGCCTCGCTAAGCAAGCCAACTCGCAGACTCCCGAAGACACCGCGACCGAGCCGGCCGTCGAGCCGATCGCTGCTGAAAAAACTTTCAAAATCGCAGATGGCCTCCATTGGAAGTTATTGCTTAGCGAACCTCTGATCACCCAGCCTCTGATGATCTCGTTCGATACCCAAGGCCGTTTATGGCTTATTGAGTATCGCCAGTACCCGAATCCTGAAGGCCTTAAGGTCTTGAGCAAGGACCGTCATTGGCGAGTGGTCTACGACTCGGTTCCCAAACCGCCTGGAGCAGGTGGACTCGTCGGTCGCGATCGTATCTCGGTTCATGAAGACAAAGACCAAGACGGTAACTACGAAACCCATCATGTGTTCGTCGATGGACTGAACATCGCGACCTCTGTCCTACCTGTCAAAAATGGAGCATGGGTATTGAACCCGCCCTATCTGCTTTACTATGCGGATGACGACGGAGATCTCAAAGCCGATGGGCCGCCTGAAGTTCACCTCGAAGGCTTTGGTCTCGAAGACACCCATTCGGTCGTCAATAACTTGACCATGGGTCCCGACGGTTGGATTTATGGAGCCCAAGGAAGCACCGTCAGCGGAGCGATCAAAGCTCCCGGCTCAGCCGACAAACCGATTCAAAGTCTTGGGCAAGCCATATGGCGCTACCATCCTCAAACGCGCAAGTACGAGATTTTTGCCGAAGGGGGTGGCAACGCTTTTGGAGTCGCTTTCGATGACAAAGGCGAAGTCTTCTCGGGACACAACGGAGGCGATACGCGAGGTTTCCACTACTACCAAGGTGGGTACTATCGCAAAGGCTTTTCGAAACACGGAAGCCTTTCGAATCCTCATTCCTACGGTTATCTCGAACCGATGCAGCACGACCCCATTCCGCGATTCACGCATACGATGCTTCTGACCGAATCGACCGCACTGGCGAGCCAAACGAACACGCAGCCCCATTCCAAACGAATGCTCGGGGTCGATCCACTTCACGGTAAGCTTATCCTGACGGATCTTGCAACCGTCGGTTCGACTTACAAAACCAAAGATGTCTCCGATACCGTTACCAGCAGCGACAAGTGGTACCGGCCGGTGGCGATCTGCGATGGTCCCGACGGTGCGGCTTATGTTTGCGATTGGTACGATTCGGTCGTCGCCCACCTGTATGCATTCGAAGGCCGACTCGACCGTGATCGAGGCCGTGTCTACAGGCTTGGCCCTAGCGAGCCTACTGCAGCAGATCGCGATTCTTCCGCTAAGGCTTGGAATGCAACACTGGCCCAAGCAACCGACGCACAGTCTCTTGATCAACTCATTGAACTTCTGGATCACCCATTGCGTTGGCAACGTTGGCAAGCCCGATTGCTCATCGCCAATCACCCCTTGCGATCGAGTTGCATTCCCAAACTCCGCCAAGCACTCCTTTCAAGTGAATCACCAATATCGAGCCGATTGGCTCTGGAATACCTTTGGACACTGCATGCACTGGGCGTCATTGCCGATACGATCCCAGCCCAACTCAATCCAAATGATGCCAATAAAAACTTGCTCATTCCCCCCGCCTTGCTCATGAAGCATCCGAACGCCGACGTGCGAAGTTGGACGGTTCGACTCGTGTGCGACGACGGCAAGGTTGATTCGCAGACACTGCAGGCAATCGAAGACCTTGCATCGAGCGAAACCGATGCGCACGCTTTGTGCCAGATTGCTTGTTCGGCGCGGCGACTGGATGCGATCGACTCGATGGCGATCGTTCGAAGTTTGCTGAGCAAGCCGCGTGGAGCTGAGGATCCATTTTTCCCACTCTTGGTTTGGTGGGCTGTTGAATCGCACGCTCAAGATTTCCAGCAGATCGAAACGAAGTTGTTGGGCGGTTCCGAATTATGGAGCAATCCGATCGCACTAAAGACTCTCTTTCCTAATCTTGTCAGGCGTTGGGCCAGTATCGGAAACAAGGAGGCTTACGCATCGACATCGAATCTTTTTAGGACCATCGGGTCGCTTGACGGATCGCTCAAATCCGATGCAACGAAAAGATGCCAAGACTCCTTCGAGGCTGCGTTTGTCGGTCGAAGCTTGGCCGGAGTCCCCGATAGTCTCATCGATGCGATGGCTCAATTGGGTCAACCTCCGCTGACGCTTCAGGTTCGTCGCGGTGATGCCGATGCGTTCGATCAGGCGGCTAAGCGAATTGCGGATTCGAGTGTGCCCGATGCGACCCGCATGCAACTTGCACGCCTCGCAGGGGAACTCGACGATGCGCCCAAGTATCCGCAACTGCTCGATGCGCTGATCCAAGTGGCCGGAGATAGCAACGCAAAAACGCCGGTTCGTATCAGTGCGATCAGCGCCTTGTCAAACTTCAATTCTCCGATCGTTGCTGATCGGTTGGTTCAGTGGTGGCCAGGTCTCGCATCGGAACTGCGACCCGCTGCCGCTTCGGTTCTTTCTACGCGTCCGGCTTGGATTACCAAGTGGCTCGATGCGGTCGATGCCAAGCAGGTACAAGCCGACCAAGTGCCACCCGAATCGGTTCGTACCATGAGGCTTCATTTGGACGAGACGTTGCAGAAACGTCTTGCGCTGGCCTATCCTCAGTTCGCTTCGGTGAGTCTATCCAGCGCGACACAGACGTCCCGGGAGTTGGCTGAAAAAATTCTCGGTGGCAATGGGGATCCTTACCAAGGCAAAAAACTTTACCGTGAGCTGTGTGGTCGATGCCATCAATTGTTTGATGATGGGGGCAAAGTGGGTCCGGATTTGACGGGCTACCAACGAGACCAACTCGAAACCCTTTTGCGCAACATCGTCGGTCCGAGTCTTGAGATTCGCGAAGGGTATCAGATGGTTCGCATCCTCACGAGCGATGCGTTGGTTCTGACTGGATTTATCGAGTCCGAGCAACCCGATCAGATTGTTCTGCGCAACACCGATGGTCAGTCCGTGACGCTTGAGCGAAGCGATATCGAACAGCTTGAGCCGCAGGTTTTATCCTTGATGCCCGAGGGCTTGCTCGAGAAACTCGATGATAAACAGCTTCGAGATCTGATGGCTTATCTGCGAAGTAGCCAGCCTCTGAACGACGGATCATAGGGATTCGCGAGCTATTTCGAGAGATATACTAAGCATATGTTCAGCTCGTTTGCGTTTCGAATTCGGTCTGCTTTCATGAGGCGTGCCTGGGTTTGTTCCTGGTGGCTGTCTCTATTGCTACATTCGATGGTCGCATCGGTGCTGATACTTCTTTGGCTGAACCAAGTGGAGCTTCCTAAATCCGTTATCCAAGAGTCCTTGCTGATTGACGGTGGGTTTAGCCAACGGCCAATTGCCCAATCCGAGGAATTGCTCATCGAAGCACCTTCGGATCCTGTGGAACGCTCGAGGCTTCTTCGTGACATTCGTCGTCAGATGGAAGAGGCTCGTAAGCGGGGCGATCAGGATAATTTCGACCGGCTCAAGCAGCTTAGTGGAGATCTTGGCCGCAACTCGACGACCAAGACGGTCGATGAGATGGCCGATTTCTTTGGAGGGGTCGTAGGAAATCGTGCGACAGAACCCGACTTGAAGAAAGCAAACCTGGAGTTTGATGTATCGACGGCTCAGATGCATGACATCCACAAGTCGACCGACGAGCAAGGTTCGGTGCGATACATTTTGGTCATGGTCGATGCTCAGGGAGTCGCCAGAGAGGTCGAAATCGATAGCCAAAACGGTCAGCAACTCTACAAGACGATGCAGCTTATCAAATCCAATCCGCTGCTTGAGAAAGTCTATCGAAAAATCCTCATGGGGATCCTTGATCAAGTCCTCAAAGACCAGAGCGAACCAGTCAAGCAATAGACCCCATACGCAATCGGCTATTGTTCAACGGTTGAACAAAAGTGTTCGACGATTGTCCTCAATCGTCCCTGTGCCGAGCTTGCGAGGCGAGTCTGAAAGTGCTGGAAAGCAACGTCAAGCTAAAGCTTGTCGGAAAACGGCTGAGGACAGCCGT
>JAJTFC010000124.1 GCA_021298315.1 Planctomycetaceae bacterium
CAGCCTAAACCCGGTCAACCGCACCAACGCATCCTATCACTCAAGCTAGCCCTGACCCGAGATTGAATGATATACGAACGTGCGAGCCAATCAATCATTGGTTGGAGCGGTAGGCTGTTTCGGCCAATTCTCGTCATCCTCCGATTTCAAGAAATCGCACGGATAGTTCGAATACCACTACCTCTGCTGCGGGCGACTCGCGCGCGACTCGGAGGTATGCAAAAGCCCAATGTTTTGCCGCCAAAGCGCGACGCGAAAGACGACTCGATTTTGGGGTCGCGACGCGAAAACCAACGCCGCAGGCGACACGCAACGAGCTGCATGGAGACTATAGAAGTCTCGGGGAACTCGCAAGAAGTGCGATATTCCCAGGGAAAAGCATTGTTTTGCAGCGGAGGACAAGGGATTCGAACCCTCAACCGGTTTCCCGGCGCCTGATTTCGAGTCAGGTTCCTAACCATTCGGCTATCCTCCGAATTCCCTTGGGACATTAGACTCCCAAGCAGGAGACAGATCTAATGAGAGTGACTCGCTAGAACCGCCACATGTTCGCCTAAAAATAACTCGCAGAAGGCTTTCTGTAAAGCGTCAAGGCCGTTTCCACAAGGCTTTCGAGGCTTGCTGATTTTTCTCGACCGATTACACTTTTACCTCCGTTATCAGGGATTTGCGGCCGATTGCAGCCTCACTGCTAAAGAGCCATTCGCTTCCAACGGCACAACTGAGGTTGTTTGCCGTTGTCTCGGATCGCTTGCTGCGAAACCTCTGCTGGACGTGTGACCACCTTCACCTCAACTTCCCGCACTCGGTGCTTTGTAGCCCTATGAATTGGCCTCTCGATACAAATAAGAACCTTGGTTTTGGTACTCAAAGCGTGCATGCGGGAGAGGCCCGGCAAAAGCCAAACGATGCGATCACCGATTCGATTTGCTGCGCCTCGACCTTTACGTTCGAGTCGACCGAAAGCATCTTAAAGTACCTTCGAGAGAACCAAGATCGCGAAGAATACGGCCGCTATGGAAACCCCAACGAGAAGGTCGTCGAGCGGAAACTCGCGGCGCTCGAAGGGGCCGAGGATGCGATCGTTTACTCAAGCGGCATGGCCGCCGTGGTCGGATTGCTCATGTGCAAACTCTCGGCCGGTGACGAAATCGTCTTTTTTGACCAATGCTACCACCGCTCCAGAGAGTTTTGCGTCAAGCATCTGTCTCGATTCGGAGTCGTTACCCATCAGGTCAAAACCGGGGATATGGAGGCCATGCAAAATGCCATCAACTCCAAGACCAAAATGATTGTCAGCGAGTCGCCTACAAACCCACATCTTTCGGTGATTGACCTCGAGGCCTTTGTCGCCCTCGGGAAACGCAATCAAGTCGAGACTCTCATCGATTCGACACTCGCTACGCCGTACAACCTCAAGCCGATCGATTGGGGGGTCGATTACGTGTGGCACTCGGCGACAAAGTACATGGGTGGGCACAACGATTTGCTCGCAGGAGTCATCTGTGGCTCAAAGGAGAAACTCGAACCGGTGCGGAAGCTTCGAGGTATCCTCGGTTCGATCAATTCCCCTCACAATATGTATCTGCTCGAACGAGGCCTTAAAACCTTTGCTCTACGGATGGAACGGCACAACCATAACGGGCAAAAAATCGCGGAGTTTCTCGAGAATCATCCACGGATCGAAAGGGTTTACTATCCGGGATTGGCCTCGCATCCCTCGCATGCGATCGCCAAAAAAACCATGAAAGGCTACGGTGGGCTGATCACTTTCTTGGTCAAAGATGCTGACTGGCAAGCGACGGCGGCGATCATCGATCGATGCAAAATCCCCCGTATCGGTCCGAGTCTCGGAGGGGTAGAAAGCCTCATCGAACAGCCCTTGGTCATGAGCTACTTCGATTATCCACCCGAGCAGCGTGCAGGTTTTGGAATCCACGACAACATGATCCGTATGGCCGTTGGCATCGAAGACACCGACGATCTCATCGAAGACTTGCGACAAGCCCTCGAAGCCACCTAATCTTGAAAGAGCATGCCATGAAGTTTCGTACTCGCGCGATCCATGTGGGAAGCAAACCCGATTATACCGGAGCGGTTGTACCCCCAATCTATCTATCGACCACCTTCGTTCAGCCAGGACCAGGTGATTGGGGAGCGTTCGACTATTCGCGAAGCGGCTCTCCGACACGCAGTCGCCTTCAAGAAGCCATCGCCGATCTGGAAGGTGCCGCCGGTTCGCTGGCCTTCTCCTCGGGCATGGCAGCTACGCACTGCGCCATGGGATTGCTACCAGCCGGTTCGCACGTCGTGGCTGGCTGCGATATGTACGGAGGAACCTATCGCCTGCTGCACAAAATCTGCAATCGCAACAATATCGAAGTCACCTTGGTGCATGCCGATCAAGCGAATCATATTGTCGATGCGATTAAGCCTCAGACCAAGATGGTGTGGGTTGAGTCGATTGGAAACCCACTCATGAGCGTCCCAGATCTTCAGCAGATCGCAAGCATCACGCAGAAGGCTGGAGTTCTACTGGCAGTCGATAGCACGTTCGTGCCACCGTGCATCCTAAGACCCCTGGAGCTCGGTGCCGACATCGTCATGCACTCGGCCACAAAGTACTTCGGCGGACACAGCGATTGCCTAGCGGGTGTACTCTCAGCCAAAACACCCGAATTGCTTCAAGAACTCTACTTCATCCAAAATGCAACCGGCAGCGTCATCGGGAGCTTGGAAGCCTTCTTGCTCCATCGCGGAATCAAGACCATGGAATTGCGAGTGCGAGAGCAGTCCCATTCGGCCCTTCGCATAGCGCGATGGCTCGAATCCCACAGGAGCGTTAAGAAGGTCTTGTATCCAGGACTCGAAAGCCACCCGGATCACCAACGGGCACGGCGTTTGATGGGCGATCAGTTCGGTGGCATGGTCTCGTTCGAGGTCGCCGGCACGATCGATACAGCCAAAACGGTTTGCAAAGCGACAAAACTCTTTGGATTGGCCGTCAGTTGTGGTGCCGTAGAATCACTCATCGAACAACCCGCGACGATGTCCCATGCTAGCTATGATGCACAAGCGCGTGCCAAAGCAGGGATTCACGACACGCTGATTCGAATTTCCGTCGGCTTAGAAGATCCCGAGGATTTGATCGCGGATCTAGATCAAGCCTTGGCGCTTGGAGGTGGGGCTTGATTTTAGACCCGGTTTACCGCTATCGTTTTGGCTCTCAGTAATCAGGCCCCTAGCGTGAAGGATCCCGGCGAGAAGGCCCCATGGACAATATCGAGGAAACGCAGACCCAGGTCATCGATTATCTAGCGAAAATCGTTGGAAGTAAGCCACACTTGGACGATTCGCTGGCCATGATCGGTATCGATTCGGTCGCCATGGCCGAGATGACCTTCGATCTCGAAAAGCGTTTTTCTATCAAAATCGACGACGAAATTCTCGATGTCGAATCCGTTGGCCAGCTCGTGCAATACCTGCACGAGCGAAAACCCTGATCTGTCTGATCAAAAAATCTAATCTGGCGACTGCGTTGCAGTCGTTATTTTTCTGAATTGTCTTGGAGTCGACCGCTGGCTTTGGTATAGTCAAAGTGTGGTTGCGAATTAGTGACCCCTTAAACGGTACTTTTGGGAGTTAGGATTTCCTATCGCCCGAGTGTCGTTTGAGCCCTCCGGTGTTTCACGTCGGTCCTTCAACGATCTGACTTTTCTTCTCCTTGGCGCGGCGACCTCCGCAGCGCGGGGGCGGACGTGAAACACTTTTTTCTCTAACACTTAGCCTTCGGAGTACTTTCATCGATGAACCAAAACAGCAACAACCCAAAGCAAGATACCCCATTAAGTGCCGAAGCCTCTCGACGAGGATTCCTCAAGACCGGCGTTACGGCTTCGGCTCTTGCAGCCACGCTTCCGATCTCCCGATCGGCGTGGGCCCAAGGCAGCGACACGATCCGTTTGGGTTTGATCGGGTGTGGTGGACGCGGTACGGGAGCCGCTGGACAAGCACTCGATACCAACAGCGAATCGAATCGCGTCAAGCTCACGGCAGTGACCGACCCATTTAAGTTCCGAGCCGACAATGCGCTTAAGGAACTCAAGAACAAGCACAAGGACAACGTCGACGCCAAGGCATTCATCGGTGTCGATGGCTACAAGGAAGTTTTGGCCTCGGATGTGGACATGGTCATCTTGACGAGTCCTCCGGGCTTCCGACCCTTGCACTTCGAAGCTGCCGTCAAGGCGGGCAAGCATGTGTTTATGGAGAAGCCTGTTGCGACCGATGCACCTGGGGTTCGCCGGGTTTTGGAAGCCAACAAGATTGCCAAGGACAAGAAACTCGCAGTCGCCGTGGGGCTTCAGCGACACCATCAGAGCGACTACAAGTCGACGATCAAGATGCTCAAAGAGGGAGCCATTGGCGACATCATCCTCACGAGAGCTTATTGGAACGGCGATGGGGTTTGGACTCGTAACCGCCAGCCGAATCAGACCGAGCTCGAGTACCAACTCAACAACTGGTACTACTTCAACTGGCTCAGTGGTGACCATATCTGCGAACAGCACATCCATAACTTGGACGTGATCAACTGGCTCATGGATGGCCCGCCTGCTGAAGCACAAGGCCAAGGTGGTCGGCAGGTCCGAACCGGTGAAGAAAATGGTCAAATCTATGACCACCACTTCGTCGAGTTCACTTATCCCAACGGCACGAAGCTCTTGAGTCAGTGCCGCCATATCCCTGGTTGCTGGAACTCGGTCAGCGAGTTTGCTCACGGCACCAACGGCTGGGCCGATATCGGCGGAGGAAAGATCTACAACAAGAAGAACGAAGTGGTATGGAAGTCGCCGGCTGGCGAGAACGGTTGGGCTCAAGAACACGTCGATTTGTTTGCACAGATTCGCAAGGGTGAGATCCCCAACGAGGGAGATTACGGTGCGACCAGCAGCATGACCTCGATCATGGGCCGCATGGCAACCTATACCGGTAAGCTTCTGAAATGGGATCAGTGCCTCAATAGCCAAATCGGCTTGGCCAATTTTGATGCGATCGATTCGTTTGACGACGAGGCACCGATCAAGCCAGACGAGAAGGGCCGTTATTGGATCCCAACTCCAGGACAAGATACCGAATTGGTTGTCTAGTCAGCGTTTTTCTTCAATAAAAGCATCTTCAGCCCGGATGGCAGCCTCTCTGATCGCCGAATTGACGGCGAACTGCCATCCGGGCTGACGTTTTGTCAAATGGTTCGATCAAGGCTATAATTGCCGCCATGGATCCCAACGAGCCAGACAACAACGAACCAGGTAAGAACGAAAGCACTTCGACGTCCAAGTCGTCCCAGGTGGCTGCCTCCGGTTCACCATCGCAGGTCGGCTCAAAACTCTTGGCCAAGTACTCCGACACCGATAGTTTGCTTGTCCGCACCAATCCGCTGGATAAAGCCGAGTCCAAACCCAAAGCGATCCCGCTCCAACGGCCGCAAGAACTCGAACAAGCGATCCGCAATGCCCCTGCGAATCCAGAACCTTATGTCGAGCTAGGTCAAATCTACGTCGACCAAGAGCGATGGGTCGATGCACGTCGCGTCTTGGATGCAGGTGTTCAGTACTGTCCAGAGCACGAACCGCTGATGATTCTCCACGAGGATCTTTCAATCCATCTTGCGAATATGGCCCTTGAGCAAGCCCGCAAGCTCAATGCACAGCGTCCCTCGGATGAAAACCGCTACGGGGTCGAGCAAGCCGAAACGGATCTTGCCAATCGACGTGTCAAAGTTTGTGCGGATCGCTATGCAAGGCACCCGGATCAAAAAGAGATCCTCATCGCTTGGGCCGTTGCCCTTCGTCAGCTAGGCCGCCAAGAGGAAGCCGTCGAGCATCTGCAGGAGGCATCCAAGGAGCCGAGCATCAGGGCCCGCGCGAGTTTTCAACTAGGGATATGCCTGCAAAGTCTTGGTCGACCCTTGGAAGCCTTGGCGGCGTTCCGCAAAGCCGCACTGTATCGTTCCCCGCCACCTGAACCACTTGTGCGCACGCGGGCCTTGGAAATGGCCATCGCCATCGCCGAAGAAAATCATTTGATCGATTCGGCGCGATACTATACCGAGCAACTTTTAGCTTGCTGCGAACCTTCGCAAAAAGCCGCGTTGCAAACGAGCCTACAAAGGCTGATGGAAACCGAATTGTAACCAACCCTATCCTTTCATTTTTATAGGTAACGAAGATGAGAACAACGTCAAAGTCATGGGCTCGACTGTGTGTCGGGCTAGTATCCACTGCGGCCTTTGCGTCAATCGCTTGGGCCGAGCAACCAGCCAATACCCTCACCCGCGCCGAATCGGTCGCTGGTTGGAAATTGCTGTTTGATGGCAAGAGCACTCAAGGCTGGAGAAACTACAAGAAGGACAAGATCACCGAGGGCTGGAAGGTCATCGACGGTGCGATCGTGCGCGATGGCAACAACGCCGGGGACATCATCACCGACAAAAAGTACAAGTACTTTGAACTCTCGTTGGACTACAACATCTCCAAGGGTGGCAATAGCGGCCTGATGTTCCATGTGACCGAAGATAACCCGGCACCTTGGCATAGCGGCCCTGAGGTGCAGATCCAGGACAACGTCGATGGACACGATCCGCAAAAAGCCGGTTGGCTCTACCAAATGTTTCAACCCTACCCGATGCGTTGGGCCGGAGAGACCGAGATCCCTGATGCAACGCGTCCACCCGGGGAGTGGAACCAGTTGTTCCTAAGAATCTCCCCTCGGGGTTGTGAAGTCTCCATGAATGGGGTTGTTTATTACCAATTCAAGCTCGGTGATAAACGCTGGGACGAACTGGTAGCCAAGAGCAAGTTCTCGAAGTTCCCTGGCTTTGGCAAAGCTGGCGAAGGCTATATTTGCTTGCAAGACCACGGCAACTTGGTTTCTTTCCGAAACATCAAGATTCGGGAACTGGCCGACGACGGTGGAATCTCCTCGCCGGTCGATGGCAAACTCAAACTCAAGCCCACCTTGGCCTTTCCAAAGCTTAAGTGGGAGAATTGGGTTCCAGTCGATGAGGATGGAACGGTCAATCGCCCCCGCCGAACTCTCGAATTGACCTATGCACCTGGGGATGCCAAGCGACTCTATGTGCTCGACCAAGGTGTGTCGAGGTGGCCAAAGTCTTTCTCGATATCGAGGATCGGGTCAGCAAGTGGAATAGTCCAGGGGGTAACGAGCAAGGATTGCTCGGATTGGCGATGCATCCAAAGTTTCAAGACAACGGCCAGTTCTTTGTCTGCTACACCAGACCCAAGACGCACGAGTCGGTCATCTCGCGATTCAAAGTCTCCGCGAGCGACAAGCTTAAGGCCGATCCGAATTCCGAAGAGGTCCTGATGGTTGTTCCGCAGCCTTATCAGAACCACAATGGAGGATCGATCGAGTTTGGCAACGATGGATATCTTTACATCGCCTTTGGAGATGGAGGTGCTCGCAATGACCCGAAGGCCAACGGACAGAACCGTTCGCAGCTATTAGGATCGATCCTTCGCATCGATGTTGACCAAAAGACGGACAACACGGCTTACAAGGTTCCGACGGACAATCCATTTGTTGGAGTCGAGGGAGTGCGTCCCGAGATCTATGCCTATGGATTTAGGAATCCTTGGCGGATCGCTTTTGATCGCAAGACAGGCAAGCTTTGGTGTGCCGATGTTGGCCAAGATCTTTGGGAAGAGGTCAACGTGGTCAACAAGGGAGGCAACTATGGCTGGAGCGTTCGCGAGGGTGCATACACCTTTGGCAACAGGACTCCAAGTGCCGAGTCAGCCAATGCGATCGATCCAATTTGGGCTTACGATCACAGTGTTGGCAAGTCGATCACAGGTGGACGAGTCTATCGGAGCGATCGACTCAAAGAGCTCGAAGGCAAGTATCTTTATGCCGACTATGTCTCCGGTGGCGTATGGGCGCTGACGCTTGAAGACGGAGCCAAAGAAGCGGTTCGCAATGAGGAGGTTGTTGCCGGTGGATTGCCTGTGTTGGCATTTGGCCAAGACGCACAAGGAGAGGTCTATGTGATGATCGACAGTGGCAAGGGCGAGTCGATCCTCCGGTTAGAGCAAGACAAGTAGCCCATGATCTGGGACACCCCTTGGATCGATTATGCCCAGTTGCTGCATTTGGCAGTCACTTGGTATTTGGTTGGTCTGATTTGGGTGATTCAGCGGGTTGCTTATCCAGCGATGGAGTTTGTTGATCCACAGCCCCAGCGGGCTGTGGAAGCCGAGAAGCGGCACTGCGACCGAATCTTTTGGGTCGTCGGCCCGCTGATGCTTCTAGAAGGTGTCTTGGCCGGCTGGCTTTTGATCGCTGGTATCAAGTCGGGATCATGGCTGATCCCTGGCTTTGGGATGCTTCTGCTAGTGCTTCTATGGACGAGCACCGCTGTGATTCAAATGCCCTTGCATGATCGATTGCTTCGAGGTCCAGATCCTCTGTCGCATCGCAAGTTGGTTCAAAGCAATTGGATCCGAACCATCGCTTGGACACTGCGGGGTATCTTAGCCCTGATAATAGCATCTTAGAAACATCCGCTTTTTCGTACTCAGCTAGCGACGATTATTCGGCTCAAGCCAAACGGGCCGTGAGTCTCTTGAAATGTCATTTGGCGAAAAGATCTCCTGCAGACAGGCAGCAAGCCATTGTCGGCGCTTCGATGGAAGCATGGAACCGAATTCGATCGTATCCTCGCCGACGAGTTGAATTGAAGATTTGGGCGCAGACTCGCCATCACCTGAGCTGTTGGAGAACCTGACGGAATCGATGCTCATCGGATCAAATCGGTTTTTCCAAGATAGCAATCCAATCCCTGTCGACACATAGGATTCGACTTGATCGATCACCACTTTGACTCGGCCCAGAAGCGAAAACATCGCTCCGAGAACTAGGCCTGTGCCTATGGTGACAAATGGGATGAGAAACAAGCATAGAAAGAGAGTCGTACCAAGATTCATTGGGGCATCATTCATAATAGGTCTACCTTGTCGAACTCCTCCAGGCATTGGAAACCAACCTGGTATTGGACCAACAAGATTAGCCCACAGGCCAGCGATGGCGATCGATAAGAAAACCGAAACGATGCCGTTACAAAACAGACAAGCGAACGATAGGCCGATAAACGTTGGGATCGATCGGGCCGAAGCGGTTAGAGTCAGGCTTTGGCCCCACTCCACCTTCGAACAGCCCAGGGGCGTTTTGGCCAACACCTCTTCACGCGATCGATGACTCCAATTGAGCTCAGACAACCTAAAGAGCTTGCGGCAAGGATCGCAACAAGCCACTCCTTCCTTGATATTGATCGATTCATAAGCGATCGGATGATCGCATTGCGGGCAACGCTGAATCGATGATCCTGAAAAAGCCTCGGCGATTTTCTTAAGCACCATCTGTGAAAGTCCTAGCCGTTGGACCTATTCGCTCAATTACCCAAGCAATAGAGGTATTCCTGTCGCTTGCCATCGACGATTTGGCTACACCGATAATAGATCTTGCTATCGCAAATCACCGAGGTCGACAAACTCTCTTCGCCAAGTTGGTTTTTGGCTAACAATTCAAAACCATCGGGATTGGCTCGAAACACAAAGCACTCCCCTGCCTCGTTCCATGCATAGATGTTCGCACCGACTAGGATCGGGGAAGCTGAAAAGGTCCCTCCGAGTCGATTTCGCCATAATTCTTTGCCGGTTTGTGCGTTCCAAGCCGCCGCAATCCCTGCATCGAGAACCCCATAAAGGTTCCCATGGTGTATCAGCAACGATGGCACATACACACGCGAGTCGTTCTCCCAAGCCAACTTGCCTGAGCCATCGGCCAAGACCGCTGACATATGATTGCGGGGATACCCACCCGAGGTGTAAACATGCTTGCCGTCGCTCAAGGTCGATGTGACGCACTCGGTCGTGGCCCCTGCAACCTCCCAATTCAAGTCCCCTGAGAGAGGATTGAGACTGGTGACCAAATCGCAACCTGTCATGATCAACTGATCCTTGCCGAACAAATGCAAAATCACCGGCGATGGATAGTTTGGCAGTTTGGGTCTCTCACGCTTCCACACGACATTGCCCGTAGCGCGATCCAATCCAGCAATCGCACCTCCTGCCTTGGTATCTGCAGCGATGATCACCAACGATTGATAGAGTGCCGGTGATGCTCCATAGCCTTGATGCTCGATGTAATCGGTGATCTTCGTCTGCCAAAGAATCTTTCCATCGAGGCTCAGTGCGCTTGCCATCAAACGCCCATCGTTGGGGAAGGCAACATAGATGCTCTGGCCATCGCAAGCTGGCGTGCAGGATGCCGCCGTTGACTTTTCATTCTTACGCATCCCTCCCTTTTCGTGAACGACCGTCGTCCAAACAACTTGTCCAGTTTTTCGATCCAAAGCGATCAGAGACTGGGAACCCGTTGCTTCATCCGCCGTCACTAGATAGATCCGATCGGCAACCAAACACATCGATCCATACCCACGCCCCAGGATCGGTGTCTTCCACTTCACATTTGTTTCGGCATCCCATTTAACCGGAGGTTTCTGATCCCCCGCTGCCGTGCCGTTGCGCATGGGGCCTCGCCACCAAGGCCAGTCGGTCGGACTGAACCTCAAGCCATCGTCGATGCGATGGGGCTCTTGACTGTGCACGTTGGAAACACATGCCCCAATTTGCAGAACAAAAAAAACTCCGAGAGCCCATTTGCAGCACTCTCGGAGAAAAGAGATTCTTTTTGCCATCGGTATTCCTTTGCTAGTCTCGATCAGTTTTCACGGTCTGAGACCATAGCATACTGCATGGCGTAGTAAACGAGGCTCATGATTGAGCTAAAAGTTCCAGCGACATAGGTCATCGCAGCGGCCGTAAGCACGGTACTGACGTAGGGCAACTCGCTGTTGCTAACGATTCCATGGACCAAAAGCTGATCCTTGGCTCGCGAACTGGCGTTGAACTCGACGGGCAAATTCACCAGTTGGAATACAACGACGGCAGCAAAACCAATCACTCCCAAGAGCAATGCCCAACTGGCGAATTTAAACATGCCACCAATCATCAAAAACGCACCGAGACTTACGACGATCGATGCTAGGGATCCCCCGAAATTGGCCACCGGGACCGCGATATTTCGGACCACTAGCGGAGCATATCCTCGGGCATCTTGGATCGCATGGCCTACCTCGTGGGCCGCAATTCCCACCGCAGACATCGAGTGCCCGTAATAGACGTCCTGGCTGAGCCGTACAACTTTTGCAGTCGGATCGTAGTGATCCGACATCACCCCGGGCGAAGGCTCGATGGGAATGTCGTAAAGTCCATTAGCATCAAGAATCCTGCGGGCCGCATCGTGACCGCTTGTACCAGCCGGAACTTGGCTCATCTTGTTGTAGGCCGATTGGACCCAGAAATGGGCAAGCATCCCAAGCAGGATCGCAGGGCCCATCAAAATCATGTACATCATCAGCGAACTGGTGTTGTAAATCATCAGGCTTACTCTCTGTGTTTTCTTCTCGAAAAAAAGGAACCCGAAACTGCGGAAATTACCGCCGACTGCCAAAATGAACCCCACGAAGAAGGCCTCTTGGTAGACAATGAGCATTTTACGCAAGTACCATGCCAAAAACCGGCAAATCCAAGCTAGGCTTAACCCGCACGATGGCTCCAATTGTTCTGTACGCATGGGTTACCCTTAGCGTTTTACTTGGCTGGATTTTCATCGTCAAAAAAATGCTCTTGGACATTTTCTGCACTGGAATATGCAGTGTTGCAGGACACCGCCTTTTCGGCCTGGCGTTCGTCACTGTCAGTAGCCTTGCCTGCGCCCAGAAGCCTGAGCTCTTGACACAGGAATCTGCCAAAGTGACTTCCACACAACTTTCTTTGGCCTTGGAAGAAATCCGCACCAAGCAAAATCTGCCGGGACTCATTGCTGGCCAATTTGACACTCAGAAAATTCAGCACATTGCTGCCGTCGGTTTTCGTCGCGCCGGTTCGACCGATCCGCTGCTGGTCTCCCACCCGATGCATTTGGGCTCATGCACCAAAAGCATGACGGCTACCCTGATTGCTATGGCCGTCGACGAAGGGATACTGCAATGGCATTCGACCCTTGGGAAGGTCTTTGCATCGGATCCGAAAGTCGCCGATTCGCCTTGGGCGAACGTTACGATCGAGCAAATATTGCACCATACCAGCGGAGCTCCTACCAATCCCCCTTGGTCACAATTCGCCGATGCGAATGTTCCGATCCAGATCCACCGCCGAAACGTCTTGCACTGGTGGATGCAGCAGCCTCGGAATTCGAATTCCAAAGAGGAGAAAAAGACGACAGAAACAAAACCTGCGTTCCTCTACTCGAACCTTGGATACATGACGCTAGGAGCCGTCCTCGAGGAGTTGCGCCAGGAGCCTTGGGAAGATCAGATTCGTGCTCGATTGTTTGAGCCTTTGGGGATGAAATCGGCTGGATTCGGGGTGCCGTCGAAGTCGCTTGGCGACAAGGTTCCTTGGGGCCACGTTCGACCTGCGGGTATCCTTCTGGCCGTCGAGCGTGACAACCCTCCGGCGCTGGGTCCGGCAGGTACGGTCTTTGCCAACATGGAGGATTGGGTTGGCTACTTGCAATTCCACCTTCGAAATAAGGCTACCGATACACCTGGGCTGAAACTCTCTGAGGAGTCCTTTGGGTATTTGCACAAGACTCAAGAGCAGCAGGAGTACGCCGGCGGCTGGATCGTTCTTCGCAGAAGTTGGTCGCAGGGCCCGATTTATCATCACAATGGCTCGAACACTTATTGGTACAGTGTCGTTTTTTTAGCACCTAAAGAAGGTCGTGGGATTTTTGCTGCATGCAACTTGGGACTCGATGCAGCCGAACCCTGCGACCAAGCGTTACAATGGATCCTAAAAAATCTGCCTCATGAGTCACCCTCCCACTGACCAATGAGATTCCTTGGCCTCATACCTCCCCAGCTACCCATGAATCGAATTTGTAGAGCCGTCTGTTTTGTGATCCCCCTGGCCTTGCATGCACTTACCTTTAATGGCAATCGACTCTGCTGTGCCCAAGAAAGTGCTAAGGAGACTGCTAAAGAGACTGCCTCAAGGAATCTGATTCAAAGCGAGAACCTCAAGCCTGGCAGTCGCGATTGGCAATTGACCCGAGTGCGTGTCGATGAAAGTCGATATCGATCCCCATGGATCGAGGGTTACTGTTCACGACAGAGCGTTCGAGCCGGTGAGTCGATCGATATCAAGGTCTCGACCCAGCCGGCTAAGCCTTTTCGATTGGAGATTTTTCGAACTGGCTATTACGACGGAGCCGGTGCGAGGCTCATGTCGAGCATCGGGCCCATCACCGGAAAGACGCAACCAACACCAACCCTGGGCGAAAAGAACCTCAACGAGTGCCGCTGGGAGACGAGCCACAGTTTGACGATCCCTACGGATTGGATCTCGGGTGTTTACCTAGGTCGATTGACAACGATCCCTGAAACGGACCAGGAGCCTTACTGGCAAAGCTATGTCATCTTTGTCGTAACCGATGATCGGCCCTGCGATGTCCTCTTTCAATGCTCAGACAATACTTGGCAAGCGTACAACCAGTGGCCTAGCAAGTACTCCGTCTACACGCATCCAAAGGGCAACCAAGGCCCGTGGGCCGATGTGAGTTTCGATCGGCCTTATGGTCGCGAAGCTCAGTTCGATAGCGTGGTCAATGACCCGCTTACCCAAGGCTCTGGCGAATATTTGCCACTGGAATTCCCGCTCGCTTATTGGCTTGAACAGCACGGCTACGATGTTTCGTATTGCTGCAACAGCGACATGCTCAGCCCCGATCGAGGGCTCAAAGCGCGATCCTTTATCAGTGTCGGGCATGACGAGTACTGGGATATTCGTCAGTTCCGATCCGTTGAAAAGATGAGGGATCAAGGGGTTAGTTTGTTGTTCCTCTCAGGCAACAGTGTTTGCTGGGTTTCTCCGTTTCGAGAGAGTTTTGATGGCCGAGCCAATCGGATCCTCTTCCGAGGTGGCCCCTACGGTGCAAACCGTCCAATTACGGAATCTCGGGCCAAGGATCACGGTCCGTTTCCCGAGCGAGGGCCAGATGAAGGTTTCTTGATGGGTGCACGCAACGTCGAGCCGGTCAACGGTGGCGGAGATTGGATCTGCACGATGCCCGAGCACTGGATATTCGAAGGAACCGGCATGAAGAAGGGAGAGTCGATCCCAGGGCTCATCGGCTGGGAGTACCACGGTGATCCAGCAGACATACCGGGGCTAAGTGTCGTTGGGAGCGGGACAGCTTGGGTCGGTGGTCAGACACCCCAACAATGGACAGCCACCGTGTATGAAGGCCCGAAAGGGAACGTGGTCTTTAACGCATCGAGTATCTTTTGGGTGCAGGGGCTTTCGGATCCTCCCGGGCATACTTTGCCCTGGTCGCACTGGAGTCGTCCGCATGGCCCAGATCCACGGGTCCAACGGATTACAAAAAACGTCTTGGATCGGGCACTGCAAAAGCCTTAGGCTGGCGTTCCGTCGCTGCGGTGGAATCTTCCATTGCCCTGGATTACACTTAGCAACGGAGGTCTTGCCGTGGTAGAGTTCAAAATCGTAGGCGAAGAGTTATGGGCCAGGATGGAGCGAGCCGTGGAAAAAGTCAATGAGCGCCTGCGCAAAACCGTTCGTATCCTCGAAGATGCAAAAGTACCTTATGCCGTCGTTGGCGGTCATGCCGTAAGGGCTTGGGTCGCTCAAGTCGATGAAGCGGCACTGCGGACAACACGCGACGTGGATATTATGGTTCGGCCGAGCGATTTTCCGGCGATGAAAGACGCGATGCTCGCCGCTGGCTTTCATCACCGCAACGTCTCGGACTTGGACATGTTTGTCGAGCATCCAGAAGCGTCGGCTCGCGATGCAGTTCATGTGGTGCTTGTGGGGAAAATTGAACGAGCAGGCGACAGTCCAAATCCCGATTTCGAACCGCTAGCCAGAGCTAACGATTTTCAAACGGTTCGGCTAGAGACCCTGGTCTTCATGAAGCTCAACGCAAACCGAGATAAAGATCGCGTGCATCTACGGGACATGATCTCGCTGGATCTGATCGATCGGTCGTGGCCTGAACGGTACCCCGAGCCGCTTCGAAGCCGACTGATCGAAGTCCTGAACGACCCAGACGGCTAAAGCAAACTTGTCTCGCTTTGAACTTAGATGTCTGACAAAGTTCGGTCGTAGAGTCGATAGGTTTTGGAGGGCACCAATCCAGCCCGTTCAAGCGAGCCTCGCGATAAATGGTTCGTCTCCAAGACCCACGAGAATTCCGCGTCGGTGATTCCGATGGCTAGCACATCCGGGAGCATGCGGTTTAGGAGCACTAACCCCAATCCCCATCGCTGCCACTCGGGAGTAACGTTGGCACTGATAATCCGCATCTTGGTGATCTTTTTGCGATCGAGCAAGATTCTGATCCAGCCAAAAGGAAAGAGCTTGCCGTCTATCTTTTTGATGATTGGGTTGTAATCAGGCAGGCCCAAGCCGACCCCGACAGGCTCTCCATCGACCTCGATGACACTCGTTGCCGCAGGGTTGATCAGAAGCTTCATCGACATGCCAAGGGCTTTGACTTCTCCATCGCTCAGCGGGACAAACCCCCAAGTCCCTTGGAGAGACTCGTTATAGATCTTGAGGAACAACAGAATCTCTTTTCCGAAATTCTTGCGGCTCACTTGACGCACTTGAAGATTAAATCGTTCTTGAACCATTTCGACCGTTCTATTGATCTTCGGGTCGATCGTATTGAGCATCTCGACATTGCCATTGTAGGCATACATGTCTTGGGTCTTTTCGAAACCGAACCCTCGGATGAGTCGATCATGGTACGGTGGGTTGTAGGTCATCATGAACGTCGGCGAGGAATCGAAACCATCGACGAGGGTTCCGGTTTCGTAGTTAAGCGATGGGTTGCACGGCCCACGAACGTCGGTCATGCCTTGGGACTTGAGGTACTTGCCGGCAGCCTCAAACAGCGCGTTGGCAACCTGCTGGTCATCGATCGCCTCGAAGAACCCGAAAAAGCCCCGTTTCTCCTCGTAGCGTTTGTTGTGTGCGTGGTTGATAATGCCAACAATCCGCCCAACGACTTGGCCATCCCTTCTGGCTAAGAATGCTTGGCAAGTGTTCTTCTCGTAGAAAGGATGCTTACGAAAACCGACGAGCTCCTCTTGGTTCATTCGGATCGGCGGGATCCAGTGGCGATCTGACTTGTAGAGTCGCCATATGAGTTCCATGAACTCTTTGCGATCCTTGCGACCTTCGACCGGAGTGACTTCTACGGATTTCATTCTTCTCTTTCTGTGATTGCCGATGCAATCGAGGGATCCTTTGGAGTTACCTGGGCGGCTTGCCAGCGCCCGGCCGCATGTCCGAGGATGACACTACCATAGTATGCTGGGAACGAAGCCATGGGTAGCACCGAGCCGATGGCTCCTCCCACATAAGTCCCATAGGCTGGATACAAAATACGATAGGCCTCTTGCTGCAACGCAGGATCGTCGGTTTCTTGGGCATAAGCCAAAGCATCCTTTGTGGCCAGAGACTCGTGATACAGCGGTACCACCGGCAAACCATACAGCGCAGCATAGGTGCCAGGATATCTCCTGCGTGAAAAGTCTTTCGCATGAGCAGCTTCGTGCAAGGCGATTGCAGGTACATCGCTGTAAAGATGGATCGTTTGCGAATACGGATTGAAGTGATCACCCCCGAATATCCTGCCCGGAACGATGGTCTCTCCAAGAACGCTCAAGGTTCCGATGGAGTATCGCCAAGGCCATGCCATCGACTTGTTCTTAGTCAATCGCTTCATGTCATCCCAAGGCCGATATTGATTGAGTCGTACTTTTACGTGCCCCATTTGGTTTTGGGACAAGTATTCCGCAACGCAAGCTTCGGTCTCCAAACCGATCTTGTGGTTATCGATTCTAGAGTCCCACAGCAGTAGCTTCGATGGTATCCCTACGACCCAGCCGACCCCATCGATGATCGCTCGGGGTTTGCCTCGCTCGATCGGTAGCGAATTGGCCTGGAGCAACTCGGGTGCAATGTTTTGTTTGGAGTTGTTGATCGCTTGCGGCGCCAGGATCCTACATCCGGATAGGCACAAGGTGCAAACAAACAGCAAGCCAAGAAACTTGTTATTCATTGTCCGTCGGTGGCCTAAAGCCACCTCCCGGAGTCACCTGAGTCGATGGGAAACTCAAAGGAGCACCGTAAGGGAACAACGTATTCCAAGCTCGCTGACCAAACGTAGGCTGGGGAGCTTGAACAAGCGGCGGACCGGGCACACTCGAAGGGCCCGGAACAATCGCAACGGGTGCAGGAGCCAAGATCGGTGTCGAGGGTTGCACCACCGGTGGCGGCGGTGTGACGGCAATCCCTTGACCTGCTTGAAGCCGCAACTGCTCTCCTGAAGCGATCAGCGCATCCTCGGGCACATCGAACTCGGGAGTTAACTGAACATCGATGATTCGCTCGTCGCGGGACTCAAAGGGCCAAAGCGTGTCGGAGACAAAGTCCAGCGGCGGAATTTGATACCAAGGCGCATGCACTTTGCGAAGAAATTTTTCGGTCCGGTATCCATCCTTGACGATCTCGACACTGCGGGTTCCGTAATAAGTAAACCCGGTCGAAACGGGAGTCAGTCCCACGGGTTGCTTGTCGACATACACCATCGCACCCGAAGGATTGGTTCGAAACGTCATACGTTTTCGAACGCAGCCACCGTGTAGGGACAAGCTGGCTAAGAAAGCCACAAACAAAATTCGTACAACTGAAACAGGACAAGCTGTGTGGATTGTTGTTTTCATGATCGGCGTTGTAGTGATTTTATCTACAGCCGATCAAGAGAGCTTGGAAAACAGAGCCACTTTAGGGGGCTGAGCCAAGACCGGTGGGCTCGGGAGACTAGCGAAGATAGTTAAGATTGCGGCGTTCTCGGGGTCCCCCAGGTCGTATCGGCGACACCTAATTCCAAGTTCGCATAGCGGGCCATGACAAAGAGCATATCGCTAAGGCGATTCAGGAAGATCACGATGTGAGACACATCACTGACACGACGGTCGTGTCCGAGCCGGACTATTTCTCTTTCCACACGCCTGCAAATGGTGCGAGCCAAATGGAGCTGGGCCGCTTGAGGACTCCCTCCCGGAAGAATAAAGTTCCTGAGTGCAGGCAACTGAGCCTCCATCGAATCGATCCATTCTTCCAGTTTCGATACGTGCGGATCACTATCCCATTTGAGCTTATGCTGCTCTGGGTCGGGGCTGGCCAGTTCTGCACCGATCGAAAACAACTGATGCTGGACCGCATCGAGCATCGGATCGAGCTTGGGCGAGAGCCCTGTGCTGCGTGCAGTCCCCAAGACCGCGTTGAGTTCGTCAACCGAACCGTAGGCGCATATCCTCGCATCGTCTTTCGAAACGCGTGGGCCACCAAAGAGTCCTGTCGTGCCTGCGTCCCCGGTTTTTGTATAAATTTTCATAGCAGTAAATTACCAGAGCAACGTGGGAATACCTCGGGGTATCGAATCGAGGTATCATACTGGCTTGGCAACCCGTGGGAAGTCCAAGCAAACCGAGGCAATAGCCGACCCTATGGCTAAAGATCACTTATCGAACGATTCAGAACCTACCGTCTTTGCGGCAGGGTATTTGGTTTTCCGCAAATCGCAGCGACTTGAGTTTTTGCTTATGAAACACCCCGATCGCTGGGACTTGCCCAAAGGCCACTTCGATGAGGGTGAGACCTCGATCGAGGCATCCAAGCGTGAGCTTTGGGAGGAGACCGGTATACCAAGCGATGCAATTTGGACCGATCCGGTGTTCCGTTTCGTCCATCGATACTGGGTTGCCAAGCGGAAAAAACCCCAGGAAAAGTCGCTTAAAGAGCTAACGATCTATCTAGGAACCCTCTTGCGTCCGATCGAGTTGGTATGCACCGAACACCTAGATTTTAAGTGGTGGGACTGGGATCCTCCGCATGCCATCCAGTCCCAAACGATCGATCCGCTTCTTGCGAGTGTCGCGACTCACTTTCAAACGCATCCAGAATTGCTTGCACGCTTGCATTGACCGAGTGCGAGGAGAAAAGTTCAATGCCTTGTTCGTGCCTCTTCTCGTACTCGTACTCGTACTCGTACTCGTACTCAGTGAGTCCGCACAAGCGGACGAACGGTACTCGTACTCGACGTCGGTCAGCA
>JAJTFC010000125.1 GCA_021298315.1 Planctomycetaceae bacterium
AGGAAGCACTCGAGTAACCGTCACGCGAAGCCATCGGCCGTGTACTGTCGCTCCCTCCCTCACGGTTCGGGCTACTAGCTATGGGCCGCAGGCCCAGTAACCCGACGTGTAAACGAGGAAGCACTCGAGTAACCGTCACGCGAAGCCATCGGCCGTGTACTGTCGCTCCCTCCCTCACGGTTCGGGCTACAAGCCTTACGCTTTTGCTACTGGAAATCGCCATATGCTAGGTGTCCAGTAATGGGTCTGCCATGAGTCCTTCGTGGCTATTTCGCGAACCCGCATCTCCTTTGAATCGACCTCCAGATAAAAGAACGCTTGGTTGCCCCCGCTGAAATGGCTGGAATTGTCGATGTTCAAAAGCGGTATGCCATTATCCACCTTCTGGGGCGTACCGTTCCAGCGCTGAATGTTTCGCACATGCGTATGTCCATACATGATCGCCAAAACATTGTACTTTCGGATTGCTTCATAATAAGCAGCGACATCGCAAGGGTTCCACTCCATACCAAGATTCGCAGCATCGGTTCCATCGCACGGCTTGCTATAGCGAGCGACATCCACATGATGAGTGATCAGCACAGGCTTGGTAAAATCGGATGCGTGTTGCTGCAAATCTCCAATGAGAAAATCCAAGCTGTCCAGAGGGTTGTAACGCCTCCGCTGATCGATCGCGCGATCTTGGCCTACGACAATCCCTAGATTGATGCAGTGTACCGGCCCCCAATCCCACGAATAATGCAAACCGTTGGCTGAACGTGATAACACAGCACGTTTCTTCGTCCGTTCGATCAAGCCATCGATCGCAAGGCCATCTCCGCCGGGGCTGTCGTGATTCCCATGAACCTCGTAAACCGGGTACTTCAATCGGCCCTCGGTGCCCGTCAGCCCAAAGTCCGCGACGTAGCCATCCCACTCACGACGCTGCATGGACTCTTGAATTTTTCCTCGCTTGTCTCCCGTGTCGATGATATCACCAGCATGAATCACTCCTCGGATCGAGCCGACCAAGCCGCCGCCTGACTGCTCTGGAATGAGAGTTCCAGGTAGTTTGTTGAGCGTATCGATCAGTCCGTGACAGTTCAGAATCGAGGACTCCATCAACTCCGAAGTCGACTTCTCGTTGGCAAAGTAATGCGTATCACCAATCGCAAAAAAACCAGCGGTGTCGGCTGAATCTGGCTCACCCGATTTTGCAGGTGCATCGAGAGCGTCTTGGGCAAACCCCAATGGACTCCCTGCGAGTGCATAACCGGTACCCAACGCAACACTGGTCGAGAGGAATCGGCGGCGGTTGGAAGTCATGCTCATCGAGAATCCTACGTCGAAGGGGTCGAATCGGCTTGTTGTTTGGGAATCGCAATCATCGCGCACAGGAGTCCTAACCCGAGGATCAGTGCGGCCAGAAAGAATGGGGCACCGGGATAATAGAAGCCACCATCGCGATCGATCGTCCATTTAAAAACGCTCGTGAACAAGATCGGGCCTATCATGCCTGCAATTCCGTTGAGTGAACTATTCGCTCCCGAAAGCTGACCTTGGGTCGATGGATCGATCCGCTTGGACATCAGTCCCTGGATCGCAGCGCTGAAAAAACCCAAAGTGCAAAAGATGATTGTCGATGCCATGAACATCGATCCGTTGTTTGCAAGCCCGTAAGCGGTAAAACCGAGCATGCCCCCGATGAGGCCCAAAAATACCATCGTGCGCTCACCGAGGATTCGCATCATCGGACGAATCAATGCTCCTTGGACGATGACGTTGAGTATCCCGACAATTGCAAGAGTTTGACCAATCTGGCCCGGTGTCCAACCAAACCGCATATCGGTATACAAAACAAAAACACTGCTGAAAACGGTGTGAGCCAATTGGTAAGTGAAAAAACTGATGGCCATGGGAAGTAGGCCGGGAGTGGATCTCAGCAATTTCAAAGAACCTTGCGGATTGGCTCGCGACCAACTGAACGGTTTGCGTATCTCCTTGGGGAGCGATTCCGGCAAGACAAAAAAACCATAACATGCATTGGCAAAAGTCAGTGCTGCCGAGACCCAAAAGGGTAAGCGAAGATCGATGTCCCCAAGGTATCCACCCATGGCAGGTCCGAGCACGAATCCCAGTCCAAAGATGGCTCCGTAGATACCGTAGGCAGCCGAACGTTTCTCAGGTGGGGTTACATCGGCGATATAAGCACTGGCTGTCGAGAAACTCGCTGCCGTGATGCCCGTAAGGACTCGACCAATAAATAGCCAAGTCAGGTTCGGAGCAAGGGCTAGAATAATGTAATCGATCCCCAATCCGAAAGCCGAAAGCAACAGAACCGGTCTTCTGCCAAATCGATCCGATAAGGCACCCATCAAGGGTGAGGAGAAGAACTGCATGAAAGCCCACACGGTTCCAAACCATCCGACGTAGCTGGCCGCATCGACCGCGTCGTTGCCTGCAAGCTCCTTGATCAACTTCGCGGTGATGGGGATAACAAGCCCCAGCGAAAGAACATCCAAAAGAACCGTGATGAGGATAAAAGCGAGCCCGGCTTTTGTCGCCGTTTGACCAAGCACAGGACGCAAAGTGAGTAACCTCAGTAGGGTAAACAGTGTATCGATCTAATCAGACTTTTGCACGCAGCGTCGTATTCTAGTCGATCTCAGTAGATTCAAAAGAGCGCAATGGATTCGCAGCGATTATGTTTCTGCAGATTCGGAATGCCGGCCTTTTGCAAGTTGGTTTTCAATCCTTCGGATCGCTTTTCTCATTTCAGGCAACTTGCTCATCACCGCATAAACCTGAGCTTGTTGGTAAATGGGTTCTGCGGGGCTTCCAAGCAGGATCTGATCGGGTCCGACATCGCTTGCAACACCCGACTGGGCTCCGACCTGCGTCCTGTCTCCGATATGGATGTGATCCTTCATTCCAACTTGACCAGCCAAAACCACATAGTCCCCGGTGCTGCTGCTGCCCGCGATGCCTACATGGGCGCAGATCAAGTTGTGTTTGCCAATGGTGCAGTTGTGGGCAATCTGCACTAGGTTGTCGATTTTGGTACCTGTTCCGATGCGTGTGACGCCATAAGTCCCGCGATCGATGGCGCTGTTGGCTCCGACTTCGACATCATCTTCGATCTCGACCCAGCCGAGTTGGGCAGTCGGAACGTGTTTCCCGTCAACAAACTTATACCCGAACCCATGTGCACCGATAACCGTGTTGGCGTGCAAGGTGACGCGATCTCCGAGGATCGTACCTGGGTAGAGAACGACACCTGGAAAGAGTTGGCAATCGCGACCAACTTTGCAACCGGGCATGAGCGTCACACCCCGATGCAGATGGCATCCGGATCCGACCGAGCAATCAGCATCGATCGAAACGCCAGCATCAATGAATGTCTCGCGATCCACCTTGGCCGTTGGATGAACCGTCGCACTTGGGTGGACGCCGTGAGGCCGTTCGACGACCACGGCGGGCTTGAACCGTTTACAGATCGTCGCGAAGGCTTCGTGAGGATTGCTGACGACGATTTGAGGAATGGACAAGCCCGGTAGGGGTTTGGGGGTTACGACTGCGGCGGCCTGAGTGCCGATAAGCTTATCAGCGTGCTTGGTATCATCGACCAGCGTAATGCAACCTGGGCGTGCTTGGGACAAGGGTAGCGCGCAGAATAAAACCACGGTCTCATCGGGTGGATCTTGCCCGACCAACTCTCCATGAACCTGCTGGGCTAATTCTCCAAGTGCAATTCCTAGCATCATCAGACTCCCTTCGTTACCTTCAAGGTATCCACCAAACCCGCCCCCTTTTTTTTTAGCGAAAATGGACGACGGACTTACCTCTGGTCGAAGTGTAATCTGCCTAGCTTGCGTAAATCAACACCGATTGGTGTAGTCACGCCGATAGAAACCTGTTAGTTTCCGAGGGCAGTTTGTTTTTGTTTCTCTATTTCGAAAACTTTGGAGCCGATGTTTCGAGCGATTCCCAAGGCGGCGATCCTGAGCATGGTAGGGCCAATGGCCTTGCTACTGGCGGGCTATTTGGGTTGGCGTTTCTATGGAGCCAAGGCCCTCGATGCGGCTTACTATGCGGTCAAGCAAGAGAATATCCACATCAGCGACCGGCCACCGTGGCTAAAGAGTGACGTCGTCGCCGAGGTTTTCGAGCAAAATGGACTGGGGCGTATGAGTCTGCTCGACGATTTGACAGCCGCGGTGATTGCCAAGGCTTTTGATGGACACCCGTGGGTCAAAAAAACGCATCGGGTCCATCGCATGGCCGGTGGTCAGATCATGATCAACGCTGAATTTCGTCAACCCGTCGCGATGGTTCACTGCGATGCGGATCCAAGCAGCGATTCGGGAGGGGCTGGGCAAGAAAGTTTTCTTCCGGTCGATGGCGAAGGCATTCTCTTGCCGACGAAGGATTTCTCCCAAGAGGACATCCCCGACTACATGCTCATCTACGCTCAAAATATTCGAGCTTCGGACTACCCTCGAGTCGGAATGATCATGGCCGATCCACAGATCAGCGAAGCGATCTTGCTGTGCCGCTTCCTCGGGCCACTGAGATCCCATGGGCTATCGAAGCTATCGAGTGTTTACGTCTATCCAAATACCGGCGGTGGTAAGTCGCGGTGGAAGCTCGAGTTAACCACCAAGGGTGGGCCTAGGATCATGTGGGGAAGCGCCCCGACACATGAATCCAGCAACGAACCGACCGCCAACGTCAAGCTCAAGCGTCTTGCAGAACTCATCGGCGACAGCGCCCAATGGGCGCAAGCCGAAGTGGATCTGACGGTCACTCGCTGAGCCGAACTGACTGCGGACGTTTGCGACGCGGTTGTAATTTGTTACCGTAGCACGGTCCTCCGAGGCCGTGCGCGCACGTGATGCATCGATCACCTTACTTCACTCACGGGCTACATGCCCATTTTACGAGCGAAGATCCCATCCTCCAAAACGATGCCTCGATCAAGCAAATCACTCTCTTCATGCACCGCGCAAGCGACGTTTGAAACATCATAGCTGATACGATTTTGTTGAATGAGAAACATGATCTTTCTGATTCAAAATCGAACGCTTTGAGGATTTTCCTCGCAAAATTTTCTACGAGCCTCGAGCGAAATTCCCAGCAGCCACCAAGACCCCTTATACTGAGACTCTCACAAACCGATGTTAGACTATTTTTTCGCGACGCCTTATGAATCACGAAGACGACTTCAAAACAACCCAAGGTGAAAACGACCCCAACCAGGTTCAAGATCCATCGAATCTTTCTCAGAACGAAACTCCTCAGAAGGAACCCGACGATCAAACAGCGGACTTCCGCACCCTAGCGACGTCGCCGGCAAATGAACCGGTTCGCAATCCACCAAATACTCGCCCCTTTAGTTCGATCGATAGAGCCGCAGAAAAAGCACCCCAAAAAGTCGGGCGCTACGCGATCAAGAAGCTCCTGGGCCGAGGAGGCTTCGGCGAAGTCTACCTTGGACTCGATGATCAACTTCGCCGCGAAGTGGCTATCAAGTTGACTTTCGGTTCGCGGGTCGGACCCGCTGCTGTGAAAATGCTCCTGGCCGAAGCCCAAATGCTGGCCGAATTGGATCATCCCAACATCATCCCAGTCTTCGACCTTGGCACCACCGACCGCGGCGATATCTTCATCGTCTCAAAATTCATCGATGGTATGGATCTTGCCACTCGCATCGAAAAGAATCGCCCAAGCCGGGAACTTTCCCTCGAAATCATCGCGTCGATCGCAGACGCCCTCCATTATGCCCATTCGAAAGGCTTAATTCACCGCGATATCAAACCTGCGAATATTCTACTCGATAAAAACGATCGCCCCTATTTGGCTGACTTTGGTGTCGCTCTGCGCGAAACGGATCAAACTGGAGCAGGTGATATCGCTGGTACGCCAGCTTATATGAGCCCCGAACAGGCCCGTGGCGAAGGACACTTGATTTCCAATCAAAGCGATATCTACAGCTTGGGAGTCGTTCTTTATGAACTCCTATCGGGCCGGCGTCCGTTCAAGGCGAAGACCACTCGTGAACTTCTTCGCATGGTTCAAACGACCGAAATCCGAACCCCTCGCACCTTCGATGCGACCATATCGAAAGAACTCGAACGTGTATGCCTCAAGGCTCTCGCTCGACGTCCCTCGGATCGATTCGCCATCGCAAAAGACTTTGCCGACGAAATTCGGTACCTGACATCTAGCCATTTAGAAGTCGACTCAACCAAGGTTACACCAGCATCTTCTAACTCGGGAAATCAGGCCGCATCAGCGAGCGACCGCATCGATAGTCGAGAATCTGGCCAAGTGGAATCGGATCTCCGCTCAGGCCACGTGCAAGTCATCCCAAAAGGACTCCGTTCATTCGACGAAAAGGATACCGATTTTTTTCTAGAATTGCTCCCTGGGCCATTCGATCGTACAGGCTTGCCCGAAGGTTTGCGGTTCTGGAAAAACCGCATCGAAGCCACGGATGCCAATGAGTCCTTTCGCGTCGGCCTCGTCTACGGGCCCTCGGGTTGCGGAAAATCAAGCCTGATGAAAGCAGGTCTACTGCCCCGATTGTCGAACAATATTGAAGCCATTTACATCGAGGCCACCCCTGACGACACAACCAACAAATTGCTTCGCGAGATCCAAAAGCGGATTCCCGAAGTACCCGGAACCAATCTTGCCGATGCCTTGAGCATCATCCGAAGACGAAAACTTGTACCAAGCGGCGGAAAGCTGCTTCTGGTGATCGATCAGTTCGAGCAGTGGCTCTATGGGCACAAGAATTATTCGGATACGGAATTGACCAATGCCCTACGTCAATGCGACGGTTCGACTATCCAAGCCATCGTCATGGTGCGCGATGATTTCTGGCTATCGGTCAGTCGGTTCCTCAGAGAACTCGATATCCCGATCGTAGAACGTGAAAACAGTGCAATGGTAGATCTGTTCGATTTAGAGCACGCGAAAAAGGTTCTTGCGCTCTTTGGACGAGCCTACGACAAACTGCCTTTGGACCGCTCTGAATGGACTCAGGATCACAAGCAGTTTTTGCAGCAAGCCGTCGAGGGACTCAGTCAAGAGGAGAAAGTCATCTCGGTACGGTTGGCATTGTTTGCCGAGATGATGAAATCCAAACCTTGGACACCCAAAACACTTAGCGATCTTGGTGGTATCGCAGGGGTCGGTGTTACATTCTTGGAGGAGACTTTCGGCGATGCCCACGCACCGATCCAGTTTCGCCAGCACCAAGAAGGAGTCCGATCACTGCTGGGGGCGTTATTGCCTGCCGTAGGAACGAACATTAAAGGTCACCGCCGCGCGCTGTCTGATTTACAAAAGGTGGTTCGATACGAGGATCGACCACGAGAGTTTGATGAACTGGTAAGTTTGCTTGACAAGAACCTGCGATTGATCACACCCGCCGACGACGTTCAAGAGTCGGGCCACGAATCGCGATCTTATCAACTGACACACGATTACCTCGTCCCATCGTTGCGAGAATGGCTTAATCAAAAGCAACGCGAGACAAAAAAGGGGCGTGCGGAACTCATACTTGCCGAGCGAGCTGCGACTTGGGGGAACAATCAAGAGAACAGGCAACTGCCGACACTCCTCGAATGGTTGCAAATCCGTAGCTGGACTCAGCCCAAGCGTTGGACGATAGCCGAACAAGCGGTCATGCAAAAAGCAGGCCGAGTGCATTTGAGGAATTGGGGAGCGGCTCTGCTAGGACTGCTAGTTACAGGGGGAGTGATAGGCTACGCATTCCAGCAACAGCACGTGCGAAGCCAGACGGAGAAGATTAATGTCGTCCTTGACTCGCTGCAGAAAACACTCGGGCCATCGGTCTATTTCAATATCGAAGAACTAAAGAAATTGAACCAACCGAAACGGATTCGTGATGATTTAGAGGAAAGATACAAAAAAGTTTCTGAGGGCTCGTCAGATAGACGCTCTTTAGCAATTGCGCTGGCACACTTTGGCCGAGTTGAACTGGACTATCTGATCAACCAACTCGAAGTAATCGATGATCAAGATAGAGGTAACTTGATGCGAGCACTTGCCAAAGATCCACAAAGATCCATCGAAAAGTTGAAGAGTGATATGGACGCTTGCACCACGGTCGAGCAGCAGCGTCGCAAGGCACGCTTAGCGTTGGCTGCATTGTGGATCGGAGATACGGAACTAGCGACCAAAGCGACGGAGTTTGAAGATATCCCCGACCCCGGGGTGCGAACGTGGTTCATCGACGAATTCCCTCGTTGGGAAATCGATACAAAAAAATTGGTGAATGACCTTGAGGAACTGCAAAGTCCAGCATTGCGATCTGCGATCTGTTTGGGGATTGGTCAAAGAAAGAATTTTACGGACTCAGAAAAGAGTGATGCCACGGAATTGGTAAATCGATGGTATTGGCTCCCCGATAGTTCCACGCACAGCGCTGTCACTTGGCTAATGCGTAAGTGGGATATCCAAAAACCAGAGCGGCAGGAAGCTCCGAAAATCGAAGATGATCCGAATTGGTGGGTGAATGGCCAAGGGGTGACATTCGTGCGAATTAGGCCACTTTCCGGCGAGTTTGAGCCACTACCGGATCTTTTAGGGCAAGACCGACAGCGTTTGAGGCAGATCAAAGAAAAGCCCGCCAAGGAGCAAAAAACGGCAGAGGTTCGTTACCAGTTAGGAACGCTATCTTATGCTCTCGGTGAGTACGAAGAAGCATTGGAGGAATTCGACGCCGTTCTCGAATTGCCCTGGGACGAGTCATCAGAAGTCTTTGGAATGGATCCTTATGGCTTTCGTTTACTAACACTTGCTCGCATGAAACGCCCCGAAGCAACGGACGTGGCCTTAGCCCAATGGCGAGCGACCAATCCGAGTCCCGAAGTTAGTATTTACATGGAAAGCGTTGTTTCATTTTGGCTAGGACGCAAAGAGGGTTTAGTGGAACAACTTGAAAAGGGACTTGAATCCATTGCATCAACCGACCGCAATACGCAATACTCACTGGCTCGCACACTCGCCTGCTTTGCCGCAGACGGTACTGCAACGCCAGCGGAGAAAAGCGATTGGGCAAAAAGAGCCATTGAAATTCTTGAACGTTGGAGCGACGGTGACGAATATGCTCGCAATAAAATGCGGAGCGAACTCGACTTTCTTGTTCTCCATAGAGATCCTCGTTTTATCAAACTTACCGCCCTGCGATCCGACGTCCCTGAGCAACCGTATTGGATCGCAAACCGTGAGGTGACCCGAGATGAGTTCGAGAAGTTTATTAACGATGAGAATCCCGACGTCCAGAAGCCTAGCGATCGGGATAAATCAAAGCTTCAATTTTACGAGCGTCGTAGTCCGACCGTCGATCATCCTGTTCAGTATGTAAGCTGGTACGATGCAGTGCTGTACTGCAATTGGCTCAGTCGCAAAGAGGGATTAACGCCTGCTTACAGGAGCTCAGGTAAGACAAAGGAAGTCAATAGTGTCGATGGAGAAGTAGAGGTAGACCTTTGGCAACCGGTAGAGGGAGCAGATGGATACCGTCTGCCGAGCAAATCGGAATGGTATTATGCATGTCGTGCTGGGAGTAAGACCGAATGGAATACTGGTAGCGATGAGAAGCTACTGGAACCCTATTGCACGATGTTTCCATCAAAACAAACGTCGCCTTGTGGAGATAAGCTTCCGAATGCATGGGGACTCCATGACATGCATGGAAACGTGTGGGAATGGTGTTGGGATCAAGCCGGCTCGAACCGCGTGGACTGTGGCGGAGCTTGGAACGACCCAGCATGGCGTTGTCGGTCGGGAGAAAGTGGCGGGCGCACACCAGTAGGACGTCATAGCGACCGCGGCTTCCGCATTGTCCGAAGTTCTATTGGCAAGTAAGCCTAAAGGCACCTTGGGTAGATGTCTTGACGCCAAGCCGCCTGACGGCGACCGCGTTTTGACGGCATTGACTGTGTTGACAAGGTTGACATCACTGACGGCGGACATAGTCGTAGGCACATTCCATGTGCCGTTGCCCGTATCTAATCAAGTGCACTTCAACCCCACACGAACGGTACAGTGAACGTGTCTGCTATCCTTTGAATAAATTGACATTATTGACATCCAGCGCCCAATAAGGTCAACCTCGTCAATTCCGTCCGCGGTCAATACCGTCAATTGGGTCAATCCCGTCCCAACCCCTTGCGTCCGCCTTTGGCGGGCAGAGTCGTAGGCACATTCCATGTGCAAGCGTACAGCGCTCTAGTAAGGAATTATTAAAGCTCAGGCTAGCGGTGATTGATTGGGTTTATCTTAGCGCTGATTAACGTTGACGGTCTGTGGCCCAGCGGGCCAGGATATAGGTAGCAAGCGATGCTCCCCCACTCAGATGTGCCGGCCCCGGAGGGGCTTTGAAGACAGCAAAGAGTGCGAAGGTCAGCCGAGGATCATTAGCCTGCAACGAAGTTTACTTGACAACCAAGCCGACGCCAAAGAGGTGAGTCCACTCGGGATTGCCGTCTAAATCGCGGAAGTTGTACTGGGGGTTGTAAGCCAATCTCAGGGTCGTTTTTCCAAATTGTACCAATCGTCCTACTTGGAATCCGACTGGAAGGCTCACCCACTGATCCGATTTCCAATCGTAGCCCTCCTGCAAATCCCCCGCAGAGATGGTCCATTTCGGATTGATCGTGTAAGCGATCACTGGTTGCAGAAAACTCACGTTGGTATCGCTGCTGATGAGGTTCTGATTGAAAGCTCCCAAGGTCCATTTGCCCTTTTGAGTGACATAGCCGACCGCTGGCCCAGCTTGGATCGTATCCCGTCCTTTACCATTGTTCGGAGCGAATGAAACCACAGGGCCCACTCCCATGCGGCCCTGGAAGGCGGGGATAACCATCAAGTCAAATAAAGTGACCGGATCAAGGCCGTCTTGGAAAGGCCCATCTAAGCGATAGGGCATCGTAGCTCGGAAGATATGATTGGTCCCAAATGCTTTGTAAGGGATCACGGGCTGAAAAACAAAAGTATTTTGCTGATCAGAGTTTCCGTAGAAGGAAGATACGAAGCGATTCTGAAAATTGAGCGTAGTGACAGACGCCGTTGGATCAACCAACTTGGTCGCAAGATCTTGATCACCTGCGGTGCCGGTAGCTCCAAGCTCATTTGTCATGCTTTGTCCAAATGAGGAGTTCACACCACCTTGATTCAACATCCCAGGCGTTACTGCATCAGCATTCGACTCCTGAGCAGAATCGATCAAGTACGGAGCCCCGGATAAAACCGGATTCGCAGAGAATCCTGATTCTTGGCCTAAGGCTACGTGAGATATAAGTGCAGTAGCCAACGCTACTACCAAGCTTGCTTGACAACGAAGCACCCGTCGAGCACCCATTGCATCCATCCCTGTACAAAAAATTAGTGCGGAATCACCCGCATAACCGCTAGGGTCGAATCCTTTCGAACCTATTATATTTCTGGAGTATCGGCCGATGATCCCTTAGGATTCATCGAATCCTCAACGGAAGGTAATCCTACGAGACGACCTTGCGGACAGTGAGCATGGATGCGATCCGGTTGAGTTTTCCGAATAAGAAAACTGCTCAATCAATTCTTAAATCTTGCAGAAACATCCATGGCCAGAGTGCGATAGGTGACAGGTACTCGAGCATTTGCCAGTAACCCGAACCGTGAGGGAGGCAGCGATAGTACACGGCACTGACCTCTAGGAGTCCTTGCGTATGTCTCTGATGCTTCCTCGTTTACACGTCGGGTTACTAACATGGTGGCCGTTGGCCAAAGAGCATTTGCCAGTAACCCGAACCGTGAGGGAGGCAGCGATAGTACACAGTACTGACCTCTAGGAGTCCTTGCGTATGTCTCAGATGCTTCCTCGTTTACACGTCGGGTTACTAACATAGTGGCCGTTGGCCAAGGAGCCTTTGCCAGTAACCCGAACCGTGAGGGAGGCAGCGATAGTACACGGCACTGACCTCTAGGAGTCATTGCGTGTATCTCTGATGCTTCCTCGTTTACATGCTTCCTCGTTTACACGTCGGGTTGAAGCCAGTATCGGAATTTGATACTCTGACGGGCGATGTTCCGCGTGAACCCGCGTTGGAGACCTTCAATGATGCGACCGATCATCGAACGTGCTGCAGCGACGGACTGAAAACAAGGTTTTAGTACTAACGATCGAACCAACTTGGAACATGTTTCCTATTTGCAATTCACCCTCGAGGACGCATCGTGATGAGTAATCCAGCCTCCAGGGATAGCCTGCTCGGCTCAATAGCCGTCTACGGCAGTGGATGTTGGCAGAGCATGATCATTACCGATTTAGCCTACAAGCTTCTCGCGACGGTCGTTTTAACACCTTTGCTGACGATCTTGCTGCAGGTGTTATTGGTGGTACGCGGCAACCAGGTTTTATCCGATCTTGATATTGTCCTGTTCTTTGCCGCTCCACTTGGTTGGCTCTGTGCGATTGTGATTGGCGCCGTGTGGTTAGGAATTCTGGCTTTGGAGCAAGCTTCGTTGCTTGCTATCCTTGCGGCGCATTCGCAAGGAAAGCGACTCGGTGCTATGGGTGCGTTGGGGTACGCGGTGAACCATTCGGTGTCCGTAGTTCGAGTTGCGGGCCGATTGACCGCCATTTCCCTATTGGTCGCTGCTCCGTTTCTATTAGCGGCAGGTTCTATCTACTTTTTTGCCATCAGCGAGTATGACATCAATTACTATCTCGATGAACGGCCAATAGTTTTTCGAATCGCTTTGGGCTTGGGCGCTATTCTTGGGACGGGGCTGTTGGTCATTTTGCTAGGTCTGTATTCGGGTTGGTTTCTCGCGTTGCCCTTGGTTTTGTTCGATCGCGTCGCGACTTCTGTGGCTTTGCCAGAAAGTCGAAAGATGATCGCTGGGAAGCGTCTTCTTGTATTGCGGTGGATGGTCACTTGGTTGGTGGTGGGGATCATTGCTAACGCCATGGCAACACTCCTTTTAGGAATGCTAGGGCGTTGGCTCATTCCAAGTACCCTTGGGTCCCTAGCCTTATTAGCGGGCCGAGTTGGAATGATGCTTTTAGCGTTCGCTGCTGTCAGCCTTATTCTGAATTTGATTGGATCGCTGGGTTTCTCACTGATAATGTTTCATGCGTATGAGAAACTGCATCCAGATGCAGCAAAATCGCTTGCGAGCGTTCCACTAGTGAGCAATCGTCACCAATTGCCTAAGCTGACTTTGAATCGCTACAGGACCCTAGGCATCTGCTTAATAGGATTGCTTGCAGCAGCCTGGATTGGCGCGACCGCAATCAGCCGTTTGCGATGGAAAGATGATGTGAAGATCATGGCCCATCGTGGTGCTTCCAAAGCAGCACCAGAAAACAGTTTGTCTGCTGTGCGATTGGCTATCGAGGCAGGCAGCGACTGGGTAGAGATTGATGTTCAAGAGACTGCCGATGGCGAAGTGGTTGTCATCCACGACAGCGATTTCATGAAGCTGGCCAGAAACAAAACCAAAGTTTGGGATGCTCAATTGTCGGAGCTTCGTCGTATCGATATCGGCAGTTCCTTCGGCCACACGTTCAAGAACGAACGCGTTGCAACTCTTTCCGAAGTTCTACAGCTGTGCCAAGGCAAGATCAAGGTTCTGATCGAGCTTAAGTACTACGGCCACGACCAACAGTTGGAGCAAAGGGTAGCGGACATTGTGGAAAAACATAGGATGTCCGATGAGATTATGGTGATGTCCCTGAAACCAGACGGAGTCAGGAAGATCAAGCGTCTGCGACCGAACTGGAAATGTGGACTTCTTCTATCTGTCTCTGTGGGCAACATTCAGAAAATAGAGGCCGATTTTTTGGCCATCAACGCACGATTTGCAACGCGAAAGCTAATCGACAAGTTGCATGATGCAAAAAAGGAGATCTATGTTTGGACCGTCGACGATCCGATAAGCATGTCGTCGCTAATAAATCGCGGGGTTGATGGCGTGATCACCAATCTGCCGGGGGTTGCAAGGGACGTGCTGATGCAACGCAACAACATGAGCAGCACCGATCGATTATTAACGGAAATTGCAGCATTACTCGGAAAACCGCCAACGTATGAGGAGCAATAGCCTTGGTGTGTTTCGCGACAACGAGCTACCAAGCTTTGTCGAGTAGCCAGCCGTAACAAACTGCTCAACCAGCAGCAGGGGAACCGTCAGCATTAGCGTCGGATTCCCATTGGGCGACAATCCGCTCGACACTATCTAGCGAAACTGCGGAAGGACCAAAAAGACCTGCAAGGGTACCGACAGAGGTGTTTGGATCATTTTTAAGAGAAGCAAATGCACCTTCGACATCTTTGAGGTATTGCTGACCTCGAGTGCTTCTTGGTCTAATTGCAAGGAGTAAGATGAAGACCGTTGGTATAATCATCACGATCACGGTAAGTATTCGATGCCATTCGGGTTTGACAGTTCCAGTTGGAAAGTCGATTCCCGCTTTAGAGATTCCCAATAACTCGAAGCCGAGGAAGGAACCGTATGCCAGTACCAGGAATAAATCGGATTCTCGATACTGGGGATTCCTGAGGCCTTCTGTTTTCACCCATTCCTCATAAGGTTCATTCAAAGAGCCTACGGCGGAGTAGACGTCGTCGTTGCGAAGCACCGAGCTGGCTCCTTTGGGGGCAAAGAAATGCTTGAGGATGATCTGATGAATCTTGGGCGTTGAGTCGGAGCTCGCGTCATCGCAATTGGCGATCCAATTAACAGTCGACCTTTCGCTTCGATTCGAATTGTCGAAAAGAGTGTCGATGATACCGTTGAAAATGGAGCGTTGGGTTTGCTTGGGAGGGGGCACATATTCGACAATCTTGCCAGCAGCGACCAGTTCGACCATGGCGGTAGAAATGACTTCTTTATTGCCACCTCTTAGGTAGGCGATGGAGTAAGGGTCGATCGTATGCGGAATTTTCAATGGTTCCCGGATTGGTTTAGGGCCGCGGCGGTAGACGGTGTAAAACACGAGAAACACAAGTGCGAGTGCAAGGAAATAGAGAGGCCAAAACCAGAAGGGATTGGTCGATAAGAGCCAGAGAGCAAAATTCTTCAGGTCACTATTCAATTTGCTTCCTCGCGAAACCGCAGCGACCGATGCAATGAATCCAATGGCCATGCCGAACATTGACCAAAATGCCGATCTGCTTTTAACTTTGGAGTCATCTTCTGTCATAACGCGTGCTTTACGGCCGAAAGGAACATCTTGCGGAATTGGAGCGGTTGGTTTCCCGATTCGGTCAAATGCTAGCTCCTCTTCCTTGACGGCAGCTCTCTTGTATTGACTTTGGCTGCCGGACGTAGGCTAGCAGCCTCCAAGGATTTTGCTTGCTCTGGAGTCAGTTCTGTATCTGCAAATGCATCTGCAACCGGATCAAGGATCGCAGCAACTTCCAATTGAGGCCAGAGTTCCGTAGGTTCTACCCTAAGAGCTTCTGTAGTGCTCATAATTATTCAGGATCCGTGTTTTGGTTTAGTCGACGTTGGTCCTGCGTTGCCAATCGTTCTCTGGCAAGGAGAGAGGCCCATTCCAAATTGGGTTTTAGGTTTGCAAGATTGGATGCTACGGATTTCATGAATCGCTACCGATCGATCGGGCTCGGATGGTTTTTCCCAAAGGAGTAAGGCGGTAGCGCTGTTTACCGCACTTCGGTTTGTCGGGTATGGTCATTTCGATGAGGTTGGCTTCCAAAGCAGGGAGCAGGTAAGCTTTGCGAAAGTGGTCCTCGTGCTTGAGTTCCAGCGCATTCTACATTTCCAGGCGGGTCATCTCGCTGACAATCGCCCCTCCGGGGCCGGCGCATCTTCGTGGGGGGCATCGCTTGCTACCAATATGCCGACCAGATGGGC
>JAJTFC010000126.1 GCA_021298315.1 Planctomycetaceae bacterium
CCAAGCATCGGAGCAACCCAAAGGATCTCGATCTCGGGCAACCTCGCTTTGGCTCGCTCTTGCAACATGCGAGCTTGCTTAGCAAACCACTGAGGATCACGACGCCCAACATCGTTCATCCCATAAGCCACAATCAGTAGATCGGGATTCGATGCCAGGAGTCTGTCCAAGTCTTCGACTCCATTGGCGATACTCCAACCGGCCACCGAACGATTCACAAGCTCGATAGGAGCACCAAAATCCTTCGTAAGCTGAGCTGCGACAAGCTCTGGATAACCTGACTGATTCGGAACAGTCAATGTCGTCGCCGATGCATCAAGCCCCGTCGAAATGCTATCCCCACTGACAGCCAACACTAATTTCGATTTCTTACAGAGCTTTTCAAGAGTCTTCTCGAGCTGCCGAGGCGTTTTTGCATCAGCAGTAACATCGGGATCCAAACGACGGTAGGTGACCTCTAGATTACGCTCATGGAACCATTTACCTGGAGCATAAAGAAGGTTTTGCTCGGGGTTCCCCGTCCGGTGTTTATAACTGTTTGGTGATCCGGCAGGAGGATAGAGCTCATCGAGCGAAATCGAAGCGATCTGCGGTGCACCGTTCCACTGAAGCACCGTACCGGTCGCTTCCAATTGCCAATGCTCACCCTGCTTGAATTCGACACCACCCATCGCTGTTCGAACTTTCAAGATCTCCTGTGCAGGAAAAGCCAACCGCGCAGTGACTGCACCTTGGGCATCCTTCAGTAGAACGGTGCTTTCTCGGAAGACGATAGAGGATTTCCAAGCCGGCTCGCGCAAGTGCAGATGAGGAAGGTCTTGAACATGCCGCAGATACTCGGGCTTGGGCGCATCGAGTTGTTTAGAAATTGCCGCAAACCACATTGCCGCTGCATTCTGCTGACCAAGTCCGGTAAAGTGCCGTCGACTATCGAGTGGCCCTCGATTAGCACCATCGAGCCGATCGGTATCAGGCCCCCTTTCGAAACCGTGCCTTTCGATCAGCGCCTCGACCGCGTTGCGAATATTCGCTTCACCAACAGGTTCGTTGTAAACGGTTGGATGGAGCGTAGATTTAGCTAAGAACCAAGGGATACTGGCACCCCAAGCCTCGTCGGCTTGTGCTCGAGATTTCAATAGGCGTTCGATATAAGTAGCCGTCGGAGTTTTCTCAATGACATCCGATTCCCCTTGCTGCCAAAGCACGGCTCGAAAATCTTTCAGTTGCCTCCCAACATCGACGAGCCTTTGGTAAAGCTCCCCATCGGTCTTCCATTGGCTTGTCGAAGTACCACCGACGGCGACGTTAGCCAGTCCCACAGGGACGCCGTAGGACTGCACCATCAGGTCTCCAAAGGGGGGCCAAATCGAACCACCGTCGCTTGAGTCTCCAGCGGGCTGTGGATCGTGCGCGACGTTCCAAGATTGATTTCGAAAATCATAAGCGACGACTCGTCCAGAACGATCTGACACTTGAAGTTTTTCGTCGTTGCAGTTCGTCGCATAGCTTTGGCCTGCGACGAGGAAAACTTCGCCTACCCCAAAAGCGTGTGAGCTTGCTTGTGCTATGTTCTTTCCATCGCGAGAGACTCGAAGGTCGATCCTGTACCAGCCACCTGCTGGAACATCGACGATGGCTTGTAGGAACCCTGGTGAGTCGGGCAACTCGGTGATCTTGGGCTCTACGATGGTTTGCCAAGAATAGGTGCTCGATTCACTCCGTAGGCAGTACTCGAACCTATGGCTGGCATCTTTGATGAACTTTAGCCGCAAGGGAACTTCAGCGAACCCTTTGGCTGGCCCGCCAGGCTGATGGCTATGTGCCAGTTGTGGAACCTCGAAGCGTCTTTGGAAGACTTGGTTTTTCAGGGGATAGACAATCTCGATCGATTCGCCCGTTTGAGTGTCTTGTCCCCAGACGCACCCGTCGTGGATCGGCACGAGCAACCGAACCAATCCCAAGAGGAATACGAGAAGATATGCATTTTTGAGTGCTAAGGAATCAGACATGTTCGATACAGGCCTTGTAAAAGTCGATTGAAAATCGATTCACAGTATAGTCAAAGGGCTAAAGCAGAGTGCTATTGACTATTCATCATCCCGAATTTCGATCGCGCCGTGCCGTGTAGAGACAATGCCCGACGCTCGCGCTCGTCGGCTAACAACGCAACTCGTAGGATTTTCTAGCGCTGTGCATCAGCGTTCATCAGTGTCCATCAGCGGTCAAAAAAACGCACCACCCAACCCAGCATCAGCGGTTGAAAAAACAAACCCGCAACCCGACCTTACTCCTCACTCCCCCATCAATTGCTCGACCTGCTGATCCTCGATCGGTTCAAAGCTCTCGTAGAATTGCCCCACGGCCATGAAATCCTCCGGAGCATAAAGACACACGATCCGGTCGCAGTGCCGTGCGATGAGCTCAAGCTGATGCTTAGGTGCCACCGGAACTGCAACAATCAACTCCAATGGCTCCTTGGTTCGCAGGGTCTTCAACGCCGCAAGCATCGTCGAACCTGTCGCTATCCCATCATCCGTCACAATCACACTTCGATTGGCTAACTCCACCGCTGGCTTATCCCCCCGAAATCGTGCAACCCTCTGTAGAATCTGCTCCCTCTGATAATCCTGCTCCTGCTGAATCTGCGTCGAACTCAATCCAACCTTCTCGATCAAGTGATGATCCAATACCAGAGCATCATCCTCCCCCAACGCCCCAAAAGCCAACTCGGTCTGATAAGGGACTCGCAGCTTGCGCGAAACGACAACATCCAACTCCGCACCAAGCGCCCGGGCTAACTCGACTCCAACGACAACCCCACCTCTGGGAATCGCAAGCACGATCGGATCCTGGAGCTTCATACCCACCAAATCCTTAGCCAATCGCTCACCAGCCTCCTTGCGATCGCGAAACGGGACAAACTCGCTTTTGTGCATGATGAACCTCTGTGGTCTAGCGCTCTTTCCACCCTCATCCCCCCTTGAATACCAAAGCCCCGCGGCTAGCCAGTAACCCGACGTGTAAACGAGGGAGCAGTGGAGCAAACGGCTCTATCATGCTCGTTTACACTTCGGGTTACTGGACGAGGCGAACTTCGCCGAAGTTGCAATACTGTAATTTTCGCTACTTCAAATGCTGACTAAACCATTGACTGGCTAGCTTGGCCACCTGTTCGAGTGCCCCAGGCTCAGGAAATAGATGGGTCGCTCCATCGACGATCCTCAATTGCTTCTCGCATTGCAACAGCTCGAAAGCTCGTTGGTTCATTTGAATAACCGCTTCGTCTCGTCCGCCGACGATCAGCAACGTCGGAGCTGAAACCAACCCCAAGATCCGTTCGGCCATGTCGGGCCTTCCTCCTCGGGATACCACTGCTGCGACTTTCCCCTTGAGCTGGGTCTCGGCCACCAATGCGGCGGCTGCCCCAGTGCTTGCTCCAAAGAAACCGAGCCTCAGCCCTTGCGTTTCTTCTTGCTCAAGCACCCACTCTGTGGCCTCGACAAGTCGATGTGCCAACAGCGGGATCTCGAAAACATTCCGTCGATCCTCGGCTTCGATCTCGTCAAGCAAATCAAAAAGCAATGTCGCCAATCCAGCTTCCTGAAGTACCTGCGCAACATGCTGGTTTCGAGGACTCAGCCGACTGCTTCCACTCCCGTGCGCAAAGAGCACGATTCCATGAGCACCCTTGGGGATCGTCAGGATCCCAGGCAAGTGAGAGGCACCAACTTCAGTATGAGTTGTCTCTGTTTCGATTTCCAAGTTCATGATTTTCTTTCCAAAATAGCGCGTGAATAACTGATACTTGCATACTCTTCGTCGGGCGATTGGATCAAAGCTTGTACCGCCGGATCGATCAATCCCTCGAGCCACTTACCCGGGGGAACATCGTGGGGGCGATCGAGAAACTCCGAAAAGGCGATGAGGAATACCTCTTCGACAATGTCCGAGATCGTCATGCTCTGGCCGAGTTTTTCCTCGATTTGTGGATATCGATTAATCCAACGCCCAACTCTTTTGGACAAGCCGTCTTCGAAGACATCCATCGCAAGACGAAAGGCCAAGTAGTCGTCTTGAGCGACCGCGCAATCGAGCTCCAGGGCATCGAACTGATCCGTGGGGTTCAACTCGGCATGGTTGCCTGAAGTCGCCTTGCTCCAATCAATCTTGCCCGCCATCTTCGCCTTGTGAGCTTGGACTTTCCCGACGAGTTTGTGGATGCATCGTTCGAAAGCAGCATGGCTCGCAAGATCTCGATCGCCGGTAAAAAGGGTCGTACCGCAGAGCGTGAGACTCGTTTTTACATGGTAGGTCCTATCTCGCTGATGACGGATCATTGAGAAATGCAAAAGCGAACTTGGGAAATGCTCGATCTGCCGACGCAGTGTGTGAAGATCGGCCTCCATATCGGCAATTTCACCTGCCGAAAGCTCGAATCCCTGGGTATCTAGCTCAATACGAAGCGACGAAGTACTATCAAACATCTTAGAATCACCGACCAGTTGCTATCGTTCGACCGAAGAAAACGATCCAATGCGTGTCGATGATTATGGAAAGATACCCGACGAATTGAATCCGCCGGGGGGGTTAAAAGCACTTGGTGGAATCCACGATACCTGTGAGTCTTGGATCACTTGCCGATCATGGTCCAGACCGGATCGAACGGATAACCCAAACTAACTTGTAATATCCTAGACATCAGAAGCCTCGCTGGACCGTCATTAGGATTTTCGGCCAGCAGTTGAGCTGCGCTCGCAAGGGTGCTCTGAATACTCTCCTCGTCGCCTGACGAGCATTCGAAAGCAGCAAGCGTCTCTTGATAGGACTGAAAGAACTTTTGGTTTTGCTTTCTTGTAAGTGGGTCAGACAACTCGAATAATTCAACCGGCTCCTTAAGATTGTTGACACGAATCCTACAAACCCGTCGAGAGACGAGGTCTTTTTTGATTCGATTTCGCGTTTCGTTGGTTACCAGTATCGAACTGCGCAAGTATTTCGTTGTTCCTTGGACCCGACTGGCCAAGTTGACCGTGTTGCCCAAGGGGCCATACTTGATCCTGCGTTGCGAACCTGTGTTGCCGCAGACGGCCAAACCGCTGTGTATTCCTATCCCTACAGCCAGGGGTGCTTGCAATTCAGGTAGCCATTTCTCGCTCAGCTTTTGCACTTCTTGCTGCAGTTCCAGCGCGCAGCGTGTTGCTATTTCTGGATGGTTGTCAGATTCCACGGGAGCTCCCCACATGGCCATGATCTCATCGCCAACGTAGTCGACGATCGTCCCCCCCGATTTGAGTATGATTTCACTCAATGAGTTCATGACATCGCTGATCCACCGAATGGTATCGCCGGGATGTCGTGTTTCACAGATTTTGCTGAATCCACGAATGTCACAAACCATGACCGTGATGTCGCAAAACTTGGGTTTCTTCAAGATCGAATCGTCGCTAAGTAATTCACGAGCGATATGGGGTGGAAGAAATTTTGAAAGCTCAAGCCTTCGCTGTTCAGAGGATCGCAAGCAGTAAGTGATTCGAGCTTTTAGAACTTCAATTTGCGCAGGCTTGGAAAGGTAGTCTGCTGCACCAGCCTCGATCGCTTGGGATCCGGTTGCATCCGTACAACTCCCCGAAACGACCACGATGGGAATGTGACTAAGTTCAGGCCGGCTCTTGACTTTGTGTATGAACTGCATCCCATCCATATCCGGCATTGCCATATCGACCAAGCAGATATCGAAGTGCATCCTTTGGAGCAATTCGATCGCAGTTGTCCCGCTATCGCAGGGGATGGCAAGATAACCTAGCTTGCGTGTTTTTCTCGCGAGATCCTCCCTTGCTGCGGGCTCATCATCGACGATCAACACGGCGATCGTGTTGTTATGCACCAACGGCACTACTGGCTGGGGATCGGATAAGTCGTTTTGAACTTTGCCTGAATCGGACTCTTTGGCATCGGCTGAAGAACGATCGCTATGGGCTGTCCTACCGGAGATCTGATGAACGTGCGAGAGGATAGTGTTTAGCGAAGCAATCCAACCATCGATCTGCGAGGGGCTGTGAAGAATGGTTTTGGCCGCCTCGGTTTTTAGATCCTGTAAATCGGCAGGCAATGCAACCACTTGATTCGTAAACCAATGCCCGAAGTTTGAATCCCGTTTCGACGACGCCGGTGCACGGAGTTGGACGATGGTATGCTCCAAGCAACCGCAGATCGAGTTGCAGATCGGCAAGCATTCGCTAGCTGCGGGGAGCAAGTGCATGAACTCTTTGGTCTCCTGAAGCATACGATCGAGAGCTTTTGCAATCGAACCGATTCCATCGAGGCTTTCAACTTGGTGCTCATCCGGCGCGACTAACGTTTGATCGATACTATCCTCGAATCGTGTGGATTGAGTGTTGGGATATGCCGATGGAGCGATCGGTGGAGTGGATGAAGCGCTTGAAACCATCGCTACTAGCGGAACTTCGAACGTCGGTTTGTGAATCAACTCCGATTCAACAATCCCGTGCGACTGCAAGCATTCGAGGATCCTATGGTAGTAGTCCTCACGTCCCTTCTGAATAATCGATGTGATTCCGGAATTTAAAATCGCCTTTCTCTGCGCATCCATACCGTGCGCAGTGATCGCAACAATCACCGGCTTGGGTGAAGGAGAGCTCGCTAGAATCTCTTCAGACAACTCCATTCCAAGATAATTAATGGGATCGTCCTGATCGGTACGGGGCAAATTAATATCCATCAGGATCAGCGAGAATTCTTCTTTCTTGACTGCACTGAGAGCCTCCTCTCCGTTGCTGGCCATGGAGAATACCACTCCCCACTGGTTCAACTTACGCTCCATCAACCGTCGATTCTGCAGGTTATCGTCGACAACAAGTAACTTTTTCATGTTATTTTCTCGTTTCATACTCCAACTCATCATCGATTTGCAGCAACAAAATTTCGATTCGATGTAAACTTCCCAATGCGATCGACCTCTTTGACGATCTCTTCTAAGTCGACAGTGCCCTTACCGAAGAACCTCTGTATCATCGGATTGAGTTTTGCAATTTCCTCTGATTCGAGTGCCAGTGCAGACAAGACTAAAATGGGAGTGTCTTTTGTCTCGGGCAGGGATCGCAGTTTCTCGATGAGCGCAAAACCATCCATTCGAGGCATGAGCAAATCGATGATGAACAAAGATGGTATCTCGTCTTTGATCTGATCGAGAGCATCTTCGCCATCGCGTGCCGTGGCGTTACGTATCCCTTTGGACGATAGCAGTTTGCTGAGCTCTTTGCGACAACTCTCTTCATCATCGACCAATAAGACCAAGCCGTCGCCAGCGTCGCGCATAATCTTTTCGATTTCCCTGGAAATTTCCAATCGGTCAAAGGGCTTTCGAAGGAACCCATTGGCACCGAGCATCGAGGCTTTGCCTGTATCGGCGTGGACGGTCACCATGAGTACCGGAATGCGAGCCGTGAACGGGTCGGAGCGAAGCTCCTGCAGGACTTGAAAGCCATCCCATTCGGGCATTTCCACATCGAGCGTGATGACACTCGGGCTAATTTCTCGGGCGACGCGCAAGCCCTGTTGTCCGCTTGAGGCTTCGATGATCTTGAAAGCTCCTTTGGAATGCGATTCTATCGCTCGGCGAATCGCCGCGCGAGAGTTCTCGGAATCATCGATAATGAGCAAAACGGGTTGCTCCTCCTTGACACCCGAATCCACACCACCCTTGGGCGACTGACCCATATTTGGTTCAATCGGAATCCGTATTTCGAATCGAGTCCCTTTACCTTCAGCGGAATGGAATTGGATCTCTCCCCCAAGGCTTCTGGTGAGCTTATCGCATATGAATAAACCTAAGCCTGTGCCGTCACGATTGCCACGAGTCTTGGCAGTATTCTGTATCTTGAAGACCTTTTCCTGCTGTTCCTTGCTCATGCCTCGCCCGGTATCTTCTACAACAATTCGAATCTGTGATGCCGAAGCCTGCTCTAAGACCACGCTGACTTTTCCCCTCTTGGTGAACTTGCAAGCGTTGGAGAGCAAATTGCCTACAATCCGTTCGATTTTATAGCGGTCAGAAACGATCGGTTTCTGGAAGTAGGATTGGAATTCGATTCGATTGCCGTTTTCCTCCGCATTCGATTCATAGATGCTGACTACCGATCTGAGAACCTGCTCAAGCTGACACTCAGACGACTCTACATGGACATCTCCGGTTAAAAACCTCTGGTAGTCTAATACGTCATCGATCAGGTACCTGAGTTTCTTTGCGCTAATGAAAACACCTTGAACGTCCTGTTTTTGAGTAGGGGCTAACGGCTCCTCACGGAGCATATCCAAGTGCCCAAAGATGACATTCATCGATTGCCGCATGTCGTGACTGATCATCGCCAAAAACTGGGTCTTCGCCTCATTGGCTTCCTCAGCAACCCGTCGATTCAAATCCGCCTTGTTCGTTCGTTCAAGCTGGCATCGGATTTTGTTGTTCTTTTCCAAGATGCTCTCGAACGTTTTAGAGAGTTGTTTTGCAATCGCTCCGACCTCGTCGTTGCGATCCAAAGGAAGGTTGGATAACAACGACTGGAAACGCTTCTCGGTTTCCTCGGAATCCGAGTTTATGTCCGTCTCCTGAATCTGACCGACGACCTGCGAAATCTTTTGAAGCGGCTGGGTGATTCGGAAAGCCAACCAAGTGGTCAACAGAAGAGCGGCAAGCGATATAAACAATCCCCAGTAAAGCAGCATGGAGAGCCCCTCCTGTGCTGAGTTTCGGATCTCATCCAACGACACCGCTCGAATGATGTAAAAAACGGGCGGAATCGAATCAGAAGCACCCGGAGGTTTGATACTTGCGACACTCAAGACCAGACTCCCCATGCTTGTTTGGCTCTCCCAGTCTAGAGCCTTGCCCTGGCTCTGGTTCGAAACACGCTCATACAAGCCAACCGCCGTTTGCTTTAAGCGACGGAGTCCTTCGTAAGTTGATGCACGCAACCAAAAGCGTGATGTCTGGCCGTCTTCAATGAACACCGTTCTCAATGGATCGTCCATGGATGGGTTTGCGTAAGGATCCTTTTCAACCGCCTTTTTCAATGCCTTTGCCAAGGCTGGGCTGAATGCACTGCTCTTGCATGTCCATGGAGCCGAACTAAGCCGTTGCAGTTTATCCCCGACGATTAGATCGGGAAGCGAAATCTTTGAATCGTTCCCTTCTGGAAGCTCATCGTTCGAGGGAAATTGAAGCGAGAAATCATCCGATTGGTTCTCGGTCTTCTTGCGTGCTTGAATCTCCTCCTGATACTTATGGATGGCTTCCAAGAGCTTCGAGCCCAGTTCAAATCGCTGGATTTTGCGAGGTTCCTGCTCGGACTCCGAATACCTAAATGGAGACCCATCGAGCAATGGTATGTAAGCGAGATCCGTCACCAAGGAGTCGTTGTCTGCATGAGCAACATGCTGGTAGTTGTCTACATGAGCAACATGCTGGTAGGGGTTTACAAGTATTCCGAACGATCTGACGCTTGAGAGAATGCTCTTGGACAACGGTTGCGTCAGATCCACCTCGTAGAACCAAATCGAACTGTCATCGAGCCCCGCAGAAGGCTTGCCATCATTCGTTGTGTCACGAAGGTCGTCTCGTACAAGAACCTGAAGCTTAGCACTTTGACTTACATTTTCACAATCCTTGGACTTTGCAACCCAATAAATTTTCGACCAGTAAGAATGCAAGTTTGGGCGGTCGGGAGAAAACAGGTGATCGTCCATAATCTGATCCAATAACTCCCGCCTCGGCTTTCCTTCTCTGAGATTCGAGTCTATCCGAGGGGATGTTAAACCGCACTGGCGAGAGAAATCCTCATAGTTCTTAAACTTTCGAATACAGCGAACCTGTATCCCATCTTCACTGGTTGTGGGTGGTGAATTTTCGCACGACACGTATCTCTGTTTTCGACTATCTTCGATAATTAGAGATTCGGTTCGATTAAGCAACTTCTCGAAGTTTGCGCGGACATTCATCGCCTCATCGCGCAAGTCGACTTTTTCCCTTCTCTCTATATACGCGATGATTGTACGGTGGGCTTGCATGGCGATTAGACCAAAGAGACTAATCAGTAGTATCACCATCAAAACCAGTCGAGTGCGTATGCTTAGGTTTTCCAGACCAAAGCGATTGACCCATATTTTTCGAAGCAAATCTGTTAGGGAAAACCTAGCCATGATCAAACAAGCCCTCGAAGTTCTCACTTATCCGATGAATGCCACTTGCCCCTCCGTGCTGATAAAAATCTCAAACCATCCATAGTAATCGTTTACAAAAAGATTGATATCGAATATTCCTTCAAGATCGAAGGATAAACCTTAAACAGTGCAACAACGCCGAATAAAAACCACTTTATCGGTAGAGTCTACCCATCTTCAGATTCCCATTTGCCTTCTAATTCCGTAAAACAAAACCCCTGAAAGCACAACACCCAGGCTTAAGAGCAAAGCCATGGGGTCGGCTGTCACCAATACGAAAATCCAGCCCGTAGCAGCAATCAAACTCGGGATCGGATACATCCACATCCGAAACGGTAACTGGATGTCGGGACGTGTCGTCCTGACGACATGCAATGCGATGATCTGCCCCAAGAATTGGACCACAATCCGTACGCATACGGCCGCATCGATCACCATCTTCAAATCCAAAAAACAAAACAACGATGTCAATACTCCTAGAACGAGCAGAGACACCCAAGGATACTTGCCCCGAGAATGCAATTGGCCAAAGACCTTGAAAAAATCCCCTTGCTTGGCCGCCGCATAAGGGATCCGAGAATACCCAAGTGTGATTGCAAACATGCAAGCCAGGGCCGTCCAAAGAATCAGCCACGTAAAAGCAACCGCCCATGTCCTTCCATAGAGGGTTTCCATGAAATCCGTTGCAATGTTCTTCGATACCATGGCCTGCTCCCATGGCACCACGCCGATGATGCACAAATTCATCGACATATAAATCAGCGCGATGACCACGACCGACCCAATGACAGCCCTAGGAATCGTACGCGCCGGGTCCCTTACCTCATCTCCCAAATGGCATACGTTGTAATATCCCAAGTAGTCGTAAATGGCAATGAGCATGGCCGCTCCAAGCCCCTTAGCAAACTTTCCATTGAACTCAAATGCACCCTCAGGGAAAGTGATTTTGCCCCAATCCATTTGCAACCAACCGCTGACAATCACAATGGCCACAGTCAGCAATGTCCCACAGGTCATCAACACTGCGATCCAGCCAATACTCTCAATCCGCCTACATAAGAGCAATGTGATCACACATACTGCCCCAACGGCCAACCATCGAGTCCCGCCTGCGACCCCTTGAAAATCCTCCACCAGCGATGGCATCGCATATTCGAGGTAACTCAAAGCTCCGATGTACCCCGAAGCCATCTCCATCGCACCGCTGATCATGAATTGCCAGATGAACAGAAATGGCAAAATCCGACCCCAGGAATAGACGCTAAAAATCCGCTTGAGGAAATGATAAGTCCCCCCGCTTCCAGGAATAGCAGCACCTAACTCACTCCACAGCAAACCGTCGCATAAAACAAGCACAGCCGCCAGTACCCAAGCAATCATCGCTTGAGGACCTGACATGGCTGCAATGAAAAGAGGTATCGTGATAAATGGGCCTATGCCAACCATGTTGGCGATGTTCAAACCCGTCGCTTGGACGAGCCCCAAGCCT
>JAJTFC010000127.1 GCA_021298315.1 Planctomycetaceae bacterium
CAGGTTGGGCCGAGGTAGGCTGTGGCTTTTTCTTGTTCAAACTTCATACCCAATGGATCATGGACCGGGGATCTCAAACACCGCGAACGTCGAGTTCTCATCCCCCGAGCTCGGATACACAAGTGGCAATAACGGTGGAGATTGCCCTCCAACCCGCCTGTCTATCAGTACGTAACGAAAACCATAGCGTTTGTGGAGATCCAAGATTTTCTCGGTCGTCCAGGGCATGAGCGATCGCTCGGAATCCACAGGATAACATTCCGAGAGCCGCTCGTACCACTCGACGACCGCCGTAGCATCCTGGGGCATGTCTTTCCAAGCTGCCACCTCGCCCCGAGCCGTATGCCATTTAAAAGTCTGCTGATTCCTGGGCGTGAGCCACAATTTCCCAGGTCGCGTCTTGTCCCTGACAAAATCGCAAACTTTAAGCCAGTCCTGGTAGTGGAGTTGTTGTTCTTCTAATCCATCGGATTTCGATAAAAGTCGGGCTCGCTCCCCCTCCCCCAGCCAGTCGCTGCCGCGAGTCCTGATCCGATCAACCAGCCCCCAAGCTCCAAAGACCAAGACCCCAAAAAGCATCAGTTCCGGCACAGAAATCCTCTTGCCGTAACCTTCTAGCCAACCAAAAGGATCCTTCGCAGAACTTGCAAGCCGCGCGGCTCCAAGGGCCAGCCAAATCGAACCTGCTGACACCCACATCCCCATCGCTACATCATTCCAGCGAAACCAATAGTACTTGAGCAACTTGGCCGATAACTCTCGGCTCCAAATCCCGAAAAAAGCCCCCCAGTCGACCAAACAACCCAGCAGTCCAATGAGCAAACCAAAGATCGCTTGAGCCAAAAACCAACGCAATCCATACGGCCAAGCCGACCATCGTGAACGACTCCAAAAATCACGCTTCCGCTTGCTCGCCAATAGCCTCGGGGAAGTCGAGCCATACCAAAGGCATCCGATCAAAACGACCAACGCCACGAAGAATAATCCAGCAAAAGCCTGCCAGCGAGCCCAGGACATGGCAGTGGGTGCCAAATGATGCCCAAGCCGTTTATAGACCTGAATCATCGCCGCTTGGGTCGAAGTTTGCGTCGTCGCATGAGCATCGGCAAACAACGGAGGCAACATTCCCAACCCCAAACCAAAAATGGCAAGCGGCAAGCCCCACCCATGCTTAAGCCACCAAGCCCTCGAAATGCTCCGAAGACTCGTTTGGGGCTCCTCAGGCGATAATCGATCCAGCATGAAGCTCGAAAACAACGATCCAAGCAATACCCATATCCCAACAACCACATGGAAAGCACAAGCGATCCCAATACACAGCCACCCCAAAGTCCATCGCTTGGAAAAGAAAAAACCAAATGCCAAAAAGACCAATCCATAGGCGGCGACTTTGGCCTCCGCACCACCGACAACCCACTCGCCAGCCAAATGGCCCCAACGCATCGCCGCACACCAAGCCGCTCCGCTGAGCGTAGCAACCCAGGCTCCGCAGGGGCGCTGTTGTTGATCGGAAACGGCCCGACGCATCATCCATGTCCAACCAATCGCCAAAAGGAACCAAAGCGCCATTCGCCCCGCCCAGACAGCTTGGCCAAGATCCATCAGTCGAGTCAATGAGCCAAAAGTCGCGTAAAACAGCCAATGGGCGTTGGCCGACTCTAAAAAAAGATCCCCTTTGCCAAATTCCGAATCCCAAAAATGTGCCCCCTTGGTCCAGTAATGCGGCTCGTTGACGGCCGGAACCCGCTCGATCCCAGTAAGGAAAAAAACTAAGAAAACTCCTAGGAAATCGATGTGAAACTTCTGCGACCAAGATGTCTTCGAACCGGCAGGAAAATGGACTTTTCCACGTTCGATGGAGCGATCCTGCTTTGAAGCAACCGATTTTTCCGTTGGCATGGACTGAATTTGTAAGGCTTTTCTAAAGAGTAGCGGTTAGGGAAAAAATAGCAGGCCGAACAGATTTTTTCAAAATTTTAGCATCCAGTTGCGCGGGATTTTCTTGACTACCGAGTCGGTCGTCTTAGAGTTGGGGTGTTTGTCTCGCCTTTTTCTGTTGGTCTGAAAAGACTTACCACACTGATTTTAGCGTCACCTTAAAGAACAACTACCAACCGTAACCCAAGCGAGTCATCAAAAAGGATTTGGGGAACCACCCCACACAGGAGGATAGGAAGTCATGTTAGTTTTATCGCGTAAAAAGAATGAAAGCATTGTAATCAATAACGAGATCACCATCGTCGTTGTTGAAATCCGGGGAGATAAAGTCCGTCTGGGCGTCGAAGCGCCCAAAGAAGTCCCCGTTCACCGACGTGAAGTCTATGATGCTATCAAAAGGGCCGTCGATGCCAACAATGCCGAGTTGGATTCCCATCTAGACGCCGAACCTTCCGCCTAGAGCCTATCAACAAAAAAACCTCCGCGATTCTATTCGCGGAGGTTTTGTCTTTTTGGTAACTGTCAGTCCGTAGGCTGAAGCTAGTAGGGGCTTGAAGCACCCGTGTCAGGATCGCCACACATGTGGAAGTGATTGTGGTCGATGTAGATCACTTCTACACACTCATTGTCCTCAAGCGTATAAGGTACTGGCCAGCCGTTGATGGTGCGTTCCTCAAAGTAAACCGTGCACTTGTAGTGTGCGTGGTGCAACTGAGCGAAACCAATCAATGGAACAAACCGAGGATCATCAACGTAGTCGGCAATCTTTACCTTGGTAATTCGCACCTTATTGCGTTGCTTCTCGTGCAAGAAAGGGACACCGCCGCGAATCGGACGGGCCTGCTCTAGTGCATGGATCACCTCGTCATCGCTCGGAGGATCGATCGCCACGTGCGCTCCAGATGTAATCGGACCGAGAATCGGTACCCGAGCATACCGCTCGTGGATGTGGAACTGAACCTCTTCACTGTCTTGCATGTACGGCGAAATCGGAATCGGAACCCCGAAAGGACCAAGGCCCATGTTTGATAGGTGGATGCACCCGACCTGCGTAAGTGCCGCTACCGTGAGAACCATCCAAAATGCTTTGTAGTGTCGCTTGCGGGACATCGATTAAATCCTTCTTGTGCTGAGACGATTGGACTCGTCGAACAAAAAGAGTTTCGGCGATAGACCTGTTAAAACTTGCGGGTTTTTCCGTCTGCAACTGAAATTCCCGAAGTAGCAGTCGAAACGCATTTAACCTAGCTTGCCTACTCCCACGCAGCTTCCCATCTTTCTGTCTAGACACGCCCCGAACGGATCGAGGATAACCAACGACTAAACGGCAACACTTTGAATCGAATCGAATGCTAGCCAAGTGAACCCTGTATCTTCTGATCCAACTCGCGATAGCAAAATAATCGCCCTGCTAGGTGCCTTGGCTATCGCATGCACATGTGTCGGTTGCTCGCTGGGTCCCTACCGATACGGCACAGATCAAACGTCGCTTCTCCCGAAAGACTCTGCGCTGAGTCCACCGGTGATCGTCGGTGGGCCGGTAGCAACCATGGATCGATTCGAACAATTCGTCAACGCTCCTGGCGATGCGTTTCGTCACTGGCGCAAGAAACTCTCCAGCCAGCGGCTTGGACCTGTGGAAGCTCCCCCAGAGGCAACCCAGCAAGATGCATTGATCGCCGCGATGACTTACCTCGAAGACAACGATCTACACAATGTGATTGTCGAAGTCCATCATCATGATCCCATCGAGCAATGGAAACGTCTCGAAGCCAATCCCGACATTCATCCATTATGGAAGTACACCGATGGGGCCGCTCGTGTCGGTGCCTACGCCATGTTTCCGCCAAGGGTCTACCGTTTCGATGCCTACAATCCCTATACCAAAACCCTTTCGATCAATTCGAAGAATCCCGCAGCAGCTATCTATGAAGCGGCAAGAGCCAAGAATCATTCGATAGCTCCCTGGCCCGGTGCTTATGCCGCCCTTCGCTATGTACCCATCGCCCCCGTCGGTCAGCAAATCGCCGTAACTCAAGACGCCTTAGCCTACGTGCAACAAAACGCCGATCCCACCATCGAACAGGCCATGGTCTCGCACACTTTTGCCAACATCACAGGAACAGCCCTCCTAGGCTCCTCAGCACTCACACCCCAACTCAACGAGATCCCCTTGGTCTCGGCCCCTGCCTCCCAAGCCATCGGAGCGGCCACTGGAAATATCGCCAGCCGTATTCTTCGTCCCCGAAGCTCAGAGGATGAATTACCAAATGGAACAGGAACCGAATCGAGATTGGCCAAAAGCCCTCAAGGCTTAGAAAACCCATCGGGTTCCCTCTATCGCTAGAAGCTTGAGATCCAAATCAAAAGCTCCTTGCGGGATTGTGGATTCCCCATCGACACCCCACAATCTAAGCGCCGGCATCTCTATTATTTACCGTCTCCTACCTTCGGGCGATGATCATGAATTCCCAAGCGCTGAAGCTTTGCAAATCTCTCATTTGTCTTGCCTTGTTTGTCTGCAATGCTCTGGCACAAGACATTCAGATTGCACCCTGGAAGACCAAGAGGGTTCAAATCGACTCGATCGCGTTTTCGATCCCTGAGTTTTGCTCGATCGAAAAAGTTACCTCCGACGAGCTTTGCACCTGGCCTATCGCCGCGACGTTCGCACCCGACGGATCGATCGTCTTTGCCGAGTCGGTTTGGAACATCAAAGCCAAAGAGACCGTCCAGCAACAGCTCGTCTCTCGCCCACATCGCATCGTTCGACTGCGCGATACTGACAAGGATGGGAAATTCGATCAGCGGCAAGTCGTCGCCGACAAATTGAGCTTCCCCGAAGGTGTCTTGTGCATCGGCCAAGACATCTACGTGACAGCACCTCCAGAGATTTGGAAGTTCACCGATTCCGATGGCGATGGAGTTTGCGAAAAGCGAGAGGTCTGGTTCGACGGAACCACTCTGACCGGTTGCGCCAACGATTTGCACGGTCCATGGCTAGGACCCGACGGCTGGATCTATTGGGCCAAAGCCGCCTTTGCCGAGCAATCCCACGAAATACTTTCCAAGCAAGCTTGGAAAAGCAAAGCATCCCACCTGTACCGTCGACATCCCGACGGTGGTCCGATCGATCCGGTCATGACCGGTGGAATGGATAATCTGGTTGATATCGCTTGGCTCCCCAACGGCGATCGCTTTTTCTGCGCAACCTTTTTGCATCACCCCCGCCACGGCTTTCGCGATGGGATCGGTGCAGCAACGTATGGTGCCCTGTTCGGTAAACCCCACGCGGTTCTCGATGGCCATCCTCGTACAGGGCCGCTGATGAGTCCAACGGCAGAACTCGGCCCGGCTGCCCCCGCAGGATTGATGCACCTAGGCTCTCTCTCCCCGGAAGTCGCTCTGCCCAAAGCGTCCGATCCCGATGCAACAGATGGTATCTCCCAAGGCTACTTGCTCTGCGCGCAGTTCAATCTGCACCAAATCAGCCTCCATCCACTTTTTAAAAAGCACAACCAAGCACACTACCAAGCGATATCCTATCCTTTGGTCAGTTCCGATCGCATCGACTTTCATCCCGTCGACCTCCTGCTCGACTCCGACGCTTCGATCCTTATCGTCGATACCGGTGGATGGTACGATCTGTGTTGCCCTAGTTCCGGAACCGACCAACGGGTCGCCACCGGCGGCATCTATAGACTCAAAGGGCTCTGTCCCGATAGTCCCGATCGGCGGATATCGATCCAGCAGGCTATGGATTCCCACGTGATCGCTGCGATGAGTGATCCAGATCCCTCGGTAGCGATTTTTGCTTGCCACCTGGCTTCCCTACATCGCATCCAAGACGCTCGGCCCAAAGCCGCAGAGCTGCTGGTCTCTCCAAACGCATCACTGCGCCGAAGCGCAGCAGAAATTCTCGGGCGCATCGGTATCGAATCAGAGTTACCCGAAATTCTCAATCAAATCAACAGTTCGCACTCGGATCGAACATTGGTTCACTCTCTGATCTATGCCATGATCGAAGGAGCCCGAGACAAACCTTTGATCGATGCGCTCCAAGGAGCCTTAGAGTCCAAACAGATCTTCGCTTCGACAAGTGCCTTGGTCCGGGTCCTAGAGCATCGCGGTAAACTCACACACCAGTATGGTGATTTGGTACTGCAACTAGCACTAACCGATGACCTAGAGACCTCGGAATTCGGACTCAGTGTGCTCGAAGCCCATCCTCAGTGGAGCAAGTCGATTCTGGACGCTGTCGCTCAGCGCATGGACAACACCAAGAGTCCTCTCAGCGAACCGCTTCTGGCACTGCTTGCCCGCTGGTCAGACAAACCTGAAGTGGCAAATTGGGTGGCCGAAAAATGGTTCGCCAACTCCGATTCTGTGGCTACAAACCTGCTCTCGAAACTCGAGACCAAGCCCATACCGGAGACTTGGAACACACCAATCGCAAAGCTCATCGAGCAATCCTCCGAGAATCAAGCAAGCAACTGGCAAACCGCTTTGCAGAACCGATTTTGGAAAGGGGATACCCGAGCGATCCAACAAGCGATCGTTTCTAAGTTGCGAAAAACAGCAAAAAGCGAAATGCCTGCGGAGAGCAAGAATTTAAATGTTCTCCAGTGGGCTGCAGTGATGCCAAAAGGCTCTGAGGTCAACGAATCGATCGAACTTGCCATGCTCAAGGAAGCCCTTGTACCAGCAGACCAAGATGCCCAGGACTCCAAGGCTCGTCGAGAACTCGCATGGCAATCCCTCTCGAAACTCACACTCAAGTCTCCATCTTCACGAGAGTTGCTCGTGAATCAAATCGCCCATTGTGGCCCGCTGGAGCTACCCATAGCCATCGAATCCTTCACCAAATCAAGCACGCCCGAGCAAGATCTCCAGTTGCTCGATGCTGTGTCGAAGTTACCAGGGGCCAAAACACTTAGCGTCGATGGGATACTCGGGAAATTCAAGGATCGGCCAGCCGAGATTCAGAAGCGATGGAGGGAGTCTCTCGAAAGTTGGACGCAACCCGATCAGGATGTTCAAGACAAAGTTCAGCAGTGGCTCGGAAAACTCAAAGACGGAGATCCTAAACAAGGCTACCACGTTTTTCGCTCCTCGAAGGCAGCTTGCAGCGCTTGCCATCAGGTGGGCTATGTTGGAGGAAACGTCGGTCCAGTCTTGAGCAAGATCGGACAGTCGCGATCCAAACGAGACTTGCTCGAAGCAATCCTGTTTCCAAGTGCAAGGCTCGAACAAGCTTATAGGACCACGAAACTGCAACTCCAAGACGGAGAGGTCGTTCAAGGGCTTGTTGTTTCCGAATCAGCCAAAGAGCTGGTCTTGCAGACGGCCGCAGACAAGCGTCGCTCGATCGATGTCAACGAGATCGAGCTCCGAGAGCCGAGCAACATCTCGATCATGCCCGCAGGACTCGAAAGCCAACTAAGCGTCCAGGAGCTATCGGATTTGATCGCGTTTTTGGAAAGCGCCAGATAAGATCAGACAGATCAGACAGATCGATTTTCGATCGATCGAAATCGATGCCAAGCGATAAGCACCGCCACAATGCTGGCGATCGCACCGATCATGCAAATCCAGAGAAACAGCTCGGCAAACCTTTTCTCGTCGATCTGACCGATGAAAAAATTCTTGGCCAAAATCAGGACTGCAAAACCTAGATATCCCACCGAGTCGGCCACATACATCATGAATCCAACATTCGCGCGGTCTCGCGTGCAAGCGATGATGCGTTCGAAGACCGTGGTGTGGACGGCGACATAAGGCAGGTACAAACCTGCACCGATGAGAACCATCAGCATCGTCGGGGAGAGCGACAGCCAAAAACGGTGTCCAATAACCGTTGCCAGCAAGACGGTGAATCCAAATAGGCAGGTAGCAAACGCCAATTGCAACGCTTTGCGATTGTCTTTCACCAAGACTGCGGCACCATTGGCAAGCGTTGCAACGAGCATCACCCAAAAATCGATGCTCGCGTAATCGGTCGATTTAATCGTAGCTCCGAAGCCTGTCAGGAGCTCGCGAGCAAAATCGTCCCGCAAACTTCGCAAGATGCTTACAACAAGATACATGGCGGCCACGGCGCTGATACCCAAAGTATAGGTTCGCAGGATCCGCCAGCGATCCTCCTTGCGCATCGGATCCCGAGGGCTTCTGGCGACTTGATCCAAATGCGTCGGAGGGGGAATCCGGTGAAGCATCCACACAAAGAAGCAGATGGGAAGCAGGAATAACAGTCCTGCGAAAAAAGGCATCCAGCGTTCCGAATCGCTCAGGCTCCACTGGAGTTGCTTTTGCGTCTGATCGATCAATAACTGGCCGACGGTCTTAGAGACCCCTCCGGCCAATATGAAACTGGCGCATAGCCCTGCTGCGAGAGCTTCGCTCATCCGACGTCCTTCGAGTGATCCGAGCACGAGTCCAAAGACCATCCCGAGTGGGAGTCCGTTGAGGAACATGCAAGGAGCTTGCCATGATCTGGGCACTAGGGCAAATAGCAGGAGCGAGGCAAGTGCCGATAGGATCAGCCCTAGAATGATCCAAGCCCTTTGTTGGCGATGGGCTTCTGAAACCACGCGAATACCGATGATCTTCGAGAGCAAATACCCGATGACCTGGGCCGAGACCAACACCGCTTTTTGATCCCAATCCCCGATCGCATCTGACCCTAGAGTCTCTTGTTTGAATGCCGCTGCCGTAAAAGGTTTGCGGTACATGTACATGCAAAAATAGGTCCCGAAGGCAGCCGTGATCGCCCAAAGGTTGTCGAAAAGGTTTTCGAACCATGAAGACTGAAAGGGTCGCCTGAGCACGATTGGATTCCATGATGTAGCTGATGCGAAGTTTCAATAGCGAAAGCTTCCTCTGGGCCTTGCCCGGCTAGAAAGCATAACCGCCAACAGCATAACTCTTCCAGCGAGTCTATAGGGGCTGGGCTACTTCCAAATTCATCCCCTTTTCATCAATCGAGGATTCGATAGCCACATGCCGTATCATGAAAAGCGGTATTGGGCGTAAGCCCAGTACCGTCAAATCGACATTTTGATCATTTTGGGAAAGATTGGATTTGAGTGGTTTTCGGCGCATGCCGAGGGGTTTTTGAAAGCGGTTGGGCGCAAGCCCTCCGGTGAAGGGGTAAGTGTAATGTTCCGCGCTCGAACACTCAGGAAACCAATGGATATTTAGACTCACCGGACGACTTGCGCCGTTCCGCTTCTATAGGAGAGGGCGCCATGGTGGAACATCATAGTGCTTGCAGGCTTACGCTTCATGTCCGTCTACTCCTACCTGGTTCTATTGCTCAAGGGAAAAACCAATTAAAATCCATCGCAAGTATGCCATTATCACTAAATCATTACCCATGAATCGTTATGTCAAAGTATTGGATCGCCTCCTTGATTTGGATCGTCGTCATCGGCCAATCGCTCTGGGCCCAGCAATCCTCGTCCAACCCTGAAAATAATCCTGGGATTGAACTGACCCGACAGTTGCTCACCAAACGCGTCGAGCAAATTGAAAAAGCAAATGATCTGAACCAGTTCGCCTCGAAAGAGCAATGGGCTCTCCAACGGGATATCCTCAGAACTCAACTCGTCGAAATGCTGGGCCTGCCTGATCTAGATGCACGATCAAGCGAACTTTCTGCTAAGATCACCGGCGTGCTCGAGCTCGAAGACATCGTCGTCGAAAAGCTCCACTTCCAAAGTAGTCCAGGACTCTATGTAACCGCCAATCTATATCGCCCTAAGCAAATCGATAACCCTCTCCCGGCGGTGCTCTATGTGTGCGGGCATGGCCAAGTCAAAGAAAATGGCGTTAGTCTCGGTAACAAAACCCATTACCAACATCATCCAGCTTGGTTTGCACGTCAGGGCTATGTTTCGATGGCGATCGATACGATCCAACTCGGGGAGATCGAAGGGATCCATCACGGCCTCTACCGTATGAACCGTTGGGATTGGCCTTCGCGAGGTTACACTCCCGCAGGCGTCGAAGCTTGGAATGCGATCCGCGCGGTGGACTATTTGGTGAGCCGATCGGATGTAGATGCGACCAAGATAGGGATCACCGGTCGCAGTGGCGGGGGAGCTTATAGCTGGTATGCAGCCGCCATTGACCAGCGTATCCAAGTCGCCGTGCCCGTCGCGGGCATCACCGACCTGAGGGACCATGTGATCGACCAAGTCATCCGGGGCCACTGTGATTGCATGTTCTTGAATAACCGATACGGCTGGGACTACTCGACCCTCGCCGCGTTGGTTCATCCACGAGCGCTTCTGATCGGAAACACCGACGAGGATCCGATTTTTCCTCTCGATGGTGTCTTTCGTGTCCAACAGCAAGTCCATGTAGTCTACGGCTTAGAGTCCAAGTCCAACTTAGGAATCCAATGGACCACCGGCGGACACGAAGACACCCAAGAACTCCAACTCGGTTGCTTTGTCTGGTTGGATCGCCATCTGCTCGGTTCGAAGCGCAAAATAGAGCGGGCTGCCACTCCGCTCGTTGCCAAGAAGGATTTAAAAGTTTTTGATCGGCTACCTGACGATCAGCGGGTAACCGATGTCCAAGACTGGTTTGTGCCAAAGGCCAAGAGTCCCTCGGCGCAAAACAATTCACTCCCGAGTGACCTGGAAGCATGGTCTGCGCGATCCCAATCGATCCAAGAGGAAATCGCCGGCTCGGTCTTCGGACGGCTACCTCAGTTCGCTCCGATGCAAAAAGAGGATTCGGGCAAGCCCGCTCGTAAGCCAGAGCAAAAGGTGCAACTGATCCACACCGATCGAAGGATTTCGCAAGGGGATTGGGCGATCACCCAGGTCGAATGCGAATCGGCAGCGATCCCCTGCGCAACGCTTCTGAAGATCGAGTCCTTGGTCGAACCTTCCGACGAGTCGACGGTGGTCTTGGCCGAAGAGTCGCTCTGGGATGCTTGGACCACCACCAACAACCCAGACGCATTGGATCGTGAGAAAGTCAATGGAGATGCATTGGTCAAAGGGCAGATCCTCGGCCAAGCATGGCGAACTCTTATTGCTCAAGCGGATCCAAAGAGGACAACTTACTTAGTGTTTCCAGAAGGAACTGGGCCTTGGCGGTGGGATACGACCGACAAGACAGGAACTCATTGGAGGCGATCCTACTTGCTCGTGGGTTGGTCGCTCGAAGGTAGGCAGGTCGCCGGGGTATTGCAAGCGATCCGAGGGATCTGCTCAGAGCATGGTATGGACGTAGTTCGGCTCAAGGCAGGACCAAAGCGATCCGTACACGCATTGCATGTTGCACTGCTCGAACCTAACGCGATAGAAGCCTTGGAATTGCATTCGCTCGACCCAGAGGCCTATACCAAGGGGTTCGTGTTGACTGGTGTTTTACGAGTTTGCGATATCCCGGAAGTGCTTGCCGTGGTCTCTAGCCGAGTTCCGACGAGCCTCAGGAATGCACAGGATTATAGAAAGCTACCTTTGTTTGAGCACTTGGAAGAGGTGCTTGGTTTGCCGGGGTTGATGTCGGATAGCCCCTAAGCCCCCACTTTGGCAATTAGACATCGTGGGGGTTGGAAGCTATTGGCTGAGCTGGAGCAGTTGGACTCTCCACTGGTGGAGCATCTCGGGTGTCAAGGAACCGTAGTCGCTCCAAGTGGCTGGCTCGGTGTAGCTCCCCTCTGCCCGATCTTGCGACTTAAGCTTGAGTGAGTTCCTGAGCATTGCACCAAATCGATATCGATCCATTTGAGCTTTGCTTGCCAGATGCTCGAAAAGCTCGAC
>JAJTFC010000128.1 GCA_021298315.1 Planctomycetaceae bacterium
TCTTCGAATTCAGGCGAAACGTTGTAGCTAAGGTTGTGAGCTTGATGCTGCCAAACGCTGATCATGTGTGGCTGCAGGAGAGCGATTTGGTTGAGTGTTGCACTGAACCTGTCAAAGTACTTTTCTTCCTTGAAGTGGTCGGCTTGCATCCAAAGGATCGTCGCAGCGATGCCTCGCATACCGACAGTGGCAAGCTTCATACTTTCGCTGGCCGGATCGAGTTTCCCAAGGTCCGCTTGGCCCATGGAGTATCGGCTGCGAAGCTCGGCGATTTGCCCAGAGCCTTTCGTCGGCGGCTTGCCCAGGAAAAACAAGGGGATCAGCAAGGCCACCATCATCGAAATGTAGATGATTTTCCGACTCAAAGAACGATTGTTCACGCCGCCATCTCCCGCGTCTTGAGGAAGAAGTAACTAACCAATGCCGTCAATACAAAGTAGCAAAACGCAATCGTCAAATGACGACCGAGCAACCCACCGAAAATATTGTATCCGTAGGCTACGAAATTCGATGTGTCGAGTTGAGAAAAGTTCGGCACCGCATCCTTAAGCCGCGATACTGCCGTGACGAGGCCTCTGTCGAGCATGAAGATGGCCGATTGCAACTTTTCATTCCCCAATTCGAGTTCGATCTGAGAACCCATCTGCGTAGGCAATCGGATCAGCGATTCGATCGGTCCGCCTCCCTTCGAGGTGTTCTTGACCAAGTCATCGACAAAGAATCCAAAGAACCCAAGGATCAATGCTGCAACTGTTGCGATGACTGCTACGGGACCCGACAAGAAAGTCGAGAACATGGTGCCAAAGCAAATCACGATGAACATCTGCAACCAGATGCTGATATAGCCTTTGACAAAGTTCCACCAGAATTGCAAGTCGGCTGGCCGTAGGTAAATGTCAGCAGCAGCCATCCCCAGGTATTGGCCACGGTCTTGGCAACGAATGACAACTTCAAAGCTCCCATCGGCAGCGATGTCATTGAAGAAATCCAAGTCTGCTGGCTTGTCCTCGATGAACCCCTTGAGCTTCGTGCGAACCGAACGTCGGTCTACCTGAAACTCTTTGACCTTGAAGGGCTCATCTTCACTTTTGACTCGACCATCTGTGCTTCGAAAGTGGATCAGTCCACCGACTGGCGTGACGATGTCCCCCTTGTAAGTCCTAAAAGCGCTGATTGTCAGATCGTAGAGGATGACATCTTTAAACAACGTTTTATCGACACCTTCAAAACGCCAAACGGCACGCGAGAGCGAATCGCCTTCGATGTATTTTTGGTACTCGGACATGTAACCGACATTGTATCCTTCGTTCTTCTCGCCATCGCGTCCGGTGAACGATAGTCCGCGTGCATAAATCGGAATACGAGCCGTCAGATCGTCGATCGGTCCTCCAACGACTGCTTTATCGCCAACCTTCGTCACAATGTGACGGTGACCCTTGACCTCGTTGGTCGTTCCACGGCCTTCAGCATTCAGTGTGAAGGTATGTCGGTGGCGTGTGTCAAACGAGGTTTCGCCGGATCTGCCTGTCGGATCGAGCGAAACAACTTCGTGATCATGATCGAGTCCTCGGACGACGAAGATGTAGCTCAAAAGCCCCATGATCGCCAGTACAAAGGTTCCAATCGCTGTAAAGCCAAACACTCTGCCCAAGAACAACTCCAGGGGTCGAACCGGCTTGGTCGTGATGGTGTAAATCGTTCGACTCTTGATATCGGCTGGAATGCTAAAGCAACTGATAAACAGAGCCATGAGCAAAACCAGGTAGGTTGTCGCCGTGAGCACAAAGGAGATGTACAAGCGAGCCGGATACTCCGCGTTTGGGTCCAAGTACCAACCGGCGAACATCATGCCGACGACGAAGATACCTACGAGCACGAGAACTTTCTTTCGAATCGATTCCTTGACAGCCAACTTGGCTACCGCGTAGATCCGACGCGCCGACATTTTGGGCAAATCCACCGTGAAGAGTTGCCCGATGATTTGAGAGACTTTGAGGAACCCTTCCGATGGCCCATGCTTGAACACCGATACGATGTAGCCAAAAAGAAATCCAAGCACCGACAAGATCATTGCCAGCAGTACACCATTAAAAAGTGCACCTTGCTGAAACAGCCACTCGCTATAGGTCCAAAAGTGATCGGGATTAAGCCGCATGATGAGGAGATCCGATGTGCAATTTCAAAATCAAGTTAGGGGATAAATCGCGAAAAACTAATTGCCACCTCGGCCACCGCGACGACCCGGTCGCTGCTCACTCTCTTTGACGATTTCGAGGAACAAGTCCTCCATGGTCGTCGTTGGATTGTCCATCCGATCGACTTTGCCCCCAGACTTCTCAATGATGTCTCGAATCTGACGCTTGGTATCCTCCGACAAGCCACTGGCATGGATCTCTGTGAGATCTTGAATCTTCAGAAGGCTGTCGACTCGACCGAGTTCCTTGAGTTCTCCTTGGTGAAGGATCGCCACACGGTCGCAAACATCTTGAACGTCTGCCAATTGGTGCGAACACATCAAGATCGTTTTGCCTTCGTCACGAAGACGCAGGATCAAATCCTTCATGTCTCGGGTTCCCAGCGGATCCAAACCGGTTGTCGGTTCGTCGAGCACCAGAAACTCCGGTTCGTTGATCAGCGCCTGAGCCAAACCGATCCGGCGAGTCATCCCCTTGGAGTATTCTTTGAGTTGCCGACGACGGGCATGCTCGAGCTTGACCATCTTGATGAGCTTCTCGATTCGCTCTCGGCGAACATCGGCTGGCATGTCAAAGAGCCGACCGTAGAAGTCCAAGGTCTCTTCGGCGTTGAGGAATTTGTACAAGTAGGACTCTTCGGGCAAGTACCCGATCCGCTCGTTCTTGGAAACATCTGTGGCTTCTTTGCCAAAGACAAACACGCGGCCTTGGGTTGGAAACAACAGGCCGAGCATCAATTTGATCGTCGTCGATTTGCCAGAACCGTTGGGCCCTAGGAGTCCAAAAATCTCTCCACGGCGAACTTCCAAGTCCAGAGACTTTAGAGCTTGAACCTTTTTGCGGCCCCAGAAATCCCGGTAGACTTTGCCGAGATTGCGGGTTTCAACGATCGTTTTGGTCGGATCGTTGTCGTAGGTGCTGGGACGGTTTTCCAGGTCCGTTGAGGTTGCCATGGGATCGTTCGAAGGTGAAAGGACAAGTACAATGGGGCCGAAAAGAACACTCGTTCCCCTGGGAATGTTTGAACTACGAGCCCCCCCCAGTTTCGGTTCACAGACCCTTGGTGCCAACCGGGTAACTTGCGAGTGTTTTTTCGCCTGTTTTCAGATGCCTGCGGGTTTTTTGGCATCTATAATCGCGACATGAAACGTACAGATCCGCGCTACCGAGCTGCATTAGACCACCTGCTTGATCGCATCAACTACGAAAAATCCACCGATCGGCCATACAACCAAAACAACTTCAAACTCGACCGAATGGCCTACTTTCTGGATTTGCTGGGTAATCCTCAGCTCCAGGCCCCTGTGGTCCATATCGCAGGAACCAAAGGCAAAGGCTCTGTCTCATGGCTCCTGGCCGAATCGTTCCGCCGAAACGGAATGAAAACCGGTCTGTACACTTCTCCCCACCTGCTCGATATCGAGGAGCGATTCGTTGTTGACTCCCAACCGATCGAGCCCAAGGAATTGGTCGAAATCCTCCAGCAGATACGTCCAGCCGAAGAGGCCTGCACTCAAAGTCCGCACGGTCGACCAACCTTCTTCGAGATGACCACTGCCATCGGATGGCTCGCCTTTAGCAACCATAAAACGGATGTGAATGTCATCGAAGTCGGTCTTGGAGGCCGACTCGATAGCACCAACGTTTGCTCTCCGGCAATTTGCATCATCACGAGCATCAGTTACGACCACCAGCAGCAACTCGGCAACACCCTTGCTCAAATCGCCGGCGAGAAAGCTGGTATCATCAAATCTTCGATCCCCGTGATATGTGGAGCCAGGGAGCCGGAGGCCTTTGAAGTCATCCAACGAAAAGCCACCCAGGAGAGCTCCCAACTCCGGCAATTGGGCCGTGATTTTCATTCGCAATGGAAGCCTATCCCAGAAGCCCTCTCGGCGATTCTCGAATACTCGGATTCTCGCAACTCTGCCGGTCCATTCTCCCTTCGCATGCTTGGAAAGCACCAAGCCGACAACGCTGCGATCGCGGTTGCGACGTGGGATAAACTCAAAGAATTGGGTTGGCAACTAAGCGATCATGCTCTGGCCGGATCGCTTGCCAACACCCAGGTTCCCGCACGATTGGAAATCCTTTCGAAGAGCCCGTGTTGGATTCTCGACACAGCCCACAACGAAGCATCGATTGAGGCTCTGATCGAAACTCTAGCTACCTACTTTCCAGTTCATCCAAAATCGGTCATCTTCGCCTGCTCGAAAGACAAAAAAGCTTCCGAGATGCTCGATCGCCTAACGCAATTTGCCGACCGAATCATCCTGACCCAGTACCATTCGAATCCTCGCTTTACACCCGTCGAAAAGCTTCTATCGATCGCCCAGCAATCCGATCCGACGAGACGTTGTGAAATCCGCCAAGCCAATGACCTTCAAGCTGCAATGGCATTGAGCCAAGAGCCGCTGGTCTCCGGCCAGCAAGCCCAAACCGCGGTGCATATCATTACCGGTTCGTTCTTCATCGCTTCGGAGGCCAAGTTGCATTTCGCTCTGGGAGGGCAACCGGACCCAAAATAACAGATTTTTAACCAAAATCAGAGCCTTTAACTCCTCCTTCAATCTGCGATTAAATAGGATAGGGAGCTTCCCGGGGCCATCGAAGAATCTTGTGTTGGGGCTAAACATGCGACTTACTCTGAGAACCTTGCTGTCTTACCGCGACGGAGTGCTTCCACCCAAAGCCCACGAAGAGCTCAGTCAAAAGTTCCGAGATAGCCAGACGGCTCAGAATTTAGCCAGCCGCATCGATCAGGCTGTCTTGGAGCCCAAGCCGCTTGCAAGCGAGCTTGCTGAAATCGAGCAGACCTGTTCCCCCAACGATGTCTCCGAATTCCTCGATGGCACGATGTCGCTCGATCGAGTCTTTGCCATGGAGCGAAAGTGTATAGCGAGCAATGCGATGCTCGCCGAGTTGGCTTCGATTCACTCGATCTTGGCTCGCGAACTTTCAGGTGAAAACAAAGTTCCATCCAGTCTACCATCCCAATCCTTTTTGGCTCGGCTATACGCACTTTACGATCCGAGCGATCGACAAAACATTCAAGCGACTGGCTCTGATCGCGAAGGCTTAACCACGTCCACCCGAGGTATTCCTCCAAGAAGCTCAGCAACCAACTCGCCCCAATCAGCCTCGGCTGCCTTCGGGATCGATCTGGAGGACAACCCAGCCAACCCTTACTCCACCTTCAGTCAGTCCAGTTTTAGCGATTTCGATTCGAACCAATCCAGCAGGCTTGTTCTCCAAACGATCTTCTTGGCCATTGCATTGGCCATCATCGCTTGGTGGATCCTGCAAGACACCTACCCAGCGATCACCCAAGTCGGCTAACTTTATAAAATGATGAACCTTGCGAATATCCTCTTAACCATAAATCATCGATGGCAACGGAGCCTGCTGCTTGCCGCGATTCTGTGCGGCTTGACGAATGTTTTTGCGCAAGACCCCAATGAGCAGCAAGCCGGCGGCCCGCAAGGCCAACCACCCGGGCAAGGGGCACCGGGTGATCCCAATGCACCTGGACAACCCAAGGGCCCTGGCAAAGCAGACCCCAACTCAGCCACCACAGAGCCAAAGACGATCAAACGTCCTACAGAGCCCAAGCCCGCTCCTGATCCCCGCCCGTTTAAAATCAAACCCGATGACCAAGGGATGATCGAGTTTCAGTTCCGCGATCAAGCTTGGCCAGATGTCTTGCAGTGGGTCGCCGATGTCTCGGGTTTGGCATTGGATTGGCAAGAACTCCCAGCGGATCTGCTGAGCATCGCTACGCCCGGCAAAATGTCCCTGATCCAGACCCGCGATATGCTCAACCGACATCTGCTGGCCCGAGGATTTACGATCCTAGAGTTTCCAGGCGTTTTGCAGGTGGTAAAGACCAAGGAGATCAACGGATCGCTAGTTCCTCGCGTCGAGCCCTCCGAGCTCGATTCGCTTCCTGCGAACCGTTTTGTTAGGACAACTTACAAGCTCGATTCATTGATCGCCAAGGATCTCATCGAGGAACTCAAATCGTTGATCAGTCCTAACGGTTCGATCCGGGCGCTGAGCAAAACCAATCGTCTCGAAGCGATGGACACGGCTGCGAATTTAGCTGAAATCCACCGCATTTTAAGCCAAGAACAATCCGACGACGTGCTTAACAACTTGGCCCGCGAATTCGAACTCGAACATGTTCGAGCGACCGAAGTCCGCGAACAGTTAGCCCAGTTTTTGAAGCTCGAGCCGGCCAAAAGCGTCTCACCCCAACCCGGACGCATGAGCCCTGAGGACATGGAAGCCCAACAGCAAATGATGATCCAGCAGCAACTGGCCGCTCAGCAAGGAAGACAAGGGGCACCCAAGCCTCCGACGTCCACTCGCAGCGAAGTTTATCTCATCGCCAACGCCAGGCGCAATAGCGTCATCGTCAATGCTCCTCCAGACAAGATGGCGATCATCGCCGCTTTTATCGCCCGAGTCGATGTGCCAAACCCCAACGAGCAATACCAAGCTCTCACGACACGGATGAAAGTCTATCGCTTAACAAGCATCGATCCTAAGCAATTCGTCACATCCTTGATTGCACTCAACGTGCTTGAACCAACCACGCGATTGGAACCCGACGAAAAAAATAAATCGATGATCGCCTATGCCTCCTTGGCCGATCACTTGACGATCCAAGAAACCCTCAAGAAGCTTGACGGTTCTGCTCGGCAAGTTGAAGTCATCACCCTCAGGCGACTGAGGGCCGATGAGGTTGCCGGGACGATTCGTTTGCTCATGGGCATCGAACAGGACAAAAAAGACGATTCGTCGCGAAGGATGTTCTTCTACGATCCTTACTCGCAACGCAATCGGGACGATAAGTCCAAAGACTCATTGAGAGTCGGTGTCAACGCCAACAGCAATCAATTGATCCTCTGGGCCAACGAAATCGAGGCCGAAGAAATTCGCAAGCTACTGTTGAAACTTGGAGAACTGCCACCGGAGGCTCGTAGCCAACAAGCGGTGCGAGTGATCGAAGGGAATCGCAGTCCCCAGATGAAGGAGTATCTTGAAAAGCTCAGGAAGACTTGGAATCAAAAGGGCATCGAGCTTGAAATTCCCGACGATTCGGAGTTTTTCAAAGAGCCAACTCCCGGGCAGCCTGCACCCACAAAGCCTGATCTGAAATTGCCGGATATCAACAGTGTCGGCCAAAGTCCATCTGCTGAGGCTAACGGTTCGGTTCTCGAGGGTCTCTTGGTCACAACTCAGCAGACCCAACAAGAGTCCACCTCTGCGCCAAAAAATGCGATCAAGATTCGCTTCGATGAGCAAGGGAATCTGATTTTGGAATCTTCCGACACACGGGCCCTAGATCAACTCGAAGAGTGGATGATCACCAACGCTCCACCCGAAAGAGAATACGACGTTTTTCAAATCAAACATGCTCGACCTTATTGGATCAAGCTGAACCTTGAGGATTACTTCAAGGACGATTCGGGCAAAAAAGACAGCGACATTCTCTTTCGCTGGATCTTTGACATGGACGCTCCCAAAAAGGACAACGATGAACCTCAGTTAGGTAAAAAACGCAAATTGAAATTCATGTCCGATTCGGATTCCAACACGTTGCTTGTCAGCGGAGCAACCGACCTGCAGCTCAAGACGATTCAAAGACTCATCGATCTTTGGGACAAACCTGAAAAGCAAGACAAGCAGAATCTGCGTTTCACCAAAACCGTCAAGGTTGAATATTCCAAAGCCCAAAACATCTCCGATGCAATCAAGGATGCGTTTCGGGATCTGTTGAGTTCCAACGACAAAGCCTTGGCCCGAAACCAACAGGACTCAGGGCAGGGAGGGGCAAGCAAAGAATCCAAACACCGCTCGGAGGATTCGATCTCCGAGGGAGGAATGAACTACGATTTTTCAGGAAAACTGAGCCTTGGTGTCGACGCGATCACCAACACCATCATCGTCAGCGCCAAGGGCGAAGACCTCTTGAAGCTCGTTTGCGAGATGATCGAGGAGCTTGACCAAAAGGCAAAACGCAATGAAACCGTCGAGGTGCTCAAGGTAGGCAACACCAGCACGAAGGCTTTGGAAAAAGCCCTCAAGAATATGCTTCGACCCCAAAATGCTATAGACCCAAATGCAAGGTCGCCTCAAAATCAAAGAATCTCTCCGGACGGTCAACAACCAGGCCGACGACCAGGTCAAAGACCCGGCGCAAACCAGGGGTCACCCGAATTCGATGGTGGCGACAACTGATCCAACTGCCGGAGTGCAACGAACTACTTTTTAGACTCTAGCGGCAGCAAGTGAACCGATGAAGATTTTAGAAGGACAAACAGCAATCGTCTCCGGAGCGGCACGCGGCATAGGCGCCGCAATCGCCAAAGCCTTAGCCGCCGAAGGGGCCAACGTGGCGGTCAATGATCTTCGCGAACCGACCGAAACCGTCGAGGCCATCCTCGCCATGGGCCGCAAATCGATCCCGCTTGTCGGCGATGTGTCTGACCAAGCTGCCGTCGAAGCGATGGTTCAAAAGTGCAAAGAGCAACTCGGGCCTGTGAGCATCCTGGTCTCGAATGCCGCATTCTCTGATCGCGAACTTTTTTATCAAGCGAACATGGATGGTTTTCGCAAAACGATCGATGTTTGCATGTGGGGGCCTTATTATCTCGCCCGAGCGGTGGCCAACCAAATGATCGACCAAAAGATCCAAGGAAATATGGTCTTTATCTCTTCTCCGCATGCCTACAAACCGATCCCAGGCGCTACGGCTTATAACATGGCCAAGGCTGCGTTGGATCAACTCGCCAAAACCGCCGCAGTGGAACTTGCCGAGTATCGCATCCGCGTGAACCTTGTTCATCCCGGTTGGACCGATACCCCCGGCGAACGAAAATTCTTCTTCGAGGATGAACTCCAGCAGCACGGCAGCAATCTGCCATGGGGACGGCTCGCCAAACCTGAGGACATCGCCCACGGCGTGGTCTTCTTGTGCGACCCACGGAGTGATTACATCACCGGTGCGACTCTTTCAATCGATGGCGGCATCGTTCTTCCTTATCAAGAGATGTTCCGCATCCGCAATCGTCCGAAAAATAGCTGATGCATGAGCTTGACATCATCTCGACACTGGCCGGAGGATTTGCCGCCGCGCTGGTGCTTGGCTATGTCTGTCATCTGATCCGACTCTCGCCAATCGTAGGGTTTCTTGTGGCGGGGATCGTCGTCGGGCCGACGACGCCTGGCTTTACTGCCGATCCTCTGATCGCAGCTCAATTGGCCGAGATCGGGGTCGTCTTGCTCCTTTTTGATGTTGGACTCCACTTCGATTTGCACGAGTTGGGTCGGGTTCGCAAAGTCGCTATCCCCGGATCGCTGCTTCAGTGCCTAGGATCGAGCCTTGCAACTTTCCTGCTGATGCTCTGGTTTTCCTATTCGTGGCAAGAGGCCATGGTCATGGGAATTGCCATGTCGTTTGCAAGCACGGTGGTCGTCACGCGACTCTTATCCGATGCCAATGAGCTTCAAACACCCACAGGAAACTTGGCTATCGGATGGTTGATCGTCCAAGATGTCTTGGCGGTTCTTGCGTTGGTTTTGCTACCGAACCTCAAGGGGATCGAAGGTGTTTCTTGGTTGAATCTCATCGGGATCATCGAGATCGCTGCGCTGAAAATCGCGGTTTTGGTTTTGGCGGTGTTTTTCTTGGGCGGCAAATTCATACCGAAGATTCTCCATCGCATCGCCCAGACACGGTCTCGAGAACTCTTTACCCTGACGATCCTGGTGATCGTTCTGGGACTTGCGCTGATTTCGTCGAAAGGGTTTGGCGTATCGATGGCCCTTGGGGCTTTCCTTGCCGGAGTGGTGATCGGTCAAAGTGATTTCTCCGTTCGAGCCACGGCCGATGCCTTGCCGATGCGCGATGCGTTTGCCGCCTTGTTCTTTGTCTCAGTGGGCATGCTCTTTGATCCGATCGTTTTTTTTGATACCCCGAGTTTGTTTTTCGCCATCCTGGCTATAGCCATGATCGTCACGCCAGCGATCGCCATCGGGCTGATGCTCTTGTTGGGCTTGCAGCTCAAGTCGGCTTTGCGCGTGGGTCTTGCGTTTGCACAGATTGGTGAATTCTCTTTTATCGTTGCGAGTTTGGCCAAGAAGTACGATTTGATTCCTGAGTCCCTCGAGCATGTGCTTGTGGCTGTATCGATCTTTTCGATCGCACTGTGCCCACTTTTGCAAATGGCGATCGATCCAATAGTCAGTTATGCTAGGCGCAGTTCTAAACTGCGATGGCTCAGTGTCCCTCGAGTACCCCTGAGCACGCTGCCTGCGATCGCTATCGATGGTCAGCAATCAAGCGATCCGATCAGCGAGTTTCGAACCGTCGTGATCGGCTATGGTCCAGTCGGTCGAACGGCGGCCAAACTTCTGTCCCAGAACGGTATTGCGGCGACGATCATCGAGATCAATCCCTCGAACATCGAGTCGATCCGCACCGCAGGCCATCGCGTCGTCTTGGGGGATGCAAGCCACGTCGAAACGCTTAAAGCCGCCGGGGTCGACTCGGCCGTGAGCTTGATCCTCAGCGCCTCGAATATCCACCAAGCGACGAACGTGATTCAAATGGCAAAGCTTTTGAATCCATCGATTCAGATCTTGGTTCGATCCGCTTACATCAGTCAGGGCCAAGAGTTGCTCAAGCAAGGTGCAGATCAAGTCATCGCGGAGGAATCCGAAGTCGCCTTGGCGATGGCAGAAACAATCCTGAGGAATCTTGGGGCCACCGCCGAGCAGATCGATCATCAACGCGACAAACTCCGATCGGATCTCAGTTAACCGCTTAAATACCAAGGACCTCTATGGCTCGCGAAGTCTTCGAGAAAATACTTAATCACGTCAGGCAAACAGCCCTTTTGCAATCGACGATGTCGATGCTCGAATGGGATCAAAATACCGGCTTGCCAGCGAGTGCCGCCGAGTATCGCGCCGAGCAATTAACACAGCTTGCAGGAATGGTCCATCAGCATCGAGTCGACGAAAGGCTCGGTCAGTGGCTTATCGAGCTTGGCGACCAAGTCGCTGGGCAAGATCCTTCTAGTCCTGAGAATGTCATCGCTCGGTGCATGAAGCGAGAGTTCGATCGTTGCAGTAAGTTGCCGCAAGCGCTTGTCGAAGAGATCTCCCATGCGACGAGCATTGGGCAACAGGTTTGGGTAGAAGCCAAGCTGTCCGATGATTTTCAAAGTTTTCTGCCTCACCTCGAGAGGATCCTTGAATTGAAGCGTCAGGAGGCGGACTGCTTGGCCCTACCGGGTCAGTCCCGCTACGATGTGATGCTCGACAGTTACGAAGAGGGGGCAACGACAGATCAAGTCCAGCGAATTTTCGTTCAGTTGCGAGATTCGCTCGTACCGCTGATTCAAGTTGCATCGCAAAAAGCGGCAAAACTCGGGCCTTCGGTCGTTGA
>JAJTFC010000129.1 GCA_021298315.1 Planctomycetaceae bacterium
GGAGCCGACGATTTTCTGTCCAAACCTGTCCGCCCTATGGCGCTCGTCGCCCGGTTGAAACTTCACCTGCGACGATACGGCTTGAATGAAAACGCACCGAACGAAGTTCTCGTGGTCGGTGATCTGGTGATTCACGTTTCAGGCAGATTGCTGGAGTTGCTTGGGGAGCCGATCAAGCTTACGAATGCCGAGTTCGACATCCTGCTTGTTCTGGCAAGAAACAAGAATAGGCTTACGAGCCGCGAAGCGATTTTCAGTGGCGTTCATCTAAGCGAAAATTACGATTTCGGGGATCGCTCCATCGATATGCATGTTTTGCGATTGAGACGCAAGATCGAGCAGGACCCGAAGAACCCGGTGCGGCTCAAATCGGTGTATGGGGATGGCTACATGCTGTCGGATTATCCATGATTCGATTTTTCATCAAGGTTTTAATCGTCTTTTTAGTTCTCATTTTCGCGGTCAAGTGGACCATGGAGGGGATACTTTTCCAAAATGTCTATTCGGATCGCAATCGGGTGATTTCAGGTCTATCCCGAGTGCACCTGGATCAGCTTGATTTCCTCGCCGATGAACTCGTTGCTTGCGACCCACAGTCACAGGCTACCAAGCTTGCTCAGTTCCATAAGAAGAGCCTTGTGCCAATCGGCATTCGGGCCAATACAGAGTTTTCGGAATCGGATCGGGTGCGTCTGAGTAAACCCGATGGGTTTATCTATCGCTACTCCGATGGCATGATCGATTATCTTGGGGTTCGGTTGGACAATGAGCACCACCTGCTCTACGGCCCAATGGGTGATTTGTCCAATCGATTCATCGAGGTTCAGGTCGATAGCTGGCTCAAAGTCGTTCGTGAGGCGTTGGAATCCTCCCGAGATAGCCAGGCAACCCTTAGCAGCTACTCCAGTCAGTTTCGAGTTCCGATTCGCATCGAGCAGCGTCAGAGTTTACCTGATCGAGTCTCGGAAAAGATGAAGGTTCACCATGAGAGTATCTTCTACCAGTCTAGCGATGGGAGCTTTGTCGCCCTCGAACTTGGGGATTCCAGACAAGTGCTCTGCATGGGACCGTTGCCAGAAGTCGCAGATTATGCGCAGGTTGCTTTTAAAAAAGGGGTTCTCGTCTGGCTACTAGCGTCTTCGACCGTCCTGGGCTGGATGATCTTTAAAGTCTCTGGCAGGTTTCGAAAAATCGAAAAGGCGGCCGTGGAAATTGCGGATGGGAACTTCAGCGCTAGGGTCAATACCCCCAATCTTGGGGAAGCCAAGAAACTGGCTTTAGCATTCAACACCATGGCATCCAAGACCGAGAGCGTCATTCGAACACAAAAGGAGCTTTTGCAGGTCGTTTCCCATGAGCTACGGACTCCACTAGCGCGTTTGAAATTCGCAGCGGAACTCTTGCCCAAAGCGAGTGCAAGCCAGGGGAGCGATTCACCGCTGCCAGTCATGCTCCAGTCGATCGACGACATCGAGACGCTTGTTCAAGAGGTATTCTTTTATATCAAGAACGAGCAGGCCGAACCGCTCAAGAACAAGGAGCTCATCACCATCGACCTGGCCTTGGAGGGAATATTGCGAACGTTGCGAATCGAGTATCCTCAGTTGCACATCGAGATGGTATTTGCCGATCGGGATTCGAGCAAAAAAGTGTTGGCAGATCGCCGATCCTTTCAACGCGCCTTTGGCAATCTGACCTCCAATGGGGCCCGTTATGCAAAATCGCTGCTGCGAATCGGTATCTCCGAGGTTCAAGAATCCGTTTCTGAAAGGGGAGTTCTATCGTATATTTGCATAGACGTTGAGGATGATGGACCGGGGATCCCAGAGGCGATGCGTAGTGAAGTGATGAAACCGTTCGTGCGAATCGATCCTAAGTCGCAAGAACCGCAGCAAGCATCGCCCCACTCGGGGCTAGGGTTGGGATTAGCCATTGTCCATCGGATCCTACAGCAGCACGGGGGATCGGTGCAAATCGATCGCGGAGAGCTCGGCGGGTGCTTGGTCAAAACCCGATGGCCAAACACCTAGTTCGAATCCTACCGCCTCCACCGACATGGGTCGGTACCAAACCGGAACATGCAAACCCCCAGTGTTTTGGCGACTCGCGCGACTCGAAAAACGACTCGATTTGGGCAGCGCGACGCGAAATGCAACGCCGCATTCCGCCATGCACCGAGTCAAGGTGCTACAGACGGCCAAAGGAACTGGCCGAAAATGCGAAAAACTCAAGGAAAACCAGGGTTTTTGAGCGGAGAGGACAGGAACCGAATTTTTGGTGTATTCCCAATGTTTTTGGACAGTTCAAAAGGCTGTAGCCGTGAAATCGCAGACAGGAAGGCCAATCGTCTGCCTCGTCGCTAGAGAATGACGTAAGTCCCTTGACTTCGGGGAACTCGAAAGCAATCATGTACTTACATTGGTCGACCGTCGGTATCGATTGTAGCGTGGAGTAGGTGATGATTAAGAATTTGGTGAAACATGGGAACAGCTGGGCGGTTGTCATCGACCGTCCCATTCTGGATTTGCTCAAGATCGTTCCTGAGTCCCAAGTCGAATTGACCACAGATGGCAAGTCCATTCGCATCGCTCCCGTCAGTTCCGATGACAGTAAATCGAAAGTTCGCGCAGCGCGAGCCAAGGTGAATTCAAAACACTCCAAGGCTTTCAAAAAACTCGCGGAGTAATAGCCCGTGGTGTTTCTTACCCTGGATGAAATCCTCGAATCTCATCAAAATCAAATCGATACCTACGGCGGTAGTCACGGTATCCGAGATATCGGTCTGCTTGAATCTGCCATCGCTCAACCCGAGGCGAGCTTCGGCGGTCAGTACTTGTACGCAGACCTTTTTGAAATGGCTGCTGCGTATCTTTACCATCTAGTGATGAATCATCCGTTCGTTGATGGAAATAAACGTGTAGGATTGGAAGCTTCACTGATCTTCCTGGAGATCAATGACGAAAGCTTGATCGCCAACGATGACCAACTCGTGGATCTTGTACTAAAGACAACTGCAGGCCAAGTCGGAAAACGGGAGATCGCAGAGTTCTTCCGATCTCATTGCAAATGATGAAACTGTTCGATCTGCACCTTATCCTCGACGAAACGTCCGAGATCTTTGGCGAATGTTGCGGATCTCTCCGAGGTCTGCAGTCGTGGATTTCGGAGAAATCCACGACAATCCGCAGCCAACACAGCGATGGGTTGGAAGAACTCGAATCTACGAACCGAAATGACGCGACTCCTGCGCCTCGCCGGCGTCTCGGGTTGGCCACGATTGTTCCACTCGATGCGAGCTGCAGGCAAACAGAACTCCAACGCGAGTTCCCATTGCATGTGGTTTGCTCTTGGCTCGGTAACTCACCACGTATCGCACAGGAGAGTTACCTGCTGGTGACCGAGGATGATTTCGCAAGTGGCGCTGGGGCGAAGTCGTCACTATCGAAGTACGGAATATCCAAGGCTAAGGCAACGGATTGGCCCAGTGTAGAGGTGCCGCTGCCCGAGGCTCCGATCACGTTGATTCGAAATTCCATAATGCGATTTCGATGCCCCAGAACTTGTATTACACTGATCAGCCTAAACCCTGTAGACCGCACCATCTTTGGGTTGTTCTCAAGTAGGTTGCGTACCCACTCATCATGGATCATCTCCGTCCAGCGGGCGATAACAAAACCAGACTACTGAAGTGACTTAGAGCGATCCAAGCTTGCTCTAACGCGAACAGTATTGAGTCAACTCCTCGCACTTGGTCATCGCGTCCGCTTGGATGCGTTACCAAACGACCAAATGGGGTTGCAGGGAAAACCCCGTCTTGTCCAAGACGATCTTCTTGGCGCGTTCCAAGACGCTGATGATTTGATCGGCTGTCGCACCCGTGTTGGCCGTTAGGTAATTCGGATACGTCGAATTGAGCTGAGAGTTGCCCTCGATCATTCCGTTGACACCGCTGCGTTGGAGCAACTCTCCAGCCGAAACCCCATCGAGATCGACAAATGCCAGCGCCGAACGCGTTGGATAATTCGGCTGCTTGCTCCGCTTGACGATCCAAAAAGTTTGCTCGCGCTTGGTCAGTTGACGAACATCCCCGGGTTGCAACTCAAAAGTCGCATCGAGAATCATCAACTCGTCCAAACTGCTACGGCGATGCGAAAAGGTCACGTCCTTGGCCGACACTTTTACAATCTCTGCTTTCCGCGTCAGCAATGTCGCTTGCGCCATCAAGCTGCCAATATCCCCCTCGTCAGTGCTGCTGTTGCCACGCAAAGCCCCACCGACAGTTCCCGGAATACCAACAAGGTGCTCGAGCCCCCCGAGTCCCGCTCCTACACTTGCGGTTATCAAGTGAGCTAGTCGCGCCGCCCCACCACACTCAGCCATGTTGCCCTGGATAGTGATCTTCTCGAAACAAGGTGCAGTAAGGTGTACGACCAGTCCGTCGAACCCCTTGTCACGCACCAAAATATTCGAACCACCACCCAAAACACGGATCGGAATCCCCTCTTGGGTCGCAAGCCGAACGATTTGCTGCAGTTGCTCGACATCCGAGGGCTCGGCGAAATACTTCGCTGGCCCTCCAAGTTGCAACCAAGTATAAGGGGCCAAAGGGACCCCCTCTCGCACTGAACCTTGAAATTTGCCGAACAACATCGATTGAAATCTCTTTACCGACAGCCTACCAGTATCCAAAGGGTTAGCGACGGGTCGGTAGCGCCTCGGATGCCTTTCGGATCAAATCCTTGACCCGATTCTCGGTTTGCATTCCAGTAAGCGAAAAACGCTTCCAACCAGTGTCGCTTTCACAAAACACCACCAGTTGCGGCAATATCTTGCCCTGCATTACCTCACTCGCTAGTTCCGGTTGGGCATCCTTGTCGAGTTGGGTATAGACCACCTCTTTGAGTGCTCCCGACTCCCTCATGGGCACAATTGTATCCGCCTTTAGCGTTTTACAAGCGGGACACCATTCGGCTCCCACAAGAATTAGAAGCGGTTTTCGCTCGTCGCGGGCTTTGCGATAAGCCACCTCGTAGGGGAGAATCTCCGGTCCGGAAATCCTCGTCGGCGTAACCCCCGCTGGGTCAGCACCCCGAACCATTCCAAATCCAACCAAAACAAACAATACCGCCAAAGCTGCTCGACGCAACATACTGGGGACCCCTTTCCTTCTTCGGGACAAGTAAAAATCAATCGCATAAGTCGCTCGGCTCGCTCGGGCCACCAAAAAACAGCCCCGAGAGCCTTGAAGGTCCATCTTGCCACCAGTACCCCCGTTTTCAGGGAGGCACGGCCTTGCGACTCATGCATGCCAGCGGACCCTACTCGAAATTCATCGAGGTGTCATGCTAGTGGTTTGCCAACAAATCACCCGACTCGACCCTGAGCCACCCAGCTATTCTCCTACGAGGATCATCGCTGCGAAACTTTGCCGAAATCGGTGAGTTTGCCGACTGAGTAAAATCCACCGGCGTCCGATAAGTGGGGCCAGTATAGGTTCCCACCCAAACTGTACAACCGCTCCGTCTACCCACCATCGCTCTTGATTCGCCCGAAAAAAACCCACAGTTGCTTCCAAATCCACCATTCCTAAAGAATTAAACAAGGATTGCTAGCAAAACCGCGATGGTCGCTAAGTCCCGTTGATTCGGAACGTTACGAACCAGACGACTAACCCGTAACGGTGCCCCAATAGCCGTGCCAAACAAGCACTTTTCCAGAAGAAACCGAAAGAAAAATCTTGGAGAATTCCCTCTATTAGAAGGCTCAAACAAGTCGCAAGACGCTTTTGTTTTGCTTATGCAAGGAGCGATAGGAGCTCTCAAGCCCCCGAATTTGCAGCGTTTTCCGGCGAAAAAACACTGCAGCCAACTTTCAATACACGCAAGAATCGGTCGGTCGATTCAATCCTATCCGATAAGCTCAAGCTTCGTGATTCGACCTGTTCGCACCCACTCGGCGACCAAGATGTTCCCATTTCGATCAAAACACGCGTCATGCGGATGAACAAACTTCCCATCCAACCACATCTTCTCGTCCTCCCGCACTCCCTTGGTATCCCGAACTCGATCGACATCGCCCCCGAGCTGCGCAAGCACCTTATAACCTCGATCCAATAGCGATACCCTCGCACCAAGCTCAGGAACAAGAAGCAGATCCTTGTTGCAATCGATATTGGCCGGCAATCCAAATCCGCTTACGGTCTCCAGATACTTGCCGCTCAAATCGAAAATCTGAAGGGTATTGTGCGCCCGATCCGTTACCACAATCTTCGGATTGGAAGCATCTCGATCATCGATCCAAAGTCCATGCGGCGTATTGAACTTACCCATCCCTTCGCCAGCTCCGCCAAAGGATCCAAGCCATTTGCCGTTGTCGTCGTAACGATGGATGTGAAACGCACCATAACCATCCGCAAGCAGGAAGCCTCCGGTGGGCAGAAATGCAAAATTCGTCGGCATGAACCGATCCCTACCCCAGACTTTCTTCGGTGCTGTGTATTCCTCTTGATTGTAAATCTTGGATTCCTCAGGCGCACGCTTCGTCCATATCTCCTTGCCCTCAAGCGTCAACTTCGCAAACGCCTTGACCTGCTGATAAGCGCTCACATACAGGAACTCCTCGCTCCCTTCTTTGCGAACCTCCAGTCCATGCCCACCCCCTTGGTACTGACTGCCAAAGGCACGAATGAACTTGCCCTTGTCATCAAACACGAAGATCGATGGGTGATCCTTTAAATCCTCTCGCCCCTCGTGGATTACATAGATGCGATTCTGGGAATCCACTGCAACATTGTGCGTCGTTTGCCAAGAGTACTCCGAAGGCAATTGGACATATTGGTGCTTGACTCGGTACTGATACTCCCCGGATCCCGTAACAATGTCTTGGGTCAAATGCCGAACTGGCGAAGCATTTACAAAACCCGTACCGATCCGAGATAACGAGGCACCGCCAAGTGCCATCGAGGAGACTGCAGCACCTTTCAAAAAACGACGACGAGAGGATTGCCAGGACATTCGCGTACTCCTTCAAAGGATGAGATTTCTTCAAGCGGTCTTGAACTTCAATCCACCTACTGTACCAAAATCCCAAGCCCGACTAAAGACTACCGACGCTTCTTGCGCTTCGATCCACCGGCCCCCTTGCGTCCCCTGCCTTTGAACCCCGCAGATCGTTCGTCTGGCCTTCCTTTGCCGCCCAAGTTTCGATCGCCTGATCGTCGATCGCGCGAGCGGTTCTCCGACCCGATAGGATTCGACTGCTGCTGATGGTGCGTGACTTTCTCCAATCGGAAATCCAACTGCCTCCGAGCCAAATCGACTCGCTCGACCCGCACAATCAATTCGTCCCCCAATCGGAACTGATTCCCTGTGCGATAGCCCTCGAGCGTGTGGGTGTCCCGATCGTATCGGTAACGGTCCGCCGGTAAACGACTCACTGGCACCATCCCATCGACAGGAACCTCAATCGCACGCACGATGAGCCCATCTTGTTTGACTCCCCATACGATCCCCGTGAACATCTCACCGATTCGCTTCTCTAAGAAATGAAGCAGTTTGACTCGCACTAGTTCTCGCTCGGCACTTTCGGCATTCTGCTCGGTATGGCTGCAATGATCCCCAAGTTGCTCGAGCACCTCGGTGTTCTCATGGGCCTTCTTCCCCTGAACCAACTTATCGACAATCCGATGAACGACCAAATCAGGGTAGCGACGAATCGGACTTGTGAAGTGGCAATAGTGGGTCATGTTCAGTGCATAGTGCCGCTCGAACTCGCACTGATACACCGCCTTGGACATGCTCTTTAAGATCGCGTAATTGACGGCAAACTCGGTCGTCTTTCCCTTGACACTATCGATCACTCGCTGGATCTCAAATCGATCCTGCATCTGATCGGCAGGGATCCCAAGCGCTCGGATGAACTGATTCAATCGCCTTACTTTGAGCATATCGGGTGGAGCATGGGCCCGACGCAAAAAAGGTAACTTCAACCGATCAAGCCAACTTGCAACGGCTTGATTCGCCGCCAACATAAACTCTTCGATCATCTGATGGCTCTGGGTGTGATGCACCACGTGCGCACCTTTGACTTTCCCGAGTTTATCCAAGTCGACTTTGACCTCAGGCAACGTCAATTCGACAGCTCCATCCCGCTTGCGTATCTCCCGAAGTTGCATCGCAAGGCTGTGCATATCTCTTACGAGCTGAAAAATCTCGGACGTCAGTCGCTCCTTCCAAGGCTCCGGATCGGCAAGGTACTGATCGATCTGCTCGTAGTTGAAACGAAAAGCGTTTCGAATCACACTGTTGAATACCTCCGCATGAAGCAACACTCCCTCGGGCGAATACTCCATGAACACCGTCTTGGCCAACCTCCGGCGATCCGGTTGCAAGGAAGCCAAGTGATTGCTGATCGTCTCGGGCAACATAGGTATCACACGATCGGGCAAATAAACACTATTGCCTCGCTGGCGTGCTTCCTGATCGAGCAGACTCCCAACAGGCACAAAGAAAGCCACATCAGCGATGTGGACCTGCAGCTCCCAGTTACCCTTCTCGTTCTTGCTCAGCGAAATCGCATCATCAAAGTCCCTGGCATCGACCGGATCGATCGTCAAGGTCGGAACCCCTGTCAAATCCTTGCGACCCTCGGGAATGACATCCTCGGAAAACCGATCCGCCTGAGCCCGCGCATCCTCGATGACCGATTCAGGAAACTCCTCGGGCAAAGAAAACTGAATCATCACGGCCATCGTATCGACCGCCGGATTGCGCATGCTCCCTAACACCTTCAGGATCACCGCTTCACCCGCTTGAAACTCATCGGGGAATTTCACCAACTCGACGACCACCTTGTCGTTGTTCTCTAAGGGCAATCCTCGAACATCCCCAATCGAAACGGGACGCTCGAGCTTGGCTCCATCGAGCCACACAAAAGACTTCTGCCCATCCGATTGGAACGTGCCAGTATATTCACGCTTCTTTCTGGCGACGACTTCAACGATCTCACCTTCGAGTCGCCCTGAGACATGCCGAGGCGACTCTTTGGCCCCCCGCATCCCACTTCGCATCGGCCTTCGCAGTCGAACACGCACCGTATCCCCATCCATCGCATTGAGCTTGCGCGACTCAGGAATAAATATGTCCGGCACTTTCACGGGCAACTGAGCCTTCGCGGTCTGCTCGACGGGAACCTCATGATTGTGTTGAGAATGGTTGTGCTCAGAATCTGCCACTGCCGGCAAAGTAGCTGCAGGCGCAGTGCGAGGCACCTCGACAAAACCGTAACCCATCGAAGGTGCCGCGCGGTAGATGCCGATGACTTCACCACCCACAAGAGGTGATGCCTCCTGTGTGGATCCTTCCGCTGTTTGTACACCCTTTGATTTGACTTGGCCCGGCCTAGCAACCGGGAGCACCAGATGGTTCGCTCCGTAGATCACCCGCCCTTGGCTGACCAAATGCTTGATGGCTCGCCTCAACTCCCGATACTGCTCCTCAGGCAATTTGAGCACCTTGAGGATCATCCGGGGCTTCATCGGACGGTATTCAGGGGTCGTAACAAACGCCAATAGTTTTTCAATCAATATTGCATCGCTCATAGATTGCTAGAATAACTCATCAAACCCTTTCCCAATAGGCGAAAGACATCGCGCCTCTGCGAACGGTTCAGAAAACAGATCATTTACAAAGGATTCATCTGGCCTAGGTTCCCCGTGAGAGTACTTTGCATTACAAAAAGGCTTGTTTCCTGAATCGTGCGGGCTATCAGCGATTGCACTTTCGATCACTAGCAACCAACTCCCATGAATCGCAAACTCACTCCTGAGATATCTCGCAGGGATTTCTCTCGCTCCTTGGCCGCAACGGGATTTGCAAGTTCCCTTTTGGCTGATTTGCAAAACGCCCATGCCACGTGGCTCGACTCACCAAAGCAACCCTTCGGCATCATGAGCGGTGAAATCACCCACCACTCAGCCGTCATCTGGGGCAAATCGGATGTCGATGCCCGAATGGTCATCCACTGGGACACCGATGCTGGTTTCAAAAACCCAAAAAAAGTGCTTGGACCATCGACCAGCGCGCTGAGCGATTGGACTGCCCGTTGCATCCTCAATGGGCTTCCATCGGGTACAACGATCTTCTACCAAGTCCACTTCGAGAACTCAGCCGGTGCAAGCCAGCCTATCCTAGGACACCTCACAACCCCCGACGACGGCAACTCCGATGTCTTCTTCGCTTGGTCTGGAGATACCGCAGGTCAAGGTTTCGGGATCAATCTCGATTGGGGCGGAATGAAGATCTACTCGGCCATCGAGAAGCTCAGCCCCCAATTCTTCGTCCACAGCGGCGACATGATCTACGCCGACAACGCAATCCCAGCCGAGATTCCCCTTGCCGACGGCTCGATCTGGAAGAACGTTACGACGGCTGCCAAATCGAAACCAGCGTCGTCCTTGGATGAATTTCGCGGAAACTACCAGTACAACCTGCTGGATGCAAATCTCTTATCGATGCATCGCTCCGTGCCAATCATCGCCTCTTGGGACGACCACGAGACAACCAACAACTGGTACCCTCAGCAATCGCTCAAATCCAGGAAGGATCGAGATCATTACGACGCTCTTGAACTTGGCCGACAATTAGCTAACCGCGCCGCACAAGCCTTCTTTGAATACAATCCGCTCATGCCCCAAGCCTCCGGAGAACGCCGAGTCTATCGAAAGTTCTCCCGAGGCCCACTGCTGGAACTCTTCGTCCTGGATCTGCGCAGTTACCGAGGCCCGAATTCGACCAACAAGCAGACGTCGATGGATTCTCAGTCGACAGTCCTAGGTGCTGACCAAGTCGCTTGGTTGAAACATTCGCTCCACAAGAGCACCGCGATCTGGAAAGTCATTTGCAGCGACATGCCGCTTGCCATCGCCGTCGGTGACTCCATGGAAGGAAAGAACTACTTCGAAGCAGTCGCGAACGCCAATCCAGGTGCACCGCTGGGGCGAGAACTCGAAATGGCAGACATCCTGGGCTTCATCAAACAAGCCAACATCGAGAACATCGTGTGGCTCACGGCCGATGTGCACTATGCAGCCGCCCATTACTATGATCCTAAACGTGCTGCGATTCCAGATAGCTTCCTCCCCTTCTGGGAGTTCGTCGCCGGCCCACTTCACTCAGGCTCCTTTGGCCCTAACGCCCTCGATGGCACCTTTGGCCCCGAAGTCAAATTTCAATTTGCCCCACCCACAGGTAGCAAGCTCCCGCTGGCTCCAAGCGACGGCAAGCAGTCTTTTGGCACAGTTCGTGTCTCGGCTCGCTCAAAACAACTGACAGTCGATCTTCGAGGACTCGATGGACGCGTCCTTGAGGGAGGTTCGTTTACGCTCGACCCGCAAACCAAGACTTAACCGGTCCAACCGGCATTATCATGGCTGGCAATTCATACCACTGGTTCTTTTCGTACTCGTACTCGTACTCAGTACGAGAAAGCCGAGCTTCTACCCACTAAAAAAACTGAAGGAACACTTAACCCTATGAAGCTAAATTGCCCTCTAAAGGTTTCCGTTTTCATATGCGTTTTCCTCGTCGCGATGCTCGATGCTCCGCGAACCGTCGCTGACTCACCCCCGAATATCCTTGTCTTCCTCTCGGACGATCAAGGCTGGGGTGATTTCGGCTTTCAAGGTAACACAAACTTTCAAACACCCAACCTCGATCAACTTGCCAGCTCCGGTGCCGTTTGCCAAAGGTTCTATGTCTGCCCGGTCTGTGCCCCAACCCGCGCAGAATTCCTCACCGGTAGGTACCATCCCCGTGGTAGCGCCATGGGGGTAACTCAAGGTGACGAACGGCTCGATTTAGACGAAATCACCCTGGCCGATCGGCTTAAGCAAGCGGGTTATGCGACCGGAGCGTTTGGCAAATGGCACAACGGTTCGCAGTATCCTTACCACCCGAATGCTCGCGGCTTCGATGAATTCTACGGCTTTTGCTCCGGACACTGGGGCGACTATTTCTCACCACCCCTGGAACACAACGGAGCCAAGGTTCAGGGCAAAGGATTTGTTGCAGATGATTTTACTGATCATGCCATCGAGTTCATCGAGCAACACGCAACAAAACCATTCTTCTGTTACGTAGCGTTCAACACTCCCCACTCTCCAATGCAAGTCCCGGACGATTATTGGGATCGCGTCAAAGACCGACCACTGGCGATGCGACATCAAGGCCGACCCGCTGAAAAAGAAGATGAACCGACGACTCGTGCCGCGATCGCTATGGTGGAAAACATCGACTGGAATGTCGGTCGGGTGCTGCAAACACTCGATCAACTCAAAATTCATGAGAACACGATCGTCGTCTACTTCAACGACAACGGACCGAACAGCTTCCGCTGGAATGCTGGCATGAAAGGTCGCAAAGGAACGGTCGACGAAGGTGGCGTTCGAACTCCACTGATCATCCAATGGCCAGGCGTGATCCCTAAAAACCATCGCGTCGAGCAGTTATCAGGCGCAATCGATATTACCCCCACTCTTTGCGAACTAGCAAACATTCCAATCGATGCGGATCCCGAGCACCCGCTCGATGGAATCAGCATCGCTAAACAGATCCTCAGTCCTTCAGCTCCCCAATTCTCTCGATCGCTCTTTACCCAATGGAGCGGTCGAATCGCAATGCGACAAGATCAGTATTTGCTCGATCCCGACAATGCTCTCTTTGATCTCGTCAAAGATCCGACTCAGCAAAATGACTTGTCCAAATCCGAGCCCAACAAATTCGCTTCGATGGCAGGCGATGTCAAGCAGTGGCGTGAAACGGTGATGCGATCGGCTCAAGCCAATCGACCATTTCTAATCGGACATATCGAGCGTCCAATCGCCCTTTTGCCCGCACAAGACGGTAAAGGCAAAGGGCCATCCGTCAAGCGTAGCGATACGGCTCCCAATTGTTCGTTTTTTACAAATATTCGCACAACCGAGGATGTGCTTTCTTGGGATGTCGAATTCCTGCAGCCTGGATCCTACTCGGTCTGGATTCACTACACCGCCAGCGAAACGGCCGTGGGAAAGAAACTCAAGGTCTCCTTTGCCGAGAATGAAACGGTCGGTTCGATCGAATCCGCTTACGACTCGCCACTCCGCGGCGACAAAAACGATCGGGTGACGCGAAAATCCGAGTCGCTCATGAAGGACTTCAAAGCATCCAAACTTGGAGCATTCAGCCCAAGTGCAAAACGAGGACTTTGCGAACTCCGATTGATCGAGCCGATTGTCGATCCGGGCTGTCTCGAAATCCAAGCGATCGAATTTCGATTGGAAAAAGACTGACCGCCCGTCAGAGCCGAGGATTCAAACGCCGCTGATTAGGTCGCTAGTCACCAACGCATTTCCGGTTAAAATCCTGTGGTTAAAACAACGTTCTTTTCATGGAATATCGCAGGGCTCAAGCGTTGACACTTGCCAAAAACCAACTTCATCAAGGCGATTGCATCGAGCTTCTCAAGTCGCTCCCAGACGGCTTGGTCGACCTAGTCTTTGCCGACCCTCCTTTTAACATCGGTTACAAATACGATGTTTACGATGACAAGCAACAGGAAGAAGACTACCTGCGATGGAGTCTTGATTGGATCAGCCAAGTCCACCGAGTCCTCAAACCCGATGGCACTTTTTGGCTCGCTATCGGAGATGAGTACGCGGCAGAGCTTAAAGTGGAAGCAAAAAAAATCGGTTTCCACTGCCGTAGTTGGGTGATCTGGTACTACACCTTCGGTGTCAACTGCGTCAATGGATTTAGCCGTTCGCACACCCACCTGTTCCACTTCATCAAAGACCCCAATCGGTTCACCTTCAATCGACTCAATCCTCAAATCCGTGTTCAGTCGGCTCGGCAACTGGTCTATGCCGATGCCCGAGCCAACCCCAACGGAAGGCTTCCCGATAACACCTGGATCACCCGCCCCCAAGATGCACCGCTAAGCTTTAGCCCAAGCCATGACACTTGGTACTTTGCCCGAGTCGCAGGAACCTTCAAGGAACGAGAAGGCTTCCACGGCTGTCAAATGCCAGAACAACTCCTGGCCCGAATCATCCGCTCATCGAGCAATCCACAAGACCTCGTTCTCGATCCCTTCGGCGGTAGCGGAACTACGTTGTGCGTTGCAAAAAAACTCGGACGACAATTCATGGGGTTTGAGCTCTCCGAAGAGTACGCAAAGAAAATTCAACAGAGACTCGATAAAACGCAAGTCGGTGATCTGGTCGATGGCCCAGAGGATCCTATCGAAAGTGCACCGAGCACGGCCAAAGGGAAAAAACGCCCGAAACCCTTCGACGAAAACACCGACAAAGCCGTAATAGATGCTTTCGAAAGCATCGCAAACGGCCATTGCGTCCAGTACCTGCTCTGCGATCAAACCTTGAACCATCAATTCGTCAAGAAATGTCTCGATCAAGGACTCGGCGGATCCGCCGAAGTATGGAATCGATACTTGGTCGAACTCAACGATCAAGGCAAACTCCCTGAACCAACCCAAGAGATCCCCCAGATCGATCGAGATACCTTCGATGCGATTAACCCTGCTTGCGAAGTCGCATTGCGGATGATCGAAATCGATTACCACAAACCCTTTGAAGAGATTCTTTGGAACCCCAACTTTGCTTCCGAATTCGACCGTTTGGCGGAACTCTACGGGGCTAAAAATCCAACCTCCAACTCACTGGACTATCGACTAGCAGCCCAAGAAATTTGCAAAAGATCTAAACTCTCGGCTAAGCCTGCTGCAAAAGAAATCGAAGCCTGGCTCAGTCAACACAAAAAACTCCCGCAACTTAAGCTCAGCGAGAATCCTTGGCATCTGGAGTTCTCCGGCGTCTATGTCTTGTTTGCCGACCAAGATGCTGTCTATGTTGGCGAAAGTCTCAACATGCGTAAACAGATCGAAGCCATCATCGATAACGAGCAGTGGCGAAATCTGAATATAGACCGAGTCGAGTTCGCTGCCGTAGAAGGATCGCTATCGCAACGATACAAAGTCAAAGCCATTCTCGCCCAACATCATCGCTCAATCCTCAACTACTCAGCACTCCAAGCGACAAAACACTAAGGCTCCTGTGTGCTCTGCACCCTCATCTTTTCCCAGCTCTTTTTTTCCTTAAGGCCCTTGAAGTTTCTGCAAAACGCCCAACGCATGAGCCTCGAATTTCTCATGCCAAGCGGCATCGAGGATACAATCGCTATCCTCCTGAGCACCACCCAGATTCCGCAGTTGCTCGGCCGTCGGACAGTAATAGATGTAGCCATTGGTGTAACCCGAAACGAATACCCCTTGCATCGGGCTTGCTCGCTGAATATTCAGTCCAATTTGAACCGTTAACTCACCCGGAAAAGTGACCAATCGGAAATCGCCAAGCCTCACTCCACAGACCTCGACATCGATCGTCCGCTTCGAGGCCCTAGTGTTGTCAATGTGATGTTTGCGCAATAGAGCCAGATTCGTTTGCAAACGCGTGAGCGATTCCATCGTCTGAATATTCTCAACATAAGCTGCCATATTCCGTCGATTCTCCACATCAAGTCGCTTGAGATCCTCTCGCCCTTGCTCCTGCTCGCGCAAGTACCTGTGCGAGTAATACGAAGGATGCTCGGGGTCGAGTTGGTACTGTACTGCCAACGGCAGGAAGGTTTTCAGATTCAAACTCGTCCCTTTCAAATTGCTGATCAATCGTTCTCGTTCGATCTCCAATTCGGCTATCCGAGGTTCGAGGTTCGCACGGGGAACTTCGATCGAAGTATGCACATAACCAATCTTTGCATCGGCTCTGGCTTCGATCTTTCGCAAGGCTTGCAGCGTGCTAAGCCCTAACATCGTTCCGTGCCAGTTCCCATCCCGTGGTTGATGCACATCCTTGTACAACACAGGGTTGATGTCCCCACCGCAACCTTGAAAGAAAAGTGCGACGCAATCGCCACCAAGGTTCTCTTCGATCACTCGCGATGCAGCACCTGATAGATCAGCGGTGTTTCCACCACTGGCTGCTCCTTGGATCGGATGGCATGCGAATTGGTAGAGCACCGCAAGCGGGCTACCATCCATTCGATCCAAACGTACTATCCCTATCTTCGGATCCACAGGGCCGATCCCGGCAACTTGGTCATCCGGGGGGAGCGAATAAGCGTGCCGAACATCGATCTCCCGGCCATCCTTCATCTTGAGCCGACGATTCTCCATGATCCGATCCTCGGTTCCAATCCCAGTACCGATCTTCACCGGCACCATGTGGTTCTTAGCTTTTCGAATCGCGTCGAGAGTCCGTTCGGCTACATCGTCGCAAACGATTCCATGACAGTGGCTGGCGTTAACGACAAGCTGATTGGCTGGAATCCCAAGCTCCTTTTCCATATGGTTGCGGACTGTCGGCAAGTAATCATTCTTGATATAGCCGATTTCACCGATGGCTACCGCGTCGAGGCTGACTAGTACAATCGTTGTGCGATCATCGGTAATCACCAGCGCCTTGGCAAAAAGTGGATCGTTGACCGGACCAGCGTCAAGCTTGGTGATGTCGACCTTGGCCACCCCTGCTCGAATCGATTGTGCAAAGACCTCCTCACCGAAGAAAGAAACCGCAAACAAACTACATGCAAAAATGAAATTGCGGATCATGTGCAATGCCCATCCTAACTTGGCCGTTCCATCTGAAACAAATCCGTACTGTGGCACCAATGCTCGCCACCCAATCTTGCTACCGATCGCAGCAACATCGGATCGACTTTGCCATCTTTACCCAAAATCGCCGGATCGATATGCATCATCACGATATCGCCGATGATCAGATTGGCTGAAATAGGACCGGTTCCCACCGGCACGATTTGACGCAGTTTGCATTCAAGTGCAAAAGGTGCATCGGCAAGCCGAGGAACCTTCACCAACGTGCTTGGCACGGTCTTTTTGCCAACATACTCAACTTCGCTAAGCTCCGGTGAGAGCGACGCACTCGAAGCATTGATGGCATCGATATCGCGCTGGGTCGAAGCATGGATCACAAACTCGCCATGGTTTTCGATGTTGATCAGAGTGTCTTTCTTTCCCGAGTCCCGTTTGAGCGTCGGCGAGAAAACCACCACCGGCGGGTTGGCTCCAAAGACATTGAAAAAACTGAATGGTGCCAAATTGACCACCCCCGAGGACGACAACGTGGTTACCCAAGCAATCGGACGCGGAGCAACCAGCGAGACAATCCACTGATAAGCTTCCGTGACAGGGATTTTCGATATTTCAATCTGCATAAACTTTCCTATCTAGCGAATACTCTCCCAGTAACCCGAACCGTAAGGGAGGGAGCGACTCTGCACGGCCAATAGCTTCGCATGACGTTAACTCGATCACTTCCTCGTTCACACATCGGTTTACTAACACGTGGCCACAGGCCACTTACTCTCCCAGTAACCCGAACCGTAAGGGAGGCAGCGTCAGTACACGGCCAATCTCTCCCAGTATCTCGTGGCCACATGCCACCAAGAGCGGAGCTGATTGCATTGCTCTGGCCCCCCCTCGCCCGCTGGCGGGAGAGGGGGATGGGGGGTGAGGGTGGAAGCAGCATGCACCTATCCAATCCAAGTAAAAGGATATCCCGGATCATCCAACACCAACGAAGCTTTCGTGCGATGCAACGGCCTAAACGTATCGATCATCACCGCCAATTCATCGGTTCGCTTTGCGTCCCGACTGGCAACAATCGTACCTGGATGAGGCCCATGCGGAATCCCATGCGGATGCAAGGTGATCGAATCAAGTTCCACACCGCGGCGACTACCAAAATTCCCCGCAACATAGTAAAGGAGTTCATCGGACTCCACGTTGCTGTGCGCATAAGGCACCTTGATCGCATCGGGATGCGTATCGAGCATGCGCGGTGCAAACGTGCATACAACAAACCCATCGGTCTGAAACGTCTGATGGATCGGCGGAGGCTGATGCACGGTTCCTGTGATCGGTTCGAAATCCAATGCATTGAATGCAAACGGATAAACCATGCCATCCCATCCGACGACGTCAAAAGGATGGTTCGCAAGCACATACTCGCTCCATCGATCTCCATCCCGCAAATGGAGCACAAATTCCCCCTCGTCTTGTATTGGATCCGTTAACTCAGGGCCCCGTAAATCCCGCTCGCAGAAAGGTGCCCCCAACCGAAACTGACCGTCAGGATTGAGGTAGCGACTCGGGAATCCTATCGTCCCTTTCGACTCGACAACCAACATATCTGCCTGCTCGATCGCATCGAACTCGATCTGCACCGTCGTACACCGTGGGATCACCAAATAATCCAAATCCCGAAAAGCCGCAGATCCAAACATGCTTAGCAGTCGCCCTGCCCCCGACCGAATAAACCACAATTCGTCTTGGGCTGCATTTCGATAAAGCACCTGCTGTTGCTCGGCTGGCCGACAACGACAAATCCGCAAATCACTGTTTTCAAACAGAGGCATCCTGCCGTGAATCGCATCCTGGCGGCGCGGTATCTTGGCCGTCTTTAAATGAATATGCCTCAAAGCATCTGCCGGTGCCAATTCCACCGACTTGCTGGACATCGCACTGATACGCAGCACACGTGTCGGTGGTTGCAGATGGTAAGCGATGCTGTATGCCCGATGAAATCCTTCTGTCGATATCACTTCTTCGTAGTAGATCCCCTCGCTTGTGTAACCGGGGTTGGTGCGGTGAGCGATGTGCCGCTTGGCCGGGATCGATCCTCGCTTGAGATACTGTGGCATCGCATTAAGTCCTTGTCTGCAAAGGTGCCGGGGATCCAACCACGTTCTCCAACCGACCCAACCGCTCGACGATTAGAGCGACTCGATCACCAGCCTGCAACCAGCCCCCCGTCTTCTGTGGGGTCAATTCGAGAATGCAACCAGTACCTACGGTTCCAGAGCCGATCACATCGCCTGGCATGAGTTTGGTGTCGCGGCTTGCTTGAGCCAAGATCTGTGGCCAACTCCAATACATGGAACCAGCATTCCCCCGCGAAACCTCCTGGCCATTGATCTCGGCTCGCATGTCGAGCTGAAAACGTCCATCCCGATAAGTGTCCATCAACTCATGGATCGCTACCCAATGAGGCCCAAAGGCGTTGGCAAAATCCTTGCCCTTGGCCGGCCCCAAACCCACAGCCATCTCTTGCCTCTGCAAATCCCTTGCCGACCAATCGTTGTAGATCGTCATCGCGCAAATGCAATCCAAAGCCGAATCATCCTCAGGCAAATCGATCGCCTCTTTGCCAACCATCAGTGCAATCTCCAATTCGAAATCGAGCTCTTTGGTAGCTCGAGGCGGAGTGACGGTATCGCCATGACCAATGACCGAATTGGGATTGGAAAAGTAGAAAACCGGGATCTCATACCATTGCGGGATCATCCCAAGACCGCGCTGAGCTCGGCAAGTTTGCACATGCTGCTCGAATGCGTAAAAGTCACGAATCGTTCTGATACTTGGAATCCCAGAGTTCGTTTCCATCGGAATATTCGCTATCTCTTCATGATGAAATCGTCAAAGCACATAAGCATCCCTGCAACGACGCTCATGGCGGCATGATCAACTGCGTCGATCGTCGCATCGCGCTTGGTCTCGCCGATGCCCAAGTACTCCTGGGTCGCCCGCGGATGGGCAGCAAAGTACTCGCGCTGCTCGCGATAAGCGTCCTGCAACACCGCCGCCTCAGTTGGATTCAATGGACGATTGAGAATCCTAAGCGAAAGCTCCTCGAATTGTTTGCCAATTTCCTTTTGCCCCTGTGACTCCATGACCAACTGAGCCACGCTGCGTGCAGCTTCGATGTACTGCGGGTCATTCAGTAGCACCAGAGCTTGAAGTGGCGTTGTCGTCGTCTCGCGGCGGGCCGTACAAGTCTCCCGGCTCGTGGCGTCGAAGGCCAGCATGCTAGGCGGTGGCGCTGTCCTTCTCCAAAACGTATACATGCTCCGGCGATATAGTCCTTCCCCTTTGGCCTGCGAATAAGATTTACCAGTGCCGGCTTCCTCCCAAACTCCCGGGGGCTGATAAGGCATCACGCTCGGTCCTCCGACTTTGGCGACCAACAAACCCGACAGGGCCAAAGCCGCATCGCGAACCTGCTCGGCGCTGAGCCGATGCCGAGGACCATGGAACAAATATTTGTTCTCTGGATCGATCGACTCCCAACTCGGATCCCTAGATATCGAGGATTGACGATAAGTTGCCGACAGGACGATCTGTTTGCAGAATCTCTTGAGATCCCAACCGCTGGATACAAAATCCCGAGCAAGCCAATCGAGAAGTTCCGGATGCGTAGGAACCGCACCCTGGCTACCGAAGTCCTCGAGCGAAGCGACGATGCCTCGACCAAAAAAGACCGACCACCAGCGATTGACCGCAACGCGGCTCGTAAGCGGGTTGTCCTCCGAGACGATCCATCGAGCCAACTCCAATCGATTCGGCATCGAACCAGACTCGGCTCGTTTCCAATTCTCGGTCAATCTCACCAGCGGCGTCGGCTCGACCGCTTCACCGGGGGCATCATAAGCTCCCCGTTGCAGAATATGTGTAGGCCTTTGCACGATGGCCGGTGCCATGGTCATGACGGTTCGAACCGAGGAGATCAGTTCGTTTTCCTCTTTGCGTTTATCGGCAAGTTCCTTGGTTAAGCGATCGTAGTCGGCTTGTCCACGCAATAGTGGGGACTCCCAGTATTTGTTGGCTTGCGTTAGTCGTTCTGCGCGGCCTGCAGGGTCCAGGCCCGGTGCAGAACTGACGAATAATTGCATGATCTCCCGGGTTGTAAGTTCGTAGTCAAAGACTTTTAGATCATCCATGTACCCGTCACGAAAGCCAACGTCTCGGAATCGAGCCCCGAGTGAGAATTGAACCGAACCAGCATTGGAGTCACCCCATTGTCCACGGTAGCGAAAGTCGCGAGTCAGTTGGTCTCGAATCGTAGCCAGTTCGGCGGGTAAGCCATTGACATAGATACGGACCCCAGAAGCGCGGCTCGAGCCATCGTACGAGACCGCAAGATGCGTCCAACTTTGTACCGGTATGGCCTCAGTGGCTTCGACTCGTAGAGCATCTCCGGGCCAAAAGTGGATCAGCGAGAGTTGCGGTTTGCCTTGTTCGAGAACCAGTTGCATACCGCGAAACGCAGCGTCCTCGGCAGCGACCGATGTATGAGCGACCACGACGCGAGGTGCATGGTGATCGGGCTTGACCCATAGCGAGAAACTAAAGGGGTTCTCACGACCCAGTTGCACTTGGATTGTTTTGCCTGACTCGGTTGGATGAGGCTGATTCAATGGGAAAGCGACCGCATCATCGCCATTGAACTTCGTCGCGTTTCCAACGACACCAACTTCGGTGCCATCGAGTGGGAACTCCCAGTTTGGTTTGGGTGGCGAAGCATCGGCAGTTGGGGCTAGATCTTTGTGTTGCAAGATCCATTCATCACGGGATTGCTCGAGCTTACGAATCTCGGCCAGGATTTGCTCGTGTTTCTGCGTTTGTTCGGGCGTGTAGAGAGACAGAGCCGGGGTGGGCGTTGCGCGGGTAAAGTGCGAGTACAGGCCATGTTCATCGATGTCGGCAAAGTAGGCCGCTAGTGAGTAGAAGTCCTTTTGAGCGATTGGATCGTATTTATGATCGTGGCAACGCGAGCATTCGAGGGTCAAGCCGAGGAATGCCGTGCCGGCTGTGACGGTTCGATCGGCGATGTAGACTTGTCGGAACTCTTCCTCGATGCTTCCGCCTTCGTTGGTTTGGCGATGAAGCCGGTTGAATGCCGTTGCGAGTTTTTGTTCTTGAGTGGCATTGGGAAGCAGATCGCCGGCGAGTTGCCAAGTGATGAATTGATCATAGGGGAGGTTCTTTGAGAAGGCTTCGATCACCCAATCACGCCAGGGCCAGACCTCCATGTTGACGTCCGCTTGGTAGCCAAAGGTGTCGGCATAGCGAGCCACGTCGAGCCATAGGTTAGCCATCCGCTGGCCGTAGTTGTCTGAGGCCAGGAGTTGGTCGACGATTTGGGAGCGGTTGGATTCCGAGGGGTCGGCCAAGATCGATTCGACCTGGGGAAGTGTAGGTGGGAGACCGGTCAGGTCCAAAGAGACCCGACGAAGCCACGTCAGAGGCTCGGCTTCGGGAGCCGGCGCGAGTCCTTGGGCAATCATCTTTTCGAAAACGAAACGATCGATCGGTGATTTATTCCAAGTTGTATAGATCGCATCGGCATCGTTTCTTAAGGCAGGGATTTGCGAGACTGCCTCTTGGGATAGATTCGGCGCAGGAACTTGTTTAGCGACTTGGACAAAGGCCCAGTGGGGTTGGTAGTTAGCACCTTGGAGGATCCACTGTTTAAGTTTTTCGCGTTGCTCGGGGGAGATCGATTTTCCTGTTTTGGGAGGGGGCATGACTACGTCTGGATCATCCGACACGATGCGTTCGAGGATCGAGCTTGAGTCGGGTTTGTCGGGAGTGATCGCACCGGTGGCGATGGCATTGTCGCGATCATCGAGGCGCAAGTCGGCTTGTCGAGCGTGTTTATCGGGGCCGTGGCAAGCGAAACAAGCGTCCGAGAGGATCGGACGGATATCTCGATTAAATTCGATCGGGTCAGACGCAATCGAATGCGTTGCGAAAAGGGCCAGCATCAAGCATGCTGTGGAGGAGGTGAGCCAAAGGTTTGTGAACTGGTTTTTAGAATCCCTGGAACGACTGATCAGACGGATCAGACAGATCGGACAGATCGGACTGTTACGGAGCGGTGCCGAAAGCATGGGGGTTTGTTTGGGAGTTTGTGGGGTGGGAGCGAATTAGCGAGGTGCTCAAATCGATG
>JAJTFC010000015.1 GCA_021298315.1 Planctomycetaceae bacterium
GGATTGTCGAGCCCTATTGGGACGATCAAGGTGGGGCGTTGTGTCCTATGGCAACTGGGGTATCCCATCACATTGGCCCATCGGGTGCCATCGAGCCGTGCCCGATCATCCAGTTTGCCAAAGAAACGATCCATGACGGTCCGAGCATCTACCAGATCATGTCAAAATCCGAATTTCTTGAGGATTTTCGCAAGACTTCTGCGGCCGCGACCCGAGGCTGCGTGGTGCTCGAACGCCCTGACTTGGTTAAGCAACTTGTCGTAAAACATTCCGCCGGCGACACCACGCAGAGGCAAGCCGCCATGGTAGAATTAGAGGCCCTCGAATCGCGCACGAGCCAGCATCAGCCCGGAGAGGAAATCCCCGAGCAGAGCTGGGTTTACCGTTTTGCCAAGAAGCATTGGTACTTCGGTTTTGGTGCTTACACTTGATCCGCTTGGAAAGAATTCACTGATGCAGTTGCCCATACTGAGTTTGCCGCGTGCGGTTCCTGTCCAACGCGAGCGGAAGCCTAAAGAGAACATCCCCCAGACGCGCACTGAGCGAGAGTCGATCCGAGCTCGACTCAGGCAGTACGTCGTCGACGCCAAATTGGTCGCTCCCCTTTCGATCGCAGACCTTCGCAAACACTCCGAGATCTGCGTCGAAACTCAGGGGCTCGATCCGATCCACACCGACTATGTTGGCGTTTTGCTTAACAGCGAAGTATGGCGGGATCAATTGGCCAAGGTTCCTTACGAGCGACGTTTGCTGCTGCTTCCAAAGTGCATGCGGATCGAGGACAAGTGCCCTGCCCCGTTTGACGAGTTTGGGCTCTTGTGCAAGCAGTGTGGACTATGCACCATCCAGGAACTGCAAGAGGAAGCCGAACGGCTCGGTTATGCTGTGCTGGTGGCCGAGGGTTCAGCCTTGGTCATGGCGATCATCGAAACAGGAAAGATCGACGCGATCGTCGGAGTCAGTTGTTTGAGCGTTCTTGAGAAAGCTTTCCCCTACATGGAATCTGCTGCCATACCCGGCGTAGCCATTCCGTTGCTGCAAGACGATTGCAAGGATGTGACGGTCGACTTGGAGTGGATCTGGGAAACGATCCACCTGACGAGCCAAGACGCAACCTACCGCTTGAACCTCGATAGCCTTCGTAGCACCGTCAAGGAATGGTTCAGCGAAGATTCGCTCGAAGAGATCATGGGTCAAGCACCGACGCAAACCGAAAAAATCGCGAGGGCTTGGTTGGCAAAAAATGGTAAGCGATGGAGGCCGTTTCTGACGGCCTGCGTATGGAAGTCGATGGTTGACGATCCGGACCTTCCGGTTCCGATGTCTTTGAAGAAACTCGCCGTGGCAGCAGAGTGCTTCCACAAAGCTTCGTTGGTTCATGATGACATCGAGGACAACGACGATTTCCGTTACGGTGAACCATCGCTGCATAACGAACAAGGTGTTGCCGTAGCACTCAACGTTGGGGACCTGCTTCTTGGAGATGGTTACGCCCTGATTGCCGAATGCGATCTGAGCGCCCAACAGCGAATAGCCATCAGCAGAGTCGCTGCCGCAGGGCATCGCACTTTGTGTTTAGGTCAAGGGGCAGAGTTCCAGTGGGCCAAATCCCCTGGGCCTTTGTCGTCGAGTGAAGTGCTCGATATTTTCCGCAAAAAAACCTCGACGGCCTTTGAAGTTGCCTTGCAGTTTGGTGCTTTGGCTGCTGGTGCCGACCAAAAGGTTTGCAGCATCATCTCTCGTTTTAGCGATGCACTTGGGATTGCTTATCAAATCCGCGATGACCTCGAAGACATGATCAGCGGCGATTCGATGAGCGACTTGATGGCAATGCGGCCATCGCTACCGTTAGCCCTATTGCATGAACGCGTTCGGGGCCAAGCTGCGCACAAATCGCTCGTCGAGAGAGCTTGGCGCAAGGCGTGTTCGAAAGAGGAGCTTATGCAAGTCGAGAAACTTTTCTCGGAGTATCAGATCGCCGATCGCTGTAAAGTCCTCCAGGAGTCCTACAAAGAAGAGGCTATCCGTTGTTTGACCGAACTGGAAAACCCGAGCGTCAAAGGGCTGCTTCGTCGTGTGATCAGCAAGATATTCACTGTGGAAGTGAAGGATTGGTGCAGTGAGTTTGAGACTAGAAATGCTGCAAGTCGCACGCCTAGCCCCCAAGTTGCTGGGTGATTCGACCGATTTGGTCGCCGATTTCTTTCGATCGCAGCATCACTCTAGCGGTGGTTTTTGCGATCGAGAGGGTAAGCCCGATTTGTATTACTCGACTTTCGGAATCGCTGGCTATGTGGCACTTCAGTTGCCTTTGCCTATCGAGTCGATCGCCGGATATCTCCGATCGCAGCATGATCGTATCGACGAATTGAATTTGGTGGATCTGTCTTGCTTGGCCCGGTGTTGGGCGTTTTTGCCCAAGCCCCTATGGCCGGAGGATCTCCAGGCGAAAACGATCGCCCGCATGGAACGCTTTCGTGCCGAAGATGGCGGGTTTTTCACCGAGCCTAGTGAGAACCATAGTTCCCTCTACGGATGCTTCGTCGCCGTCGGGCTTGCACAAGACATCGGGCACCTATTGGGGAGGGAGTCCGAAATGCTCAAGTGCATCCAAGGTAGACTCTCCCAAGATGGTGGATATTCAAACAGTCCAGATTTGCCCTTTGGCCTCGTGCCGACAACGGCGGCTGCCGCATCGTTGTTTAGGCACCTAGGTAGCCATGAAACAAACGGCGTGAGAGACTGGCTCTTGGCTCAGATGCACCAAGACGGCGGTTTTTGTGTCGGGCCTGGTATCGTCATGCCGGATCTTCTCTCGACAGCTACCGCATTGCATGCCTTGAGCACCACTTCGTTTGACCTTGGGCTCATCGCAGAGAAGAATCTCGACTATCTCGATACACTTTGGACGGCCCGCGGTGGATTTGTCGGGTCTTGGGAAGATGATGCGTTGGATATCGAATACACCTACTACGGGCTCTTGAGCCTCGGGCATTTGAGTTTCTGGTGATGCAATGAACTTCGATGTCTTGCTAAGCAATGCCAGAGAGACTCTTCTTGCAGAGCGTAACGAACAAGGGCATTGGGAAGGTCAGCTTTCAAGCAGCGCCCTTTCGACAGCTACGGCGGTGTGTGCTCTAGAAGCCTTCGTTGCTAAGGCATCAAGTCTTGAGTCAAGCCAGAGACATCGGATTCTCGATCAGATTCATCAGGGTCGGGTCTGGTTGATCGAAAATCAAAATGCCGATGGGGGATGGGGAGATACGACCCAAAGCCATAGCAATATCAGCACCACCTTGTTGGTCTGGGGAGCCCTCAACACCAGCGATTCAAATTTGCCAGGACGCCTCGAAGCCGAATCCAAAGCCGAGGATTGGATTAAGCGTGCGGCAGGTAGTCTCAATCCTGCGGATATTGCTAGAGCCGTTCGGGCTCGCTATGGGAAAGACCAAACTTTTTCCGTTCCGATCCTCATGGCCCTAGCTTCCCGGGGTAGGCTAGGAAACTCCGAGCCCCAAAGTTGGAGACTTGTTCCTCAGCTCCCCTTCGAGTTGGCTGCGTGTCCGCGAAGTTGGTTTGCTGCGATGAAACTGCCCGTCGTGAGCTATGCCTTACCGGCTTTGATCGCCATCGGCTTGGTTAGGCATCGTAAAGCTCCTAGTCGCAATCCGATCGCTCGAATGGTTCGCAGTGTGGCGACCAAGCGTTGTTTGAAGGTTCTCGAATCGATACAGCCTCAAAGCGGTGGATTTCTCGAAGCGATCCCGCTGACGAGCTTTGTTGCTATAGCGATGATCGGCGCAGGAGAGGTTGCGCATCCGACGGTCAGCAAGGGGGTTGCATTTCTTAACCAAACGTTTCGATCCGATGGTAGCTGGGCAATCGATACGCATCTTGCAACCTGGGTCTCGACCCTTTCGATCAATGCGCTAAGCCAATCGCAGCAAGTGGACGAGGAATTCTACAAAACCGAATATTCGCTTATTCGTTGGATCTGCGATCAGCAGTATCGAGAGGTCCATCCGTTTACCAATGCTGCCCCAGGAGGATGGTCTTGGACACCTTTAAGCGGAGGGGTTCCCGATGCGGACGATACTCCCGGTGCGATGCTGGCACTGAAGGTCTTCTACCAGCAAGCATCCGAAGATGCAAAACGACAAACCGAGATCAGCCGCCAGGCTCTTGCCGGTGCCAAGTGGCTCATGGATTTGCAAAACCGCGACGGTGGGATTCCTACCTTTTGTCGAGGCTGGGGAACGCTCCCGTTCGATCGATCGAATCCAGACATCACCGCCCATGCGATCCGAGCTTGGTTGGCTTGGCACGAGTTAGCCGAAAGCAGGCTCCAAGTTCGATTGCAAGGAGCCATCGAGCGAGCAATGCACTTCCTCAAAGATCGTCAAAGGCACGATGGGGCTTGGGTGCCCCTTTGGTTTGGAAACCAGTACGTGCAAGAGGAAGAAAACTTGACCTACGGCACGAGCCGCGTCTTGTTAGCCTGGAACGAGGCTCGCAAGTGGGATTGGCTCAAGCATAACGCAAGCTTACAGATCGATCGGCGAATCTCGTTGGCAGCTCGATGGCTTGCTGGGGCTCAGCAATCCGATGGGAGTTGGACTGGTTCGGATCGCGGATCGTTACACAAAGACTTTGCCGACAGCGATCCGAGCCAACTCGGTTCGATCGAAGAGACGGCACTTGCCATCGAATCGCTCGCGGCGCTTTACCAAGACGGCATTGACGTGGAGCTTCGAGATGTCCTGTTTCGAGGGGTTGAGTGGATTGCAAGACGTACGAACGAGGGAACATACTTTCCGCCGAGTCCGATCGGATTTTACTTTGCCAAGCTTTGGTATTACGAGAAGCACTATCCGATCTGTTACAGTGTCGCCGCATTGGAACGGGTCTCTAGAATAATGCAGGCAAACTCATGAGCCAGGAGATCAGCAAGCCGGTTTACCTTGATTGCAACGCATCGAATCCGATCGAGCCGAGGGTCTTGCAAGCGATGCTTGAAGCCTATCGAGTTTTGCAAGGAAACGCTGGCAGTCCGCACCTTCACGGACAAAATGCCAAAGAGGCGGTGCATCGGGCTCGCGATCAGATCGGTGCTGTGGTTGGTGCCAAACGCCATGAAGTCTATTTCACCAGCGGAGCAACCGAAGGCAATAACCTTGCGATTTTGGGATTGGCCCAACAGGGTAAAGCAACCGGAAAGATGCACATCGTCAGCTCGGCCATTGAGCACAAAGCGGTACTTGAACCGCTCGAACGCATGCGATCGATGGGATTCGAAATCACCTTGATCAAACCTCAGAGCGACGGACGAGTCTCAAGCCAAGCGATGATCGATGCGATGCGGCCCGATACGTTGCTTGTGAGTCTCATGCACGTCAATAACGAGACGGTGCACGTCAATAACGAGACGGGCATCGTTCAGCCCATCGATCAAGTCGCCCAAGGGGCACATGCAAGAGGCATTTGGATGCATGTGGATGCAGCTCAAGGATTCGCAAGAGACATCGAGCCATTGAGGCATCCGGGAATCATTTCAATGAGTGTCAGCGGGCACAAAATCTTTGGTCCGCAAGGGATCGGTGCTTTGATCATGCGCCGAAACAAAGACCATGACGGTGCTTTGGCACCGATCCTAGTCGGTGGTGGGCAAGAGCTAGGCTTGCGTCCAGGAACCCTTGCAGTTCCGCTGGTTGTCGGTTTTGGATTGGCAGCCGAACTTGCACTCCAAGAGCATGTAGCCCGAAAAGAAGCTTGCGAGCGACTCGGTGCAATCATCCATCAGTGGGCCATGAGCCATCGAGCAAAGATCCATGGGGAACCGCAGCATCGATTGCCGCATGTGATGAACATCTCGATTCCTGGTTGGGATGCAGACGAATTGCTTGAATCGATTCGAGATCACATCTCGATTTCCGATGGGGCCGCTTGCACGAGCGTTTGTGCGACGGCCAGTCACGTTCTATCGGCCATGGGGGTGCGTGAGCCAGAGTTAAGTGGAGCGGTGCGACTCTCTTGGTGCCATTTCACCGACGCAGAGTCGCTGCAAAGTGCATTGCAAGCCGCTGGGCAGATTCTAGGGAAATAGACCCTATCGCCTTCGGGTTCTTTTTCTGACCCACCATCCCAAAGCCGCTATGCCCAGGAGAGACAGGCTACCTGGTTCGGGGACTGCCGAGTACTCGATACGATCCATGGCAAAGTAAGCCGGGGTGTTCATGCCGAATTGCCCATTGTCGCTCGATGAGAGCGAGAACTTGAGCGAATCGATCACTCCCAAGTTAGCCAGATCGACGCGAGTCCATTGGTCAACGACGTAATCTTGATTGTTGTTCTCGAAGCGGTAGTCGGCTAGAAAAAAATCAATCGCAGCAGTTTGCGTAGAGCCTCGGAAGCCAAGAATCTGAAGTTTAAAGAAATCCGGATCGTTCCCTGAGGCACCCCCAAACTTCTTGGAAAACTGATCACCATCCTTCATCGAAAAATAAGCGTATGCGGTATTGGAGATGTCGATCGATGCGACTTGGACTTGGGCACCAAAGGTGATGATCGAGTCACCTACAAACGAGTTGTAAGCGATCGCGTAGTGGGCTGAGCCCCCCGAGCCGGTTCCTGGTTTGGATGCATATTGGTTTTGGAATCCAGATTCGTTGCCGGCATTGACTCGCGAATAGGAAAAGCCAGACCAATAGCCAAAGTTGAATTGGCTGTCGAAAGTATAGGAGTTTGAAAAACCAACAGTGCCACTTTTCCATCCTTGGCTGTTGGTTGTGTTGCTACCCAGATCGCCGTTGTAGTACAAACCGTTGGAACCTTGGGAATAGAGCGAATTATCCTCGAAACCTACGATATCCCCGAGGCAAACCAAGGCAGGGAATAACAACAAGAGTGAAGCAAAAACGATTGTTTGCGCGGTGCGCAAATCACTAGCCAACAGCATGGCAGTACCTTTGGAAATCGAGGAGGTTAATCACCGAAGCCGCCTCAATCCCGGAAGGCTACTGGCCACGATTTCGTTTGGTAGGTCTTCTGACTTGCCGTACTCCAGAATCCCATTGCCTTCTCGGTCGCTGGGCGTTTCCCAGTTCCTGGGCGATCGCCTCGTGCGATCAACCCGACCAATGGCACTCTTCGATTGGAAGAATATCAATAGAAGGAGAATCTGTTGCTGCAAAGATTTGATTTGCAGTGACGACTTACAGCGGCCGGACCGTCCCGGATTTGCACCGGAGTTCCCTGTTGGCCTGCAGTTTGAAAACCGCAGGTCACCAAACGCTTTCATCAAGTGAGGTAGAGTACTCTAAAAAGTCACCGCGTCAACCATCGACTGCCCGATCCAAAATGTTTTACTCTGCAGGATCCTGGGGGTGTGGTTGCAAATCGACCCTGACTCGCACGGAGTCAAAAACCAACAAGGACAACTGCTCGATCTGCCTCCAGCGTTTGATCGCCCGCTCGGTATCCTTTTGCTTTGCGCTGTACATCCGAGCCAACTGAATTGGACTCGGCTGGCCTGGCTTAGAAGCACCTGAGGCTGAGAACTTCCACTGATCGGCGGCCTGCTGTAACCAACCGTTGTATTGGGCTAGTCGACCGAGTACCGCAGCGGGATCCTTCGGGCCTATGGGTACCAGTGGGCCCCCTGCCTCTGAAGGGATCTGCACCCAAGAGTTGACTTGCCATTTCGAACCCGGCTTGCTCTGGACTGACAAAACCAACTCAGCCTCCAGATCGTCCATGCCGATTCGCCATGAGCCCGTCGTTTCGCCTAGGAGTTCCTGGGTCATGGGTCCGACGATATGCAGTTTGTCTTCCATCCCTTGATCGAGACAGAGCGTGAAAATCCCCTTGGCTTTTTTTGGAGAGAAACCTCTTTCAACACGAAACTCTCTTTTCTGAATTGCCTGTGAGATTACAAAGACCGATTCATCTTGAGCGGGTTGCTCTCCACGATCGGCTTTCGGGGTCGGCAACTCTTCGGTTTGTTGTTGTTGTTGGAGTTTTGGCTCTGGATCCTGAGTGCTTGCCAAGCGAACATTCATCTGCAGTGAATTAACGACCCAAGATTCCATGCTCCCGTTTTCGGTATCGAGACTAGCTACCGGATCTTGGGTCAGAGCATCATCGGTTCGAGTCAACTCGAGCTCCTCTTGAGCTTCGGTCACAATCGTCAACTCATCGATCAACGCAGGAGAGGAGGTTTCCAGCGGCGTTGGATTCACGGCAAGCTTCGGTGCTGTCGTTTGTTCTTTTTTGACCTCGGAGACCATCGTCCATCCGAAGATCGATGCTATCAGGACGAGACCTATGCATGTCATAAGCGTCGACGGCTTGGGCTTGGTGGATGCTTGGACGATCCTCTTTGGATTTGGTGCAACGGTCGGTTGATCGATCGAGGAAAATTCGAGACCGGACAAGGGGATCAAAAGTCCTGATTTGGACACGAGCAAACGATGGGCAATCATTGGCAGTTGCTTTTCGAGTTCGAATTGGCTGTCTGCGAAGTTCCACAATTGAAGTTGCCTGGTCCAGTCATCGCAAATGAGCTTGGGAGGCACCCCCAAGCGATCCAGAAGACTTGCCAAGAGCTCCCAAGGGGGGCTTTGGGTGTGATGTTCTGAGTAGCTTAATTGCCAAGCGATCCAGGGGGCCTCGTGAGGATCGACGCGCCGGATGATGCAAACGGGAAAGCTTTGGCTGAAATACTCCAGTTCAGGGGCACTATGAGCATTGAGAATTCTGCGCAAAATCTCCCGAGATTCCTTACTCAAAGAGAGTTTATAGATCCTATCAGGCTCTTGGGGGTCAAGCTGCCTTGGCTCGAAGGACTCGTGCAAGTTTGTTGGGGTTGGCAGAATCAACCAAACTTCGTTGCCTTGCGGGGCACTGTCGGTCGCAACGAGGGTTTCCGGGGGCCAATTTAACCGCAAAGTGTTGCAATCCGGGCCGCGATAGCGTTTCACGGCCCAGCTTTCGAAGCTCCACTGCTCGCTAGGATCGGTCGATCCGGTGAGCAAATTCGCTTGTGATTTGAGCCAACGATCCAATGAGCTTGGGAAGTATTGCATGGCTTGGGCAAGCTCTCCGGTAATTGACGGTTATTCCTTAGAGGCTTAAACTTTCCGGCTTAAGTCAACGGAGAGCTTAACGGCGGTAGGAAGCCGAAAGTCTCCATCAATTTAGCACAATTTTTTTGGAGCCTTCGGTTCAGCTATGGCAAACAAACTCATCTATTTCTTTGGCAAATCCAAAACCGACGGCAGCGGGGACATGAAGGCCCTGTTGGGGGGCAAGGGTGCCAACCTAGCTCAGATGACCAAGATTGGCTTGCCCGTTCCCTCCGGCTTTACCATCACCACCGAGGTTTGCGTCAACTATTACAAGAACGGGCGAAAGTATCCAGCGGAGCTAGCGAGCGAACTGGAGAAGGCCGTCAAGTGGCTCGAGAAGGAGACCGGCAAAAAGTTTGGAGATGTCAAGAATCCGCTCTTGGTCTCGGTCCGTTCGGGAGCACGAGATTCCATGCCGGGCATGATGGACACTATTTTGAACTTGGGCCTCAACGATGCGGCCACCGAAGGGCTAGCAAACGCAACGAAGAACCCTCGATTCGCTTGGGACTCCTACCGTCGATTCATCCAGATGTATGGCGACGTGGTCATGGGCGTCCAAAAGAAGAACGAGAACGACCACGAGCCGTTCGAGGAAGTCATGGATGGCTTGAAGCACGAAGCCAAAGTCAAGGAAGACACCGAGCTGACCGCAGAGCACCTTCAAGAGCTTGTTAAGAGGTACAAGAAACTCATCAAGGAGCGAACCGGCAAGGCGTTTCCGACCGAGCCGATGAAGCAACTCGAAGGTTCCGTTCAGGCCGTCTTTGGCTCCTGGATGAACGAGCGAGCTATTTTGTATCGTCAAAAGTACCGAATCCCAGACGAGTGGGGTACAGCCGTCAACGTCCAGAGCATGGTCTTCGGGAACATGGGTGAGGATTGCGCTACGGGTGTAGCTTTCACTCGCGACCCAGCCAACGGTGAAAACGTCTTCTATGGCGAGTACTTGGTCAACGCTCAGGGCGAAGACGTCGTGGCGGGCGTTCGAACTCCGCTAAAGATTTCGGAGATGGCCAAGGACAAGATCCTCGGGCCAGCTTACAAGGAACTCGTCGAAGTTCGAAAGACTCTCGAACGAAACTTTGGGGATGTCCAAGACTTCGAGTTTACCATCGAAAACAAGAAGCTCTACATGCTTCAGACTCGCCATGGCAAGCGAACCGCATTGGCTTATGTGAAAATCGCTCACGACATGGTCAAGGAAAAGCTCATGACACCCGAGCATGCGATCAAGTCGGGTGATCCAGAAGCCCTCAACCAGTTGCTACAGCCAATCTTCGACACCAAGGCTTATGACAAGGCCAAGAAGGATGGTCGATTGATGGCCGTTGGATTGCCTGCAGGTCCTGGTGCCGCTTCGGGTGCCGTGGTCTTTACCGCTGGTAGAGCAGAGGAACTTGCAGCCAAGTGTCAGCACGTGGTTCTGGCCCGTATCGAAACGAGCCCCGAAGACCTTCGCGGTATGATCGCCGCAGACGGTATTCTCATGGCTCGCGGTCCACTGGCGAAGTATTCCATGGCAAGATCGACACAGCCGATAGCGAGCTCAAGCAAGTCCTTGTCGGCAAGACCCTCAAGCCCAAGGACTCGAAGGTCTTCCAGTACTATGACTTCATCATGAAGCTTGCTGACAAGTACCGAACGCTTGGGCTTCGCACCAACGCGGACCAACCCGATCAAGTTCTAAACGCGGTGGCGTTTGGGGCCGAAGGAATCGGTCTGTGCCGAACCGAGCACATGTTCTTCGAAGGGGATCGAATCATCGCCGTTCGGCAAATGATCTTGGCCAAGTCCGAAGACGCTCGCAAGAGTGCTTTGGCTAAGCTCCTTCCTTATCAGCAAAAGGACTTCGAAGGGATCTTCCGAGCTCTCGATGGATTGCCAGCATGCGTGCGTTTGCTCGATCCGCCTCTCCATGAATTCTTGCCACAATCGGACAACAAGAAGGGGCAAGAAGAGGTCGCCAAGCAGCTTGGGACCACCGTGGCTGAAGTTGCCAAGATGGTCAATGAGCTCCATGAGTTCAATCCAATGCTCGGCTTCCGTGGTTGCCGTTTGGGGATTATTCGTCCCGAGATCACCGAGATGCAAGCACGCGCGATTTTCCAAGCTGCCGTGACGGTGCTCAAAGAAGGGGTCAAGGTTAAGCCAGAGGTGATGGTGCCGCTGGTGGGCTTCAAGCGAGAACTCGATTTGCAAGTCGAGATCGTCCATCGAGTTGCAGCAGAAGTCATGAAGGCTAGCGGCAAGAAATTTGCTTATAGCGTCGGAACGATGATCGAAGTCCCACGTGGAGCGATCACTGCCGATGAGATTGCACAGACCGCTGAGTTCTTCTCGTTTGGAACCAACGACTTGACCCAAACAGCATTGGGTATGAGCCGTGACGATTCAGGTTCATTCTTGCCAGCTTACCAAGGTCTTGAGATCATCAAAGCCAATCCATTTGCCTCGATCGATCGGGGTGGTGTTGGCCAGTTGATGAAGATCGGCGTTGAGAAGGGGCGATCGACCCGCAACGATTTGAAGATCGGGATTTGCGGTGAGCATGGTGGCGATCCGAGTTCGGTCGAGTTCTGCCATATGATCGGATTGAACTATGTGAGCTGCAGTCCGTTCCGTGTTCCTATCGCGAGACTTGCCGCCGCCCAAGCTGCTCTGCGTCATCCGGCAAATGCACCTTCAGCCAAAGTGCTCAAGGACAGCAAGCCAGCCAAGGGTGCAACGAAGTCCAAGACGGTTTCGAAGCGATAGTTTCTAGACCGTGAGTTTTGATCAGTCGGATCGATCGGATCCGACTGATCCGTCTGATCCGTCTGATCCGTCTGATCAGACAGATCAGTCATTGATCCTCGCAAGCGCAGAGGCCGCTAGGCAGATCCAGCCGAGGATAAAGAGCATTCCGCCGATGGGTACGATACTCCAATGAATGATTTCATCGGCAAAGACCATGGAGTAGAGTCCGCCTGAGAATCCGACAGTTCCCAAGAGCATCAGCACCGCAGAAACCTTGGCAAGCCTTGATCGGGAAACGTATTGGGTTGCGGCCAAAACTAAAATGCCGAGGGCATGGAACATCTGGTAACGTGTCGCCAGTTCGCATTGATGAAGCTTCTTGTCGATCTGCTCCTGGTTAAAGCCTTGAGCTTCGAGGCGTTTGGGCAGGCTATGAGCGCCCAGGGCTCCGATAGCAACAGAGATTGCTCCTGAGATTGCAGCTAGAATGATGAGTGTGCGTGCAGAATTGTTCATGTTCAGGGGCCGAACTTGGGGTTGGATTGGATGTAAAGGATTAATTTCCGAGGTCTTCGAAAGGGAGTTGATCGGAGGATCGTTCGATAAGCCCCTCGTAAAAGTGCCTCCGGCAGACGGTTACATAGCGATCATTTCCACCGATTTGGATTTGCTCTCCGTCGCGAACGGGTCTCCCTTGCGAATCGATTCGCAGAACCATCGTTGCTTTGCGACCACAGTGGCAGATCGTTTTGATCTCATGCAGACTGTCGGCCCAAGCTAGCAGATACTGGCTACCTTCAAACAGGTTTCCTTGGAAGTCCGTGCGGAGTCCGTAAGTAAGTACGGGAATGGAAAGTCGATCAGCGATGTCTCCCAATTGGCGAACCTGGGCTTTGGTCAAAAACTGGGCTTCATCGACCAGGACGCAGTGGATTGTCGAGGAAGTGTGCTCGCGCTGGGTGATTCTAAATAGATTGTCAGCGGGTTGGAAGGAAATTGCATCCGAGGAGAGTCCGATTCGCGAGCTGACTTTTCCTTTCCCAAAACGGTCATCGATTTCCGGCCCGAAGACCAGCGTACGCATGCCGCGTTCTCGATAGTTGTAGCTCGACTGAAGCAAAATGGTGGATTTGCCTGCGTTCATCGTCGAGTAGTAAAAATAGAGTTTGGCCACGTGAATTCTGCTTAGGAAACGGCAAGCCCTCGGGAGGAGGTATTTTTAAAGACCTATACGTGAAAGCTAAATCGTAACGTAAAATGCAGGAATATGAATACAGACCCTGCGATTGAAATCTCGGACCTGACAGTGGCTTATGAGCGCAAGCCGGTGCTTTGGGAGATCAATCTGTCGGTACCGCAAGGTGTCTTGGGTGGAATCGTAGGCCCAAACGGTGCTGGCAAGAGCACCTTGATCAAGGCTCTATTAGAATTGGTGCCCCGCGTTAGCGGGACAATCAAGGTGTTTGGCAATCAGATCGCCTCGGAGCGTCATCGGATTGCCTATGTACCTCAGCGTGAAAGCGTCGACTGGGACTTTCCCTCGAGCGTCCTGGACGTGGTTCTGATGGGTTTGTATCGAGAGATCGGTTGGTTTCGCAGGATCAAACGATCGCATCGTCAGAGAGCTTTAGAAGCCCTGGAACAAGTGGGAATCGCCGACTTGAAGGATCGTCAGATCAGTCAACTTTCGGGAGGACAGCAGCAGCGCACCTTCCTCGCAAGAGCCTTGGTTCAGTCCTCACAGATCCTATTGCTCGATGAGCCATTTGCCGCAGTCGATGCGGCTACCGAACAATCGATCATCGAAGTTCTGCGCCAGCAACGAGACTTGGGCAAGACGATCTTCGTGGTTCATCACGATCTCCATACGGTACCGCAGTACTTCGATCATGTCCTGCTCATCAATGTTCATGCGGTCGCTTGGGGCCCCATCGAGCAAGTCTTTACCGAGGAGAATCTCAAGCGGACTTATGGAGGCCGCCTGACGATTCTCGAAGAGGTCACCGAAGCGATGCGTCGAAGTGCACGACAGCGTTGACAGCAAGAGTTACTCTTATTCGTACAGCAACTCGGCTTCTTGCACATTGCTTGACGTGAAAGTGACTCCATCGTAGATATCTCGCAGAGCCAATTTGCATGACAGGCTCGGCAATTCGATGATTGCGTTGATTCCTTCAACGAGTTCTCTAGCGAAACGCCCATCAATCCGTCGCAGGACGATCGCGATGGGTTGGTGTTGCTCTAAAACGATGTAATAGTCCAAAGAGGCGATTTGAGTGTAGGCGAAAAGTTTTTCATCGAGGTCATACCTACGAGTCGAAGCCGACAGAATCTCGATAATCAACTTGGGGTGATCCTGGAAGGGATCTGATTCAGGGTTCGGATCGCAAACGACTTGGAGGTCAGGGTAATAGAATCGAGTCAATCCTCGTTGCTCAATGCGCACCTTGGTATCTGAATTGCATGGCTGACACGGTTTACCCTGCAATTGTTTCATCAACTGGAAGGTGCAGTTGATACAAACGCGATTGTGACGATTGGTAGCCCCAGTCATCGCCCTAACCCAGCCATCGACGTACTCATGCTTGATCTCCGAGGAAGATCCCTCTTGGATCAGATATTCATCCGCACCGATATAGTCTGGTTTTTCGGCACCGCTCATGATCTTGATTGCCTTTGTCTAATGTCTAAGACGCACGTTGCCCAGGGCAGTAATAGACCTTTTGAACCCTTAGTTTTTTGTCGAGCACAAGCACATCGGCCCGTTTGCCGACTTCGAGGCTACCGCACTGGCCGTCGATTCCGGTGCGTTGTGCGGGGGTAAGACTCGCCATGCGGACGATGTCAAACAAAGGGATCTTCGTCACACTTGCCATATGCCTAACGCAGTGATCCAGCGCCACAATCGAACTTGCAAGTCCCCCTGTGGGACTGAGCCCGACTTTGCCGTTGCTTTCGATCCATACATCTTCCTGCGGGTGTCCAAAAGCATATTTTCCAGCGGGCATATCCAAAGCGCGACTCGTGTCGCTGACCAAACAGAGCATCGATGGCTTTTTCATTTGCCAAGCAAACTGCAAGAGCTCAGGTGAAAGATGGTACCCATCTGCGATCACCTCGGTGCTCATGGTTTCATGAGCCAGCACGAATTCAAGCATGCTTCCTTGCATCGGAGTACCGAGCCTGGTGCGGACCGAGGCGACCGAGGACATCGCGCACCAAAAATGATCGACGTGGGACATGCCACAGCGATGGGCATTGGCCATCTCGTTCCAGCTCGAGTTGGAGTGTCCGCAAGTCACAAGGCATCCTCGCTTCTTGGCATAGCGATAAAAATCGCTGCAGCCATCGAGTTCGGCAGCACAAGTCGCGATGCCTATCGGCCCGGCCTTAAAGTACGCTTCGAACTCCGATCGCACTGGTGCCCGACATCCCTCCTTGCGGTGGCACCCGGACTTTTCAGGGGTAAAGTAAGGGCCATACAAGTGGACGCCTTGGATCGTCGGCAGGCTCGCATCGCCGGATCGGATCGTCGCATCGCCGGATCGGATCGTCGCATCGCCGGATCGGATCGTCGCATCGACCGACTTGATCATGCGAATAATCGACTCGTGCGAACCGGTCGTTGTGGTTGGAAAAAGAGTCGTCGTGCCGTGTCGCAGATGGGTTTTGCAAGCAGTTTCGATGGCTTTGACATCGCCATCCATAAAGTCTGCACCTCCTCCACCATGCACATGGATATCGACCCAACCCGGGGAGATGTAACTACCCGTCGCGTCGATCACTTGGACATCCTTGGATATCCGTTTGGGTATCGCCCCGATTCGAGTCAGCCGTCCAGCGGCCCATTCAACATAGGCGTCTTGGACCACTCGATCGGGCAAGATCGCAGCACCGCCGACAAGGGCCAAGCGCTGGGGGTCTTCAGGTTGCTGCGGGAAGAGTTTACTCATGCGCCACGCGAAAGAATGACCAGTAATGCAATGAACAGAGACAAAGCGATGGTGGCTAATAAGCCCAAGACCATCCATTGCTTTTTGAGCTGTTTTTTCTTTTTCATCGCAAGGGCTGCTTTGTTGGTTGCAGGACCGCTTGGAGTCAAAGGCGTTACTCCCGGGGGGGCCGCGTTGAGGCGTATCTCTTGGCCAAGCGTTGCGACTGCTGGAGGTGGAACGTCGACCGGAGAGTTTTGCGACAGGTTCGATTGGCCTCCGAAGGGTTCAGGAACAAGCTCGCGGGCCGGGAACCATGTCTCTAGGCCATCGCGCCACAAGAGCGAATCGGCAGTGACCCGCTTCTCGGCGATCCAGTCCAGGAGCATCTGAGTGGTCGCAGGTCCGTACTGACCTCCGCTAGGAGGCCTGACAAACCATCGAGCATCCAGCAGTGGCAATAGGCTCGTGGGCATCGCAAGCGGGTCAGAAGCTCCGGCAGTTGCCGTCGGCTTGAGATCGCTCGATGGGGCTTGAACTTTCGAAGCCTCTGGTTTTGCGGTAGTCGCCTTCGATGGTATTGGCGTAGCCGATTTTGGCAGAGCCGCTTTAGCCGTATCCGGTTTAGGTGCGTTGTTGGCTCGCGACTTTGCTGTCACTGGGATGGCTGCTGACTCCTCGACAGCCAATGAAAAATCGGAATCCTTGGCAGGGACTCGAAATGATCCTTGGCACTTGGGGCACTTGCCTCGCTTGCCAGCTTGATAGTCTTTCACGTGCAGCGGATGATTGCACATGTGGCAACTGAATCGAATACCCATAGCTTTATCGATAAGTTTCGTGGCACTTGTTGCAAGATTGGTCAATTTTAGCCACAGCTCCTCGAGCAAGCTCTGCGTCTTTATTCTTGACAGCTTTGAGCGTCTCTTTGGCAGCAGAGAGCATGGCCGTGGCAAACTGAACGTAACTTTCATCGTCCGCATCGGTCATTCCCTCTTGGACTAGGATCTGACCATAAGCTGCAATGAGTTCGGCGTACTTGGTTACTTCGTCCAGGTTATTGTTGAAGTTATCCTCGTTGCTGGTGTTGGGGGCAAGGTTTTCGCGAAGAGCCCATTCGAGGATTTGCATCGTAGGGCCTCGGTCGGCTGTATCGGCCCAAGTTGTCTCTTCGGCAGTCCCATTGAGCTTGGTTCCTTTGAGGAGATCTTGGAGATCCTGTTGCCTGAGCTTGGCTTCGTTGTATACAGGCTGCGTGCCGACTTTGCAGTTGGCTGCCATACGAGCGAAGGCCGTTCTGGCGTAGGGAGCGGAGTTCTTCCATCGGATCTCTTCTGGATACTGAGCGATGATCCCCATGAGTGAGCCCAGGAGGGTAAACTCTCGACGGGCTTCCCCATAGCCGCCGCTAGCAAACTTTGCCGGAGTGGTGATGATCCCATCGACCCGAGACTTGGACTCTTTGACAAGATCTTCGATTGTCGAGCCATTGATGAGTTGTTTCCAAATGTCGTTTCCCTTGGCGACTACTTCGGTCGCTCCCGCGTCGCCCGAGGATTCCATGGGAACTTCGGCAACTTGAGCCGGTCCACCGAGCGTCGCAGATCCTTGAAGTTGGGATCGAGCGTCGGCAAAAAAGATCCCTGAGAACTCATTGGTTTGGAATTGGGGTGGTTTGGCTCGATCGGGTTTACGAATCGATTTTTGAGCCAAACTGTAACTACCAAAGCTGGCTGACAGAATCAGACCTGCTAGCAGCATTCTTTTTTTGAGGGATCTTTGCATGGGAAAGTCAGCTGGGGTTAAGCTGGCCTGGGTTGGATCTCATGGTAGAAGGACTATCGGTCTTAGGATGCTCTCCGACAGAGCTCATCATAGCATTTTCCCTCTTGGTGATGGCAGACGAAAAAGGCACAGGGGACAAAAAGCAAGCGACGAGTCCTCCACAGAGCAGGCCTGTGCATATCGCCCAGCCGACGGTTGAAAGCTGGCTGTAGAGCATCGGGGAACTATAGCGATAGCCGTAGTTGATGCCTAAGTGTTTAAAGGTTTTATCGGTCCGTATCGAAGAAGGGAGTTGGCCCATGCTCGAGTCGGATCCCGAGGCATACTTGTACTGCTGGTAGGCTGGGCCTGAGGTTTTCTTGCTTTCCGCGAAGTACTTCAGGTGCTCATCGACATCGGTACCCATGGAACCCATCAGCAGTGAAACGGCAAATCCGCTCCAAAACGCGCGGTAGCGTCCATGGGTAGAACCGATGAAGGCAAGAACCAAAGCCGATTGGATCGGGATAAGCCCTTCGAGAATTCGATAGGTTCGCAGGCTCCCTTGCGTCAAGTGCAAGACGACAAGCACAACGGTAAAGACCAGGAATGCACCCGTGGCCCAAAGGGATAAAGAGAGCATGAAGGATTTCACAAAGGTGATCCGATCCTCAAGGCTATCGATCACTTCATGGATTTGCTCGAGTCGTGTGACGACAAGAATGGCAAAGCAACATGCTAAGAGCAGAAAAGCTACGGAGTGCCAAATCACTTGCCCAGTTTTTGAAAATTCTAGATAGGACCAACGGTTAAGCAGTGATGAAGCGACAACGGTCACCAGCAAAATGGATGCGAACATCACGAGGATCGCAAACCACTTGGGCTTGTCGGCCGACTGATCGATTCGATCCAACGGATTGATAGAATGCTTTGGGCTCATCGGTATCTACCTTATGAAAAGGGTACAAGTTGGCGTAGCGTCCCGCATGAAGTATACTGACGAGCCCGGGGGGACTGTTGAATTTGGTATATCTATCCCCCCTACCCTCCTTGGACATCTAGGAATTCAGCCGTGCATCGAGCCTTATGGACTGCGAGAATGGCCTTGGTCTTGGCGCTGGTTGCGGCGCAGTTACCGGCTGTTTTGCTGGCCGGCGAGCCGATCGGCTCGATCGACAACCGAGTCGTCTCGCTCCTGGCAGCCCGCTGCTTGGAATGCCACAGCACCAAGGATCCATCCGGCGGTTTAGACTTAACCTCCCAAACGGGATTGGAAAAAGGAGCCGACTCAGGTTCGGTTCTCAACGAGCCATGGGATTCAAGCACCCTTTGGCGGGTGATTTCCGAAAAGGAAATGCCTCCCAAAGCAGCGCTTTCGGAAAAAGAAATCGAACTTCTGAGAACTTGGATTTCCCAAGGCGCGGCCCTGCCTTCTGAGCCCATCGACCGTCTTGGGATCAGCTCCGAGTATCGAGCGGGCTACGATTGGTGGTCGCTGAGCGAGCTTCGTCCGAACGATTTGCAGACATCAACAGACCGAGGATCGCCTAGAGCGAATTTTAGGATACGCAATTTCGTCGACGCTTATGTCTTGGACAAGCTTGACTCGCAAGGCTTAAAACCCAGCCCACAGGCATCCCCGCGATCCTTGATTCGGAGGCTTTACAATGATTTGACTGGACTGCCTCCGAGTTTCGCGAAGGTTCAAGCCTTCGAGCAAGATCCCAGCGAGGAAGCCTACTTGGCGATCGTCGAAGAACTCCTAAACTCCCCAGCCTATGGAGAGCGTTGGGCGAGGCACTGGTTGGATGTTGTGCGTTATGGCGAGAGCGATGGGTTCGAGCGGAATTATCCGCGACTCCATAGCTGGCACTATCGCGACTGGGTGATTCAGGCGCTCAACAACGATGTGCCTTACGATCGTTTTGTGCAAATGCAGATCGCAGGGGATCAGATCGAGCCGAACCAAGAAGGTTATTCGGCGGTGGGTTTTCTGGTCTCGGGTGTCCACAACACAGTTGTCGGATCGAGCGATCGGATGAAACGCATTGCCCAGCAAGACGAGCTCGAAGAAAAAATCGGGACCATGTCCCAAGCCTTTCTAGGCCTGACGGCCCAGTGCGCTAGGTGCCACGAACACAAATTCGATCCGATCAGTTCGGAATCCTACTATCGACTCGCCGCTGCGATCCAAGGTGTAGCCCATGGCGAGCGAGAGTTGGTCGATCCAGAGCAGGAACGACAAGAAAGGAACTTGGAACTCCAGCGCGCTAAAATCCTTAAAGATCTCAGAGAGCTCGAACAGCGAGCTTTGCGCCTTGCGGTCAACCAGCAGACCGATGAATCATCGGTTCCCCTCCCGGTGGCAGCTTGGAACTTTGAAACCCCATCAGAGTCAACCGAAGATTCAGCTGGCAATTCAACTGAGCGAACTTTCTACGACAGCGTTCGAGGCCTTGTCGGGCGATGGAATGGGAGCCCCGAGGCGCTCCAAGCAAGTCGCTCTGGCAAGGGGTTGGTGCTCGATGGAAAATCGTATTTGGAAACCGAACCGATCGATTTTGCAATCGAAGAAAAGACCCTGGCGGCTTGGGTGAAGATCGACCTGCTGGATCAAGCCGGAGGAGGCGTGCTGAGCATTCAGACCCTCGATGGTGGGGTCTTTGATGCGATCGTTTATGGCGAAAGAGAACCGCGCCAGTGGATGGCCGGGAGCAATGGTTTTGCTCGATCCAATTCTTTTGGGGGAACCCAGGAAACAAGCGATCGAGTTCATATCGCGATCCGCACCAAAGCCGACGGAACGATCGAAGCATTTCGAAACGGTTTGCCCTATGGAAAAGGCTATCGAACGGGTTTACAAAAATTCCAAGAAGGCAAATCGCAATTGCTCCTGGGACTGCGCCATGGCCCGGCCGGGGGAAATCGCTGGCTAAGCGGAGTGATCTATCAAGCAGTTTGTTTCGATACGGCTCTGAGCGACCAAGCGATTGCCAAGCTTGCTCAGACTCCACAGATGCAGTGGAATCTACAAGCTGCTTGGAAATCCCTTGGCGAGACGTTTATCGCCCAACGGCAAGAGTACCGAGATGAGATTCATCGGATCGATCGAGAGCTTCGAGATATCCGCACGACGCTTAAGCAAAAGGTCTACAGCGTCGTGTCGAGCCCTTCGGTTGGATCGACGAAAGTCTTGATTCGTGGGGATGTTTACAAAGAGGGAACCGAAGTTCGAGCAGGTGGGATCGATACCGTCGGAGGTCCACGCGGGGACTTTGGATTGCCCGCAGATGCCACCGATGGCCAGCGCCGATTGGCCTTGGCCAAGTGGATCACCCAAGCGAATCGTCCGTTGCTGGCCCGGGTGATCGTCAATCGACTTTGGCACTATCACTTTGGCATAGGCATTGTCGAAACACCGAATGATTTTGGATTCAATGGCGCAAGACCATCCCATCGCGAATTGCTCGATGCGCTAGCCAAGGAATTCCTCGATGGTGGAATGAGGCTCAAGTCGCTTCATCGTTTGATCGTTACATCGAGTGTTTATCGGCAGTCGACGCAACCGCGTGAGGATGGGATTTCTAAGGATGCATCGAATCGACTTTTGTGGCGTTATCCAGTCCGCCGACTCGACGGCGAATCGGCAAGAGACTCGATGCTCGATATTGCAGGATTGCTCGACAGGAAAACAGGAGGTCCTGGGTATGTCGATGTCGATTACAAGGATACCAACGGAACGACTTATTATGTCCCTAAGTCCCAGGAACCTCCGGAGTGTTTTCGCAGAACCGTCTACCGCTTTAATCCTCGATGCGAACGGGTTTCGATGCTCGATGTTCTGGATTGTCCCGACCCATCGGCAACGGCCCCAAAACGGGCGATGACCACCACGCCGCTTCAGGCACTGAGCCTGCTCAATAGCTCGTTCGTCTTTCAAATGTCCGACGCCTTGGTCGATCGATGGAGCAAAGAAGGTTCGAGCCAAGCAGCGATCCGGGGGTTGTTTCAAAGCGTTCTGCTTAGGGATCCGACTCCTGAGGAGTTGCTGCAGGCTCAAGTTTTAGTCGGCGAGCATGGACTCAGGGCACTTGCCCGCGCTTTATGGAACTCCAACGAATTCTTAGTGCTGGACTAAGCATGATCAACCCACCGAAGATTTCGACTCGCAGAGATTGGCTTGATTGGTCCGGACGGGGCCTTGGAGCGACAGCCTTGCTGTCGCTGCTATCTCAAGATGGACTACTTGGGCAAGTCGCACGCGGCAAAGAATTCAGTCGCCCAAAGCCCAAGGCAAAACGGGCCATCCAGATCTGCCTCGTTGGGGGTTTAAGCCACCTGGATTCCTTCGACTACAAACCCGAGCTTGAAAAACTCCACGGCAAAACGCTTCAGACGCAGGAGAAGCCCGATATCTTTTTCGGCCAAATGGGATTGCTGCGCAAGAGCGATTGGGAATTTCGTCCCCGTGGCCAAAGTGGGCTCGAACTATCCGAATTGTTTCCAGGTATCGCAGCCCAAGCCGATCGCTTGACGGTGATTCGTTCGATGGTAACCGAGTCGGCCAATCACACTCCGGCTTTGTTCTTCGAGAACAGTGGGTTTGAGTTCAACGGGTTTCCATCGATGGGCAGTTGGCTTTCGTATGGGCTCGGTTCGATCGCCGAAGATCTACCGGCGTATGTCGTGTTGCCCGATGGTCGTGGAGGCCCCAACGGAGGAGCCTCTAATTGGACCCATGGTTTTCTGCCAGGAGAGCATCAAGGAGTTGTATTTCAAGCCAACGGACAACCCGTGAGGGATTTGCAACCTGCTCGAGAGCTCAGTCGGCAAGAGGATCGTGCCACATGGGCGATGGTGGATTTTCTCAATAGAAAACACCAAGCCGAACATGGTGCGGAGGATTTGTTGTCATCGAGGATCCAGAGCTACGCTTTGGCGGCAAAGATGCAGATGTCGGTTCCGCAAGTAGCAGACTTGGATCAAGAAACTCAGGCAACTCAAACTCTCTATGGCTTGGATCGTGCCGAGACATCCGACATGGGGCGACGTTGTTTGCTGGGTCGAAGACTCTTAGAGCGCGGTGTTCGATTCGTTCAACTCTATTCGGGAGGACCCATTGCAGGGACGCCGCGAACCAGTTGGGATGCCCATGAGAATGTGCTTGAGAACCATGCGGCCGAAGCTCGGCGGATCGATCAGCCGATCGCCGCTTTGCTTGAAGACTTAAAAGCCCGAGGGATGCTCGACGATACATTGGTGCTTTTTACGACCGAATTTGGTCGAACTCCTTTTTCGCAATCCGCAGCCGACGTAGCGGGCCCTGGCAGGGATCACAATCGCTATGCGTTTAGTTGCTGGATGGCAGGAGCGGGCCTCAAGCCAGGATTCGCATATGGACGATCCGACGAGATCGGTTGGAAGACCGTTGAGAATCCAGTTACATGGCACGATTTCCACGCCACGGTTTTGAATCTATTTGGAATCGACCACACGGAATTGACCTACTATCACAATGGGATCCATCGACGATTGACCAACGTCCATGGAGAGATTGTCCATGGGGTTCTCAGCTAGGGCCTATTGCCCTATTAAACCGGCTTGAGTTAGGGCTTGGTCAAGTCGGTTGCGGAGAAGATCCATTTGGTCATGGCACAGCGATTGACCGACCTGGCTAGCTAGAAACAGCGCCGCATAGAGGATCATCGAGGGAACTGCCACGACCCAACCCCAGGGGAAATGACCGACCATCCACTGGGATCCCCCAAAGAGGATCGCGAAAAAAATGCAGCAAAAAAGGGCTAGGTAAAAGATCCAAATCAACGTCCAAAGGTTCGGGCGTGGAGCAAAACGTCCGATGAGCTTGCATGCTGTCGGATCATCGGCATCTACAAAGTAAACCGATAAGTGGGGTGACCAGAGTCGATGCAAATGGTCTTCGAGGTGAAACTCCGAATATTCGCCATGAACCATATAAAGCGATTCGGGTTTTTTGGTTTTCATCACGGCTTCGAAAACCGAAATCGCCTGAGACTTTGGGCACCCTATGGGTATTTGGAATGTAGGGCGAATCGATAGCCCAAACATAGGAGCGCTAGTTGACACTAAACGGAGGAGGGTTGCCGTCGAACGATCGGATCGGCTTTTCATTGGCTAGAGTATTGGATTTGCTTGTGTTTGCCCAGTGTACCAATTGCTCTGCGAGAATCTGATAACGCACCTGAACCCGATGCTCACCCAAGAGCACTTGTTTGATCGCCTGGGGAAAGTTGATGGCATAAGCGATCACGTCGGTCAGGGAACCTAAAGGAATGTGCTGGCTGAGCAAATCGCTAAAGGCATCTGACTGAGCAAGGTCTTCTGGAAGAGCTGGCCGGAAGAGTTTCAGGAGCTCTAGCCGTGCGGCTTCCTGCGCCACTGGGTCTTCCATCGGAATGTCCTCGATGATTTCCACGCGCGCTTTGCGGAACTGAACGTCCTCGGTCAATTCCTCGATGATCCGGGCCCTCTGGATTCCGGCCAGGAGAATGTTGTGGCGGCCATCCCCGACGGGAGTATGCGAAACGACTCGACCGATACATACGAACTTCGATAGCTTGGGAACCAGCTCGTAATGGGACTCCCAGCCGGGTTCTAAAACGGCCATGGTGATCAAATGATCCGACTCCAAGGCTTCGCTTAGCATCTCGCAATAGCGGGGTTCGAAGATGTGCAGAGCCTGAATCACATGCGGGAACATCACCAGATTCGGGAGCGGAAAAAGGCGGACTATTCCGTCAAAGTCGGTTGGAAGCCCTAATTTTTCCCAGTTTCCCATGTGGCTTGCTCGAGCAAACTCGATGCTTTCTCAAGAAATTCGCGTTAGTTTTCCGAATGCTGCGCGGAGTATTGTAGGGGCTCGTCCAGTTGTGTCCCGAACGATCAAACCAAAGCTAAAGATTAATGGCGTAAAAAACGCCAGTATAAGTTTTTATAACAACGAAAGGTCATGAAGAGGTTTGTTTGGGCGCGGGTGTATCGCGCAAGCTACGCGCCGGGTGCAGGAGTGACGACAGTTAAAAATATTGCCGTTTTGCTTGGAAGAATCGAAAAAGTTGAGGGTACAAGTTGCGCGTTTGTACACTATAATGGGGGGATCCCTCCCAGGTTGCGGACCGAATGCTTACAAAACGGCTAGCTTGATTCGCAACAAGCTTGCTGTTGATCACACGAGCACCCGCAAGCTAAATCCCACCCAGATGCGATCAGAACAACGTTCGTGATCCTGAAATTATTGACTGAACAATCAACCTGTTTCCAAACGCGTGTAGGAGTTCGAATGATGAGATGCTTAGGTAACCCAATGGGACGTCGTGGCTTTCTAACCGTTGGTGCTGTGGGAGGTCTGGGATTGACCCTAGGCGACATGTTCCGCATGCAAGCTCGCGCCGACAAGAAACACTACGATTTCATCGAAGCAAAGGCCGAGAGCGTCATTCATATCTTCTTGCCCGGTGGTATCGCTCACCAAGAAACCTTTGATCCTAAGCCTTACAGTCCGCTTGAGTATCGCGGCGAGATGAAGACGATCAAGACCAAGACGGGCGATGTTTTTTGCGAGACAGTCCCGCGTCTGGCAAGCATCTCAGACAAATTCACGGTGATCCGCTCGCTGACTCACGGGGAAGCAGCCCACGAACGTGGGACTCACAACATGTTCACCGGTTACAAGCCCTCGCCGGCTTTGTCCTATCCGAGTTTCGGCTCAGTGGTCAGCCATGAGTATGGCCCTCGCAACAACCTGCCACCGTATGTTGCGATTCCCAATAACCCCAATGAGTTCTCCGGATCAGGCTACCTTAGCTCCAGCTATGGCCCTTTCAGCCTAGGTGCAGATCCTGCTAACAAAGGATTCAAAGTCCAAGACTTGAACCTCCAAGGGGACGTCGACATGGCACGCTTTGGTCGTCGCCGATCGGCGCTTCAAGCAGTCAATGAATATTTTGAGTCCAAGCAGAAATCCGACAATCTCACGGCTATGGACACGTTCTACGAGCGAGCTTACTCGCTGATCAGTTCTGACTCTGCCCGGGAAGCCTTCAACATTGAGGCCGAAGACAACGCGTTGCGAGACAAATACGGACGCAATCCCGCTGGCCAGCGGCTGCTCATGGCTCGTCGCTTGGTTGAAGCCGGTTCTCGCATGGTGACCGTCACTTATGGCGGTTGGGATATGCACGGACAGATCGCTGCGAGCATGCGACGCGACGTGCCACCTCTTGATCAAGCCCTTGCAACCCTTATCGAGGATCTCGAAGCTCGAGGGCTTTTGAGCAAGACCTTGGTCATGGTCAGCAGCGAATTTGGTCGTACCCCCAAGATCAACAACGATGCAGGTCGAGACCACTGGCCAAAGGTTTTCAGCGTTATGCTCGCCGGTGGTGGCATCAAGGGTGGATTGATCTATGGCTCGTCGGATGCAACAGCAACCGAGCCCGAGTTCGATCCTGTATCCCCAGAGGATTTGGCTACAACGATGTATCACTTGCTCGGTATCGTCGCCGACAAAGAGCTTATGGCTCCGGGCGATCGTCCAATCGAGATCTGCGATGGTGGCAAGGTGGTCACCGATTTGCTCGCTTAAAGGTATCGGCAAACTCCCCTTCCAACGCGTTGACTCTGAATAAAAAGCGACGAGGTCGTCATGATGATTTGGTCGATGGCAATCGGTATGCCTATGATGCTTCGCTCTAGGTACAAACTAACCTTAGCGATCCCTTTCCTGTGGTGTGCATTTGCCATGATGGGATGGACAGCCTTGAAGGCTTCGCAACCCGAAGCCAATGCGTTGTCGGTTATCGGAGTGCAACGGGGTCAATCCGTTGAAGTGCAAATTTCAGGGGCTCGCTTGGGCGATGCTCGAGAATTACTCTTCTACACTCCTGGTCTGACCGCTAGCAACATCACCAAGGTTGACGATAACAACATCAAAGTCACGATCGCCGCTGCGGCGGATGCTAAGCCCCAACTGCATCCGTTCCGAGTCATCACCGCAACTGGTCAGAGCAATCTTCGGCTCTTTGGTGTCTCGGCATTGCCAAGCGTTGCTGAAGTCGAGCCAAACAGCGAATTGACGAAGGCTCAGGAGATCGCTTTTAACTCGACGATCGATGGTGTTGTACTGAATGAAGACGTCGACTATTACTCGGTCGAATTAGAAGCTGGCCAACGCCTAAACGTCGAACTCGAAGGCCTTAGGCACGCCTATCTAAACAACTTCTTCGACCCTTACGTTGCTATCTATGATTCCAACCGCTTCGAAATCACCGCCAGCGACGACTCGGTTTTCTTGCAACAAGATTGCCTCTGCTCGATGGTAGCACCGGCCAAAGGTCGCTACATCATCGAAGTTCGAGAAAGCAGTTTCGGTGGCAACGACCAGTGCAAGTACCGATTGCACGTCGGGGGCTTTCCTCGCCCTGTAGCGATCTTGCCAGCCGGTGGCCCGCCCGGTCAACCTTTGACAGCAACTTGCATCGATCTGCTCGGCAATACCTGGCAAGAAACCTTTGATATACCTGCAGACGCACGTACCAAGTCCGCAGGAGTGTGGTCCCAACAAGGAGGTTTGATCGCTCCTTCTCCGAACATGTTGCGTGTCAACTCGCTACCGAACGTGTTGGAAAGCGAGCCGAATTCAGACTTCAACGCCATACCGACTTCCCATCCAGTGCCGGTGGCCTTCAATGGTGTTTTGGAATCCGAACAGGATCGAGACTATTGGGTATTCGAAGCCAAGAAAGACCAACAGCTCGACATCAACATTCATGCTAGAACCCCATTGCGATCTCAAGTCGATCCAGTCTTGCAGATCTTCAAGGTCGGCGGAGGCGGACTTGCATCCAACGACGACCAAGGCGGTCCGGATAGCTACCTGAGTTTCAAGGTTCCCGAGGATGGCAAGTATGCCGTTTGTGTTTCGGATCATTTGGGGCGGGGTGGCAGGCATTTTGTTTATCGAGTCGAAGTGGCTCCTGCGGAAGCCGAGGTTCAAACAACGGTCAACGAACAAGAGCGTTACGTATCCCAAGTCGTCAATGTGCCCAAGGGTGCACGGATGGCCATTGAAGCTAACTTGGTCCGCAAGAACGTCGGGGGCGAAGGACGCATCAGCGTTCCAGATCTTCCCGCAGGTGCTACCCATTCTGACGGTTTGGTAGCGGCAGATCAAAGTTTGATTCAGATGATCTTTCGAGCTGCACCCGATGCAGCTAACGCCTCGAAGCTTGTCGACCTCTCAGCAAGCTTAACCATTTCCCCCGAAAGAACGCTTACCGGGTTTCTCAACCAAAGAACACAATTGATTCGAGGCCAGAACAACGTCGATGTCTGGGGTATGTGGCACGACCGCTTGGCCGTCAACATCGTCGATGCGGTGCCGTATGATATTGAAATCGTGCAGCCCCAAGTTCCGATCGTTCGAAACGGTTCGATGAACTTGACCATCAATGCCAAACGCAATCCAGGTTTTGACAAACCGATCAACGTCAGATTGCTGACTGCACCTCCGGGCATTGGAGCCTCACCGGTGACTATCCCTGGGGATCAGTCAACCGTTCAGATGAGCATTACAGCCAACAACCAAGCAGCGATTCGCAAATCGCCGATTCTGGTACTGGCCAGCACCGACAGCGGCTTTGGACCTGTGACGATCGCATCGGAGTTTATCGAACTGGATGTCCAGGACGCATTGTTTCAGTTCAAATTCACCAAGACCATGGCCGAGCAAGGCAAACCTGCTGATGTGGTTGTTGGAATCGAACTAAAGCGTCCTGCTGAGGGAACCGTTGAAGTGGAGATTTTGGGGCTGCCTCCAGGAACCACCTGTGCGACTCCAAAGCTAGCCTTGGCCGCCGATGCCAAGCAGTTGGTATTTCCGCTGACGATCCCCCCGGAGACCCGAGCGGGAAATTACAAGACGATTGTGGCTCGCGGTACGGTCACCAACGATAAAGGTTTGATCTCTCAAACCAATGGCAATGCCGAGGTGCAGATCGATGTGCCGGTGGCCCCGCCCCCTGCCCCGGCTGCAGCAGCTCCGATGCCTACTCCTGCTCCGGCTGCTCCGACCGAAAAACCACTGAGCCGACTCGAACAACTGCGTCAGCAAAAAGGCGCCAAGCCTTAAACAGCCGTAACACTCCGACTACCGATAGTTTAATCATGCGAACTTTAAGATTTACAAGAACAAGCCTATTGCTAGGCGCTCTTGCTTTTGGGTGGCCAGCAGTTGGGTCTTTGCCGATATCAGCCCAGGATCCAGCACCAGCGGCTAATCCAGCGCCTGCGACAGATCCTGCACCGACTCCTGCACCGACTCCTGCACCGATCGCTTGCGGTCTATCCGCCGGCGATCAAGATCAGTGCCTCGAACGATCTGCAGCATGTGATTGCCGTAGCGACCAGGTCCGATGGGATTACCATCGACGTATCGGATCAAGTCCAGTGGAAATTGGAGAATCCTGCGGTTGCCAAACTAGAGAATTTGGTGATCTATCCGGTGGCTGATGGAGCAACTCAGTTGGTCGTCAGTTTCAATGGGTTAGAAGCTCGATCCACATTGGAGATCACCCAAAGCCAGACCCCTCGAACCGTAGGATTCGAGAGGGATGTGCTACCGATTTTCACCAAGGTTGGTTGCAATACCGGATCGTGTCACGGGGCTGCACGGGGCAAGGATGGCTTTCGACTGAGCCTATTTGGATTCGATCCATTAGGGGATTATCAGAGAATCACTCGTGAAATCGGGATTCGCCGTATCAATCTAGCGGTACCCGATCAAAGCTTGCTGTTGCTCAAGGCTACCGGAAGCGTGCAGCATTCGGGCGGCAAGAAGATTGAACCCGGTAGCAAACACTATCAAACAGTTCTCGCGTGGCTTCAAGCTGGTGCACCGGCAGATGCGGCTCGTCCTCCGGCGGTCACCAAAGTCGATTTATACCCGACGCAAATGGTCCTCGAGGGAGAAGGTGCCAAGGAGCGATTGGTGGCAGTAGCCACTTACGCCGATGGCACCCAGCGTGATGTTTGGGATCTTGCTGGCTTTACGACCAACAACGAGCGAACCGGAGCGGTCGATGCCAACGGGACAGTCACCAGTGGAGTCCGCGGCGAAGCTTTCGTGATGGCCCGCTTTGATACCCACACCGTCGGCACCCAAGTTTTGGCCTTGCCGGCTGGAATGCAGTATGAGTTCAAGCCTAGCCCAGGCAACTACATCGACGCGTTGGTGGATGCGAAGCTGTTGAAACTCCGTTTGCCAGCCAGCGGACTTTGCTCCGACGATGAGTTTGTTCGCCGAGTCACGGTAGACATTACCGGGTTGTTGCCGACCGAAGAAGAGACAACCAACTTTCTTGCAAGCACCGATCCGAACAAGCGTGGGGCATTGATCGAGACCCTCTTAGGTCGCAAGGAGTTCAGCGAAATTTGGGCGATGAAGTGGGCTGATCTATTGATGATCAAAAGCAACAATCAGGTCTCCTACAAAGCGGCTTATCTCTATTACAACTGGCTGATCAATCAGATCGCCTCAAACACACCGCTTGATAAGATTGTTCGTGAGTTGCTCACGGCAACGGGTGGTACGTTTCAAAACCCTTCGACAAACTTTTACCAAGTCGAGCAAGACCGCTTGAAGATGTCTGAGAATGTCGCCCAGGTCTTTATGGGCATTCGAACTCAGTGTGCTCAGTGCCACAATCACCCGTTCGATCGATGGACGATGGACGACTACTATGGCTTTGCTGCTTTCTTCTCTCAAGTCGGAAGAAAGCAAAGTGAAGACTACCGTCAGATCCTGGTCTTTAACGGTGGGGGTGGCGAAGTCAATCACCCCGTTGGAGGGGCCGTTGTCAAGCCGCGATTTTTAGGTGGTGGGCCTGCGGCCACCGATGGCAAGGATCGTCGTGTGGTGCTAGCCGAGTGGATGACTAGCAATGAGAATCCATTCTTTGCAAAGAGTGTAGCGAACCGAATTTGGGCACACTTTGCAGGTGTAGGAATCGTCAATCCGGTGGATGATTTCCGCGCTAGCAATCCGGCAAGCAATCCGGAGTTGCTCGATGCACTCGCTGCAAAAATCATCGAGTACAAGTATGACATCAAGCAACTGGTGCGAGACATCTGCAATTCGCAGACTTATCAACGAACCACCGTACCGGTTCCTGGCAACGAGGACGATTTGCGGAACTACTCGCATGCGACGGTTCGTCGGATCCCTGCCGAGAACATGCTCGATTGCATTTCCCAGGTGACAACGACCAAAGACAAATTCCGTGGATTGCCTCTTGGTGCCCGTGCGGTTCAAATCGCCGATGGAGCCACGAGCAATTATTTCTTGAATACCTTCGGTCGAAGTGCTCGGGCAACTGTCTGTGCTGACGAAGCGACTACGGACCCATCGTTATCCCAAGCCCTCCACTTGATCAATGGTGGAACCATCAGCGGCAAGATCAACCAAGGTCAATTGATTCAGAATTGGAAGAAGGACGGCCTGACGCCCGATGCGATTATCGATCGGATTTATTTGCGGTGTCTATCTAGAAAGCCAACGGAATCAGAGCGAGCGAGGCTCATGCAACTGATCAGCGAATCGGCTAATCCCGACCAAGGGCTTCACGATGTTTTTTGGGCGGTTCTCAATAGCCGCGAGTTCATTTTCAATCACTAACTGACACTAACAAGATCAAGACCTCCGATGCGCAACCATCGATCTGTCTATTTCAGTGCATTGGCTCCCATGTTGGCAGGAGCCTTTGCAAGTTCCCTTACCATGTGCTTGCATGCCCAAGACGCGGCGAAGATCACCTACGATGATCATATCAAGCCGATCTTTCGCGAGCATTGCTCGTCGTGCCACAACAACAACGCAAAGAAAGGTGGCTTGTCGTTAGAGAGCTATCAAGCGACCATGGCAGGTGGCAGTAGCGGTGAGGTCTTAGTGGCTGGCGATTTGGATTCTTCGAGGCTCTATGCGCTGACGGCTCACAAAGAGCAACCGACGATGCCTCCGATGCAGGATAAGATCGCTCAGGCCAAGATCGATCTTCTCAAGACCTGGGTCGAACAAGGGATGCCTGAGAATAGTGGTTCTGCGATTCGCAAACCGATGGCCAATGCAGCGGCAATCAGCGTGGCAGCAGCAGGTCGTCCCGAAGGACCACCGCCGATGCCTGCGTCGGTTCTCAAACAAACGCCTCTGTTTACCGCTAAAGCTTCGTCGATCTCCGCACTTGGCGCTGCACCTTGGTCCCCCTTGATCGCCGTAGGTGGGCAACGTCAAGTCAGCTTGTACCACTCGATCACTGGACAATTGATGGGGATTTTGCCTTTCCCAGAGGGTGAGCCACAATCGATCACATTTTCGCGCGATGGCAAGTTGATCTTGATCGGTGGTGGTCGTCATAGTGTCGATGGTTATGCGGTCCTATGCGATTTGGCAACTGGAAATAGAATCGCCAAGGTAGGTGATGAGCTCGATATCGTGATGGCAGCCGACATCAGTGATGACAATCGCTTGATTGCTGTAGCCGGTCCACAAAAGATGGTTCGCGTTTACGATACGCTTACCGGCGAGCGCAAATGGGAACAAAAGAAGCACACCGACTGGATCTATGCCGTTCGCTTCAGTCCGGATGGATTGCTGTTGGCAACAGCCGATCGCGCTGCGGGTTTGGTGATTTGGGAATCGGCAACCGGGAAAATGTATGCCGATCTTCAAGGCCATAAGAATGAGATACGCTCGCTGGCTTGGCGACCCGATTCGGGAGCTGTTGTGAGCGCGTCGCTCGACGGTACGCTCAAGATGTGGGACATGAACGAGAGCAAGCTGCTCAAGTCCTGGGATGCGCACCCAGGAGGAGCCGCAGCGATCGCTATCGCCAACGATGGCGTTATGGTTTCAACGGGTAAGGATCGCAAGGTTAAGGTTTGGGATGCGGCCGGGAACGCTGCAGGAGAGATGCCAGCGCTTGATGAAGCTGGACAGGAAGTTGCCATCACGGTCGACTCGCAACACGTTGTGGCTGGAGATTGGCTCGGAAATGTTCGAGTGTGGCTCAGGGCCGATCCAAAGGATGAGAAGAGGCTAGCGGCCAACCCGGTAACTCTCGAAATGGCGATTGCTTCCAATAAAGATCGCCATGCCCAATTGTCCGCTGCTGCCCAAGCTGCTGTTGCCGAGCTTACCCAGCAGGTAGCTCAGACTGCGGCAGTTCAAAAAGCCAATACCGACCACCAAAATTTGATCGCCACCTACGTGGCCCAAATCACAGAAACCACGAATGTTTCGAATCAGCTCAAGGCGACGGTCGATATGTACGCGGTTCAGATCCCTGCCAAACAAGCAGAGGTTGCCAAGGTTGCAGAAGCGATCGTGGCAAAAACTGCTCAGGTCAACCAAGCCACTGCGGAAAAGAAGCAAGCTGATGATGCTTTAGTTGCATTGCAAAAGCAGAAGGAAGGCCAAGTGCCCGACCCGGCAGCATTGGACAATCAGATCGCCGAAGCGGGCAAGGTGGTCGAGGCCAAGGCTGCAGCTCTAACGCAGCTGTCCAATGAGCTCAACGCACTCAATGCTCAGAAGGCCCAGTTTGATAAAGAAGTTGTAGACCTTACGGCTGCCAATGCGGCCAAGGCCAAAGAGTACGCCGATGCGATGAACAAACTCGCCGAGCTGAATAAAACCAAGGCTGCAGCAGACAAACGCCTAGAGGAGTTGGTGGCCGAACTCAAGGTAGCTACTGACAAGCAGGCGGCGGCCCAGGCCAAGGCCGATGGTGCTAATGCCTCAGCCAACGGACTTGCTGCCGAGATCGCTGCATTGGAGCAAGAATTGGTTCGGTTTAACGGATTGGCCAACGATTATGCGACTAAGAAGACCGCCTTGGAAACAGCGATCGCTCAAGTGAACGCTGAGGCACAGCCCATTCAAAACAACTTGGTTGCCGTCAAGTCCAAGATGGATCAGACGCAAGCCGCGATTGCTCAACTTGAAAAGCAATTGGCTGAATTGCAAGCGATGATGGCTGCCACTCAAGAGGCCAAGAATAACTTGGCCAAGGAGATGGCACCCCATCAGCAAGCGCTCGATGCGGTTATGACAAAACTACAACAAACTCAAGGAGAGCTCAACGGCGTTGCCGCTCAGCAGAAACTCTTCGAGGAGTCCTATAAGAAGTAGCTACCTATTTCTTTGCCATCCGCGTGTTCTGAATAATGTAAAGCTTGGGATCATCGACAATCCAGTCGGTGGTCCAATCCCGTCCGTTATCTCCGTTGACTACGTTGTAGAAGAACGATCGGAGTTCTTCGCAACGATATCCGTAGGGCATCGAAGTCGCGATATAGTCCTCTCGACGAAGTTCTTCAACACCTGGTCTTGCGAAGTAGTGAACCAATCCATCTGGGGTGAACGATAGTCCGAGAGTCCACCAACCTGTTACAGGGATTTCAGGGCCTAGGAAATCCCCTCCGTTGCGATCTGCGCGGACTCGGAAGTACGCATAAGGAACGTTCTTGCCGTCGACTTGCTTGGTGCCCCTTAGGATAAACAAGCCTGGCCAGTAGACTTCGTCCTTCTGAGATTTACTCGAGAAGAGAAACTTGGTCTTGTTCTCCATGACGGTCGTCTCGACTGCGGCTCGGAAGGCAAAGTGAGGGCCGTTTCGGTTTTCCCATTCATCCAAGGGTGGGATGAAAACGCGTGTTGTCACGTTTGGCGACTGAGAGACCTTCAGAGTCCCTCCGAGTCGGTATTGCACGTTGCAGATGAAATCGTCCTGATGCATTTTGTGACTAGGGCGATTTGGAATCCCTGTGTACAGGGACTTCATGAGCATCGAACCCTGGCTGCCGGGAATTCCACCCGGAGGGGTCGGAACCCGTTTTACGATATCAGGATGCCCTCGCTTGGCCCCTTCGTACCATCGGCCGTTGGTCGATTTACCCATCGGCTGACGTTGGTTTTCGTCGATGTCTTCAGTGCTCTTTGGGTTATTTGGTATAAAGTCCCACGATTCGTCCTCGAAGTCATCGCCGACTTGATTGAGTTGTACGCCGGTGCCGGGCACGACGATGTCGCTGCGGGATTGAGCTAGCAAGGGCAATGCCGTCGCAGAAAGAAAGCTCAAAAGTGCAAAACAACGAGCGATTGGATGGATTCTGCGCATATCAACCTCACGAATAGAAACCCCCACTAGGGGAGCAGATATAGATCGATGCAGTCGGTATCGGACTGCAGAGAAGGAAAAACCGAAGTTTTCGTTTTGTCTGAGAAAACTTGCCCAGATTCCCTAGTTCTGCCAATCGGTTACTTGGCTGCGAAACAGCCAGCAAGCCTCGGCGAGAGGGATTTTCGTAGCTATACTATCACTACCGTCGATTCTATCTTTTTTCACGAGTGTCCATGGCCTTTCCAGAGCAATCTGATCCTGACTCGAAAACCGAGTCCCCGTACACCCCTTATGTGGATCAAAGCGAGGGGCTTGGTGCAGGTCCTACGCTGGGTCGCTTCGGTGACGCATTCAAATTCACCGCCGTCATCGTGGTGATGCTCGTGGCTATGTGGTTTGTTTCCAAGAAGCTTAAGGGGGTGACTTGGGAAGAGGTAAAAAATGGTTTTGAGAGTTTGCCTCTAATCCATGTTATCGGTGCGTTGATCCTCACGGCCATCAACTACTTGATACTCACAGGCTATGACTGGATCGCCATTCGATTTATGAGAAAGCAGCTATCGTTCCGACGAATGATGGCAGGAGCGATCGTCGGTTACGCCTCTGGCAATGTGCTTGGCTGGCTCTTTGGTGGTAATGTAGCTCGGTATCGGATGTATTCGAAGTGGGGGTTTAGTACACTTGAGATCATCGGATTGGTATCGATTTTGTCCGTCACTTTTTGGCTCGGACTGTTTCTGCTTGCTGGCATCGCTTTTATTGCCTTACCGATCCATTTGCCACCTTCGGTAGAAGAGCACTTCAAGATCGAGTCCAAGCTCTTTGGAGATATCCAATTGAGCCACCAGATGTTTGGCTACATCTTTCTAGGGTGTGTGCTCGCTTATTTGGGCGCTTGCTTACTGATTCGAAAGCCCGTTCGTTTTAAGGGGATGTCGATTTCATTACCCCCTTTTAGACTTTCGGCGATGCAATTGGTGGTGTCTGCCCTGGATTTTTTGCTTGCTACGACAACTCTGTATATCTTACTTCCGCCCGATATCGTGGGTCCGGATAAGATCAACTTTTCGACTGTACTAATCGCTTACCTGACGGCTCAGATCGCTGCCGTACTGACTCACGTGCCCGGTGGATACGGACTACTCGAAGGGATCCTCTTAGCGTTTCTTGAAGGATCTGGAACCGACAGAACCGCTTCGATCGTGGCGGCAGTGATCATGTTTCGAATCATTTATTATCTGATCCCCTTTTGCATCGCGGGGATCCTGTTTGTCATCAACGAGTATTCCCCGGGTCTCAAGCAAGCGGATCAGGCCGATGGGATCTGATCGGCACATCGAGTCGATCGCGGTAACTTGGCAAGAGTCCCTCAGGCGAGCAGTACGTTCGGTCGAGGAACTCTTGACGCTACTGTCTTTGACACGCGAGCAATTGCCTGAGTTGGATTCGAATCCCAATTTTCCGCTCTTGGTACCGCGCGAATACATTGAAAGGATGGAAAAATCCGACTCCTGTGATCCGCTGCTTCTGCAGGTATTGCCTTTAGCCCAAGAAAACGCTCAAGTAACAGGCTTTGGATTCGATCCTGTGGGAGATGGTTTATCCGCACGCTCTGCGGGTGTTCTTCACAAATACCAATCCAGAGCGCTGCTGATCGCAACAGGCCTTTGTGCCGTACATTGCAGGTACTGCTTTCGACGACACTATCCTTACGAAGACTCTCCCACTAGTCTTTCGCAGTGGGACGATTCGCTCAGATACATTCAAGACCATCGGGCGATCGAGGAAGTCATCTTGTCGGGAGGGGATCCACTGTCGTTGGGAAACGCCAAGCTCTTTGGCTTGATCAACAGAATTTCGAGCATCGAACATGTCTCGCGAATTCGGATCCATACCCGATTTCCGGTAATGATTCCAAATCGTATCGATGCGGATTTCATCGAGCAACTGGAAGCGATTGTGGGAGCGGAGTCTTCTAAGTCGATCTACATGGTTCTGCATGTGAATCATGCCAATGAAATCGATCGGCCATTGATGCAGGCTATTGCAAAACTACGACGATCCTCGGTGGTGCTATTGAATCAGGCGGTTTTGTTGCGTGGAGTCAACGACACACTAGAGGCCCAAAAAGATCTTTGCAGGAAACTCGCTGATTCGGGCGTGATCCCCTACTATTTGCATCAACTCGATCGAGTCGCAGGCGCAGCCCACTACGAGTGCGATGAGAGTCTCGGAGAAGCATTGGTCGCTGGACTTCGCCGAGAATTATCTGGCTATGCGGTTCCTCGATTCGTCAAGGAAACCGCAGGCGAACTGAGCAAAACCCTGATTCTTTAACGGCTCGTGCCATTGGCAAGGCCTCGGTATCCAAGCGTATAAGTCTGGGGCTCTTTGGCTGTTGGATTCTGCGGCATCGAAGGTTTGCTGTTTATTTTGGAAGCAACTCCAGAGAGAGTCTCGATGCGCAATTTTTGATCCTGAAAATTCATGATCGCGACCCTAACATCCACTGGTAAGGCTGAGAGACGGGTGTGATGAAACATACCCGGTTTGTAAACAATCGCATCGAGCCAGTTGTCAGGGATTTCAGGCTCATAAAGATCAAGCTTCGCTCCGATCTTGTGAAATGGGGTTGGGAAGCTCCTCTGCTCAATGGTCTTTGAAAACAACTTTACGCAGCGAATCAAGTTGGCTTGGTGCTTGACGTACTCGCCTGCTGCGGCGCTGGCCACCGAATCGTTTTCTTGGTACACGGCCACAACAAAGGACTGACGGGCAAGAACCCCCTCCTTGCGGTAATGGGGAGGCTCAAGTCCAGCAGCTTGGACCGTTACGTCCATCAAATCCGCTCTCCAATTTTCTGGAACGCTCAGCAAGACACCGAGTTTTCTCGAACCCTCGATGGTCGTTTGACTATTGGGCCTCATCTTGAAATAGACTCCCCGCTGCCGATTGGTTGTGCCAGCAGCAACCGTCAGTTCTCTGGCTGGCCGCTGAAGAAACTGAACGCTTTGCGATTGATAATCGGATTGGTTCCAAGCACCCGAGACACTTCCGATACCTGGGTAACCACCGAAGCCCTGGAGATTCCCATCGCGGGCCTGATCCCGCTCTTGCAGAACTTGCACCGGACCGTCGATGTCCGACTGCAGTTCGGTTCTTGGCCAGTAGTCGACCACGACCACGTCATCACGCCGGCATACGGCTTGAACCATGATTTCCTTGACCGCTTGTTCCGCACCAGGCTGGAAAAGTGTCGAAACATCGAGTTCGAGCGAGACCAGTCGGGAGTTGGGTGTCCTTGCAAAGGCCGAGTGTGCGTAGAGGGAACGCACGGGTGCCGATGCATTGACGTCAAAAGCTACCTGGCCCAATACACCAGCACTGAATTGAACGAACAACCATAGGGCCAGCATCCTTGCAAACCTTTTCGGATTGCACTTGATCGCTTGGAGCAGCGCGTAACAGGTCAGCAGTAAAAGCATTTTTCTTACCTCCTTGGATTGTCTTGGCACCTAGAGCGAATAACTTAGAGCAACTAACGTTCCATCCTGGACATAAGATTCCTAAACATTCCGTTTTTTGAAACCAGACCTCACTATTTGCAATAAACGATCCAGTTTAATGCCAGCATCTGTTGAGATACTCGGTCAAATTTTCAAAACACGACGGTTGCTTTGTAATCCTAGAAGCAGGTTTTTCAAAGGCAAGACTTGAGGTTAGAATCGTGAAACGATGAGATTGCGTATCTTATCTAGTTTCACACATCCATAGATTCAAAGGTGATTGCATGAGAGCTCAAGACGTATTGAAAGCATCGCTCAAAACCACGCAAATGGTTTACTCTAGTTACATTAGCGATCTGACCGACGCTGAACTCATGATGCGTCCTGGTCCTGGTTGCAATCACATCGCTTGGCAACTTGGTCACCTCATCAGTTCCAATACAAGCATTCTCAATTCGATTCTCCCTGGTTCAGCCCCAGCTCTGCCCGAAGGTTTTGATGCGATGCACTCGAAGGCGACTGCCGCCAGTGATGATCCCAAGGATTTTATGACGAAAGTTCAGTACGAAGAATTATTCGCCAAACTGGACTCAGCGATCTTGACCGCCATTGATCGGCTAAGCGACCAAGACCTTGAAAAACCAAGTCCTGAGTACTGGCGTGGAAAGTTTCCGACCATTGGATCTTTGGCGGTGATCCTTGTGTCCCACACGATGATGCATGTGGGCCAGTGGGTGCCAGTTCGCCGCAAACTCCAAAAGCCAGTCTTGATCTAGGAAATCTTTAATTCCCGGCGGGTACCAGCTTTAAAAAGTCGATGCCGACCATGTAGCCGGGAGCCGCATCGGGATGCTTGCCCAAGATCTGCACCTTCAGAACATGTTTCCCTTGAGTCAAACTTCTTGAGGGAAACTTTAGTAGACCTGTGGTGATCACATCGGGAGTATTGTACGCATCGACAGGTTCGCCAAGGGGAACTTCATCGAGTAGCAACTGGACGATGGCATAGTCCCTGGCCTTGGTCAAAACGATCTGCGGTTCGTACTTACCTTCTTGCGGGATCTCGAATTCCAAGCTCAGAGTGTCCACAGGTTGGCCTCCGGTCCACCATAGCTGCTGGCCCGAAGACCATCGGTCTTTGGCAAACCCTCGCATGTCTTGTCCCTGAGCATTGCCACGGCTTTTCTGAAGCACCTTCATCGATTCGCCTTCGACGGCTCCGAGCACATTTCCTTTGGAGTCAAAATCCGGGCGAGGTCCTCGAAGTGGGACTTGGGCGGGACTAGCCAAATAGCCGATCAGATCTCTGATCTCCTCTGGTTGCATTTGCTCGAGGAGTCCGTTGGGCATAAGCGATAACTCCGAGAGCTTTCGCTGTGCGATTTCATCCTTGGCAACAACCACTAGATCGTTGATCGTCTTGAGGGTCACCGCACTATCGGTCTCCTTGGTAATCAATCCCGATAGAACTCTTCCGTCATCGAGTTGCAGCAACGTCATCTGGTAATCCTTGCCCACGACCGCATTGGGCGCGACGAGGTTCTCAAGGATGTAGTTCAAATCAGCTCGATTCGAGCCGGTCAGGTCTGGGCCAACTTTTTCTCCGGCACCGAAGAGTTGATGGCATGCCAGGCAGTGCTTGTTGAAATGCAATCGACCTTGGCTCACATCCGCCTTGGCCAATTCTTTCTTGGTCAACTGCGATTTGTATTTCTCGATGGCTTGTTGTTGCTCTTCGGAGGAGGTGCCGACTTTGCCCCAGGATTTGGTGATACGCTCGACAAGCGGTTTGTCATTGAGGCTGACCATCTGACGGACGTGGAACGCGTGCACATCCGATCTTGCGACTTTTCCAGACTCAACCGCATCGAGAAGTTTTTCAGCAAACGGGGCTCGAGAGACCAGGGTTGCAACGGCATCCTCGCGTGCGTTTTTGTTCAGTTGGGGATAGAGTGCGAGCAGTTTTTCGGCTGCTTGGGAATCCGCAACTGCCGATAAAGCTTTGATTGCAGGTGACTGCAATTCCTGTGTATCAAGGATCGCATAGAGGCTTGGAGCGAGCTCCTTATCGCGGCCTTTGACCAAAATATCCAAAGCTCCAAGCCGCTCAGCCATCGATCGATCTTTATCGACCAAGCGTTGACGAAGTTGCGGGAAGGCTCGCTGGTCGCCAAAGGCCACCGCTGCCCGAAGCGCCAAATCCCTGATCTCAGGCTCCTGGGCTTTTGAGAGTTGCTCGTAGGCTTCCTTCCAATTCTGAGGCTGGAGCACATTGACGCGTCCCTCCATCGATTGGAGTACTTGCTCGAGGGTTTCCTTCTGCTTGGGTGCTGGCCATGAAGTCATTTGGTAAACCAAGGCTTCGAGACCTTGGGCATCAGACGCTGCGCGGCGTACGATGTACTGAGCAACCAATCCCAAACGACTTGCAGCGGCTAATTCTAAAGCCCTCTTGGGATCCTTAGTCACCAGCGGCTCGATTCCATACCAACTCACCAAAGGAATATTCTTATCCTTGTTATCTGCTTCATGGCTCAGGAGGCCTTGGGCAATCCCCCAGCGCTGATCGAGTTCCAGGCGCTGAATCGCTGAAGCCAAATAGAGTCTGACCATAGGATCTGTTTTGCCATTGGACGCGATTTGTTCGAATTTTGCGAGAACCGATGGACTGACTTTTTTGTCTTCGCAAAGCAATTGGATCGCCCAAGCCACTGCGTAAGGGGAAGGATGATCTAAGAGCGATTCGAGTTTCGCATCATCGAGCAAGCCTGTTGCGTGTGCAAGCCACAGACCTCGAAGCACTCGCGTTTCGTCTTCGCTGGCTACAAGCTCTTGCACTTGCTTAGCCACTACATCGCGATCCAGCTTTCCAGCAGCCGATCGCTCTTGGAGTATCCTTCGAGAAATTCGCACATACCAATCGTTTTTATGCCAAGCGAGCTTGGCCAACTCCCCATCGCTGAGCTTCGACAAATCGACCGCTTGGCGATCGGGAACTCCATAGGCGATGTTGTAGACGCGTCCATTGGTGCGGTCCCAAATTTCCGGATTCACTCGGTGGCAAGCGTTTCGATCGTACCAATCGATCAGGTAGACAGATCCGTCTGGCCCAGTGCGCAGATTGATTCCACGAAACCAGCGATCGTTGGCAAGGAGCAAGTCATCACCATGCTTGCCAACATAACCGCTTGCGTCCCGAAACAAGCGATCCATGTTGACGCGATTACCGTGTACATTGTTGAAGAAAATGTGGTTGCGGTACCGATCAGGCCAATTGTCGCCAAGATAGATCATCCCACCGCAATGCGCGTGGCCACCTCCGGCGTCGGAAGTATCATCTTGGATACCTGGTTCATGTCCCCACCATGCATGATCTCCGATGTTGCCGGCGTAATGCAAGTGATCGGCGATGGTCTTGATATCCGAGTAGACGTAGCGATTAAAGTGCTCGCCTGCTTGCCGTTGATAATGAGCACCTTGGATCACATGGTAAAGATGCGGAATAACGCAAGCCGTGATGAAGGCTTGGCCATGATCATTGAAATCCACCCCCCAAGGATTGCTTGTTCCCCAAGCAAAAACTTCAAAAGTGTGCTGCGTTGGATGGTATCGCCATACAGCAGCATTCATTGGAACCCGTTGGTCATCGGGTGTACCGGGTTTGCCAACCTTGCTGTGAGTAAAGACCCCGTGGCAACCGTAGAGCCATCCGTCTGGGCCCCAGTTGAATGCATTCAAAGTTTCGTGGGTGTCTTGGTAACCAAAGCCGTCGAGCAACACCTGAGGCTTTGCATCAGGAATATCATCGCCATTTGCATCGGGAATAAATAGCAAGTAGGGTGCTGCTCCGACCCACACGCCACCAAAGCCGACTTCGAGCCCACTGACGAGATTAAGTCCTTCAATGAACTGCTTGCGGCTATCGAATACTCCGTCTTGATTGGTGTCTTCCAAGATGATGATTTTGTCGATTCCTTGGCCTTCAGGAGCTCGCTTGGGGTACGTGTAGGCTTCGGCAACCCACAGTCGCCCTCGGTGGTCGAAGGCCATGGCGACGGGTTGATGAATTTGCGGTTCGCCTGCAGCAAGCTGGACATGGAAGCCTTCGGGCACCGTCATATGGGCTGCGGCATCGATACCCGTCAGATCCTCTTTGAGCTCTCGTCTAGGTTTGGCCTGAGCAGCTTGGTATGCAATGCCATGCAATTGATTTTGCTCATGCCGCAGAACATGACAGCCAAGCATTCCTCCGACAACGATATCGAGCGACTGATTCGAATCGACATCGGCGATGACGATCTGGCGTCCTATACCAGAGGAATCGTCGGCAAGGTGCGGGATCCACTGGATCCCTTCTTCAGAGCGTTTGAGTTCAAACCAATAGATAACCGCGCCCGCATCCCACTCTGAACTTTGTCGGTGGTGAGACCAATACGTTTTTCCAGTGATGATGTCCTGCAGTCCATCCCCATTGATGTCAGCCATCTTGACCGAGTGCAGTTCCGAGATGTGGATACCATAAGGGTTCTCCGACGGCTTGCTACCCATGATCAAATGCCGCTTGAATTCGCGCTCGCCTGCAGAGGACTTTTTCTGTTCCCACCAGACCAATCCGTAACCGTGCGCATCGAGGCTGGTGATGACATCGTTGAGTCCATCGGCGTTGACATCGTATGCGAACATGTCGGCGCCACCTGGACAAAACGGAACCGCTTCAAAGTCCCACAATGCCTGGCCCTTCGCACCTGGATTTTTGAACCAACCGTTATTGGCAATCACATCGAGTTTTCCATCGCCATCGACGTCGCCAACCCCAAGAGCATGTCCGAAACGTTCGTGCGCGACGACTTCCGATATTCGAGTGAACTTCCAAGCGTCAAAACTCACGCCGGAAGGCTCGGCGTATCCGAACATACCGGCACGCGTACAAACCAATTCGGGTTTGCCATCCCCCGTTATATCGGTGAAAGCTGGAGATTCGTTCGAGACCCAATCGAATACCTGATGCTTAGTCCAGTGACCGTGAGCTGCGACCTCCTTGCCTGGGTTCTCATACACATAAGCCGGTGTGCCTGGGAAGCCGACGGTGAGCACATCGTTGAATCCATCGCCGTTGAAGTCATGAATCCAAGCGAAGAAGTGATCCGCATAAGCATTCATCGGCTGGGGTTTAGGAGCGTAAATCTCGTGCGAGACTTTAAACTCTGGGCCTTCGAACCAGTAAGGGCCATAGACGACATCAGGATTGCTGTCTGCGTTAAGATCACCGACTCCTGCACCTTCGCTAAAATAAGTCTTCGTAAGCGATTGCCGATTGAATGTGTGGACCATGCCTCGATCCGACGGTTCTTGTGCGACAAGCAAAGGAGCATTGCAAGCGAGCAAAAGAGCCAAGAAGGCAAAGATTCTTTGTGGGATGAATCGGCCAGTGGAGGTAAGGATCAAGGGAATCATGAAAGATCGATTGCTGGAAGGGGACTTGGGAGGGGACATAGCATCGCTGGAAACGATGCCTGTTAAGACCTTCATTCTATCCGAAACCGCTGGGACTTGCGAACTGTCGATAGGACCCGAGTGTTTTAAGCGTTTAAGCGTTAGACATAACCCTGATGAACCGGCTTGATGACTAGCTCAGGAATATGAACTCTCGGAGGCAATGCAATGATCGACGCGACGACTTGTCCAACATCGCTTGGACGCAAGATCAATTGTCGCTGTTCTTCGGAAACGGGAACAGGCCGTTGTTCGAGAATCGGCGTATCGACTTCGCCAGGATAGATATTGGTGACCCGGACTCCTTCAGCACCGACTTCGTTGGCCACGCAGGTTCCAAGAGCGGTCATGGCAAACTTGCTAGCCGCATAAGCGACACCTCCTAGCGCCAAGGCTCGTTTTCCGGTGACGCTTGATATGTTGATGATCGTCCCGCTGTGACGGGCTCGCATTTCGGGCAGCGTGGCGTAGATCATGTTGTAAGCTCCCGTGGCATTGATCGCCATGACATCGTCCCATTGCTGGGGTTGCATTTGCCCGATGGTGCGATTTTTTATGTTAACCCCTGCTGCATTCACGAGGATATCGATCCGATCCCATCGCTTGCGCACTTGGTCAACGAAATCCTCTACACTGGTTCGATCCGTCACATCTAAAGGCAGGCCGATGACCTCTGGGTTCCCAGTGGCTCTAAGTTGGTTTGCAGCTTGTTCGACGACATCATTGCGTCTAGAGCCGATGGCCACGCGAAGACCCGCTTTGGCTAGGGCTTCTGCGATTCCAAGTCCGATACCGGTTGCGCCGCCCGTTACAATGGCGACTTGAGGAGAATGGGTGTTCATGCTGGGGTTTCTAAAGTCAAGTAGAATGGTTGCAGGCGGATTTAGAAGAAACTTATGGTAGTCGCAGACAGCGAATCGCCCAAGGGCACTGAACTTTAAGAAAATCTCAGAAATCGGCTAAGAAAAGCTTTTGCTCTACGTTAACTGGGTGTCAGCACGAGGCACTGGGCCTTGTGATTGCCCCAATGACTAACAGGTAATGGTTCCATTGTGGCTTCAAAGGAACAATCCAGCATCGAAGATTCCCATTGGTTGCGGTCGGTATTTGACCGTCTGGAGCGTCCGCTGCTTGCCTATTGCGGACGGCTCACAGGGGGCGATGCGGACAGAGCGCAAGATTGCGTGCAAGAAGCCTTTCTTCGATTGTGCAAAACCTCGCGGGCTCAAGTCGAGTCCTATGTCGACGCGTGGTTATTCAAAACATGTCGGAACATAGCGATGGATATCCATCGACAGGAGTCGCGTATGGCTAAGCAATCCCATGAATTATCTGCGACGGCAGTGGCGTCGAGAGAAACGGATCCTCAGGAGGCGATCGTCGATCGAGAACAGAGGGCGACGCTCCAGGAATGTATCGGTAGCCTGCCGGCATTGGAAAAGGAGGCCGTGTTGCTGCGTTTAGGCCAAGGACTTTCCTACAAACAGATTTCGGAAGTGATGGATCTGAGTGTCTCGCATGTCGGAGTGCTGTTGCATCAGGCGCTCGGACGTTTGCGCTCGACGATGAACCCCAGCAAATGAAACCAAAGACATTACGGTTTTAATAGCATTCGACCCACGAACAAAACACTAAGCGTACAAGCATACAAAGAGACCATTATGTCAGAGAGAAACGAACACGAAGCCCAAAACAGCGCCAAGTCCATCGAAGGTTGGTATTTGACCGCTTATGCTCTTGGGGAGCTCGACGAGGACTCGCGAAAGGTCTTGGAGGCTTGGTTGACCAAGCATCCCGAAGCGCATCAAGAGATCGAAGCGATTCGGCAGACCGCATCGCGTGTCGAGCGAGAATTGACGAGCTTACCCGTAAACTTGCAACTCGACTCGACTCGAAGTAACAAGATCAAAGAAGCGATTGCCTCGGTGGCAACTGCGAAAACGCCCTCGCAGATCAATATTCAAAGCGACGCTATCGCTCCCAATAATATTCGCCATAGAAGAATTCTCTTTGCGATCACCACGGGGCTTGCTGCCGCTTTAGCTGGCATTGCATTTTGGGTTAATCAGCCACACGCAAACAAGAGCCTGGTCTCTGCCCCTGCAAATCAAGTTCCAACGGATAGCAAATCTATTGCGGCAAAGGACACCGCGTCCCGGGAGCTTTTTTATGAAGAAGAGTTCGTCCAAACTGAGCGATTCATCGACTCGGAAAAGCATTTGGCTGAAGTTTCTGCGGATACTTCTGAAAGCAAATTGGAGTTCCGTCGCAGGGGGACTGCAGGAGGTATGGGTGGCATGGGATCGCCCGGAGGTGGGGCAGGCTTACCCAGTGGTGGTGGATTATCAGCTGCAAATATCGCTAAAGACGACCGACTTGAATTGAGGATGGACAAGAAATCGTCCGAGGGACTCGCGCCAGGTTTTCAGAGAGATTTCGATTTCCCAGAAGAGCTTAAAAGCAACGTACCGAGTTTGCGCAGGGTTCAAGAAAGCTCGGATCGAGTTAGCGGAGATCGATTCGACCCGATCCCCGAGACACCTTTTTCGAGTGTATCGAAGGAACCACTTTCGACCTTCTCGATCGACGTCGATACCGCATCGTATTCGAAGTTGCGTCAGTACGTTCTGGAGAACAATGTCGTGCCACCGGCTAGTTCGATCCGAATCGAAGAATGGCTCAATTATTTTGACTATAAGTATCCTGGGCCTGCTGGCGACGATCCTTTTGCCGCGCACATGAAGATGGGCGATTGCCCTTGGAATGCCAAGCACAAGTTGGTTCGCGTGGCGATCCAAGCCAAGAAGGTTGCTAACCAGGATCGGCCCAAGTCGAACCTTGTGTTTCTCATCGACGTCTCGGGATCGATGGCTGATGCCAATAAGCTTCCGTTGGTCAAACGAACGCTTGGGCTTTTGACGGCCCAGTTACGAGAGCAAGATCGGGTAGCGATTGCGGTCTATGCCGGTGCATCTGGATGCGTCTTGCCCAGCACAAGCGGAGTGCAAAAGGATCAGATCCTTGCATCGATCAATGAGCTTCAATCTGGAGGCTCTACCAACGGCGGCTCGGGGATCGAACTGGCTTATCGAATCGCCAAGGAGAACTTCATACCCGGTGGCGTCAACCGAGTGATCTTGTGCACCGACGGGGATTTCAACGTGGGGGTTACGGGAACCGATGCATTGGTATCGATGATGCAAGAGCAGGCCAAGAGCAATATTTTTTTGACTTGTTTGGGTTATGGGATCGGGAACTACAACGATTCGATGATGGAGCAAATCTCGGACAAAGGAAATGGGACTTATGCGATGGTCGACAGCGAAATGGAGGCTCGTCGGGTAATGACCGAGCAACTCTCAGGAACGCTTGTGACGGTCGCCAAGGATGTGAAGATTCAAATCGAATTTAATCCTGCGAAAGTTCACTCGTACCGCCTGATCGGTTATGAGAACCGGAGGTTAGCGGCTGCAGACTTCAATAACGACAGGAAGGATGCTGGCGAGATTGGAGCTGGGCATCGAGTGACGGCTCTCTACGAGATCGTGCCTGTAGGCCAGGAGGAGAGCATTCCAGGTACGGTCGACGAACTGCGATTCTCAAAAGCTCAAAAGCAAGAGCCTAGCCCAGTGGCCGAGGGTTCCGTGACGTCGAAGGATTGGCTGTTGCTCAAGATCCGTTCGAAGCAACCCGAATCGAGCCAGAGCACCAAGCAGGAGTTTGTTTTAGGGGAGGTTGCCAACGAGATTGCTTACGCGGGCGAGCAAAGCGATTTCGACTGGGCTCTGAGCGTTGCCGAGTTTGGGTTGCTGATGCGTCAGAGCCAACTGGCTCCTGGGATGGACTGGGACAAGATGCTCTCGAGGGCAATGGACGCCACGGGCTCGGATCCCTATCGTCGCGAATGCGTCACGATCATGCAAAGGGCGAAAGCTTTGTCGAATCGCTAGCAGGAATCGATCGAAGGCGAAACGAAAACAGCCCGCAACGTGCGGGCTGTTTTTTTATTGAGTTCAGCTACTTCGGCTAGCGATTTTGAAGTGCATACTGGATTCCGAAGGTGAAGAAGGTTCCCAGACCGAAGTTCAGAATTTCTTCGCCGGCTTTGTAGCGGAGTATCAAAATATCGCCTGGTTGAACGAGGATCCGTTCGCGAGGATCCACATTGGCTCGGGCAAGATCCACAGCGATTGTGATCTGACCATTGCAAGGTGTTTTACGAAGCACATAGAGCATACCCGGGGGAACTTGGCCGAGCATACCGCCAATTCCACCGATGCCTCCCATGCCTCCTTGACCACCCATTCCGCCCCGACTTCCTCCGATCGATCCGCCGGACAGGGACATGGCTGTCAAGACATCCAGGTCGTAATCGCGTGGAATCCTGTGCTCGCCACCACCTAGCATCCCACCGGTGTAATAAACCTCAGCGTCTCTAGATTCGATGTAGACAATATCGCCATCCTCAAGAATCATGTCTTCGATTCCAAACTGAGGTATTACACCGGGTGGCAGTCGCAAGGGGATTTTCAAAATCGAGGGGTCATCCGGGAGCGGAGGAGGGCAACCGCAGGGGTCAGGATTGCAATAGTACTGTTGGTAGAACTGTTGTACGAACTCGTCTCGTCGGCGTTGGTCGGCTTTGGATGCACGAAGGATTCTCACTTCGTTTTTGGCGTTAACACCAGGCAGTCCGCCAGACTCCATGAGTGCGTTGAGAACATCGTTTTGATAAGCCTTGAGCTTGAGCATTCTACCCGAGGCGCTGTAGTCGGTTCCGCGAGTGAAACCACCTTGCCCGCCTCCGCCTCCACCGCCACCGCTGAGGTCTTGTCGGATGACAATGACGTTGTAGGTTCTTTCCTTCATCAGCGTGACGATCGGTTGCAGTCGACTTGACTCGCGAAGGATTTCCGAATCGAGGTAGTACTTACGAATCAGATCCCGCGTTTGATCGATGGTTAGCCCTCTGACTTTGATCGGCTCAAGGTTAGGGAGTTGGATTGTTCCATCATTAATCACAGCGATGGGGTAACCCAAAGACGGATCAAGTTGGCTGTTTGCGTCTGGATAATGAACAGGAGGGGGCTCTGGTGGCCGATCCGGCGGAACGAATGGCAAAATACCTTCGATGTACACGCCGAGAATATCGCCGTCATCCAACAAATAGTCCCGGGGCGGTTCCTGTGCCAGACGTGCTGGATCCAGGGGTACGAGATTGTTCTTGCTCTGTGCCAAGAACTGCGGAGGAACTCTGCGGGCAGGAACTCCCGAAATCGGTTGTGTAAGGGTAGAGCAACCCGTGCTGAGTCCACCCAAAACAACCAGTCCGATGGTACCGGCTCGTTGCATCCAACTGGTCAGTCGTTCTGCGAATCTGTATTTGATTTTCATTTGCTTGTACTTCGTGTTTAGGACTACTTACCTAAATTAATTGCCAAACGATGCTCAGAGCTAAGGCTGACCGATCGGACTGGGCACCAATGGATTGGGTACAACCGGATTTGGAATCACTTGAGGAGTGACGCTTGGAGCAAGATTTGGAATTGGTGCAACCTGAGGTGCGACAACTTCGGATTCAATGAATCCCATCGGCACTTCCCCTTGTACACCCGCAGGCCCTAGTAAGGATCGATTGCGATCGAACTGCGGTACTGGATATTGCCCGTTGTACTGATTGGGCATCAAGTTGTGTTCGACGTACTGTTTTTGAATGGCGGACGATGTTTGGATTTGGTTCCACATACCCACCCCTTCCTCCTCTGCAGCTTGGGCTCCATGAGGGAAACCAGCAAACCAAGCGGCCACGCGGGCTTGACCCTCGGCCGATTGGTAGCACCAGTTCCAATATTCCACAGGTGGGAAAGCTGGCGTGCAACCGCTACCGCTGTCTGCGACCTGCATGTAGCCCGCACGAAAACCACGCTGGAAATCCTTCAGATACTTCTGGTCCACAAAGCAATGCTTACGAGCATGCCAAGCCTTGCCAGACATCGAATAAGCACGGCTGCTCATGATGTACTCATTCAAGTCGTTGTTGTACTTGAACAAGTTGGTCAGTCCGGTAACGGCTGTGCAACCTGTGCTCGACAGTACACCCATTCCCAGCAGAGCGAGCATTACCACGGCTTTGCCGTCTACTCGTCGTTTTTGAAACATCGACGATTCCCCTTTTTTGCGTATGTATTGGCCGGAATGCTAGCAAGGCACCACCGGCCCGACGATGAATACCGACTATCCATCCGTCGATTTATCGCTTAGGGGAGTCGTTAGAATTTAATGATTATCGGGGTAGTGCATCGAATTCGGCTTTTTTGGTCTATTCCAATAGTAGCATTCCCGATCAGGGCCTTTTGGATTGACCCAATCGCTTCGGATGACGATGGAAACAAAAGAAAGAGGGCTTATTGGTGATCAGTGGAAAAAGCTAAACGACCAAACAGAGAGAGCAATTTTGTGCAAAGCCGCAACGAGGGAATCCTAACCAAAGCGATCCGTTGGTTACTGCTAATTATTCTCTTTGTGACTCCTTGGTTCTATGGTGGGGCGACTTGGTCTTTCCAATACGTTCTTTTCTTTTCCGCTAGTTTCCTTGCAGCCTTTTTCGCACTTGTTTGCATAGCCGGTAAGGGAAGTGCCTTCCAGGAAAGAAATCCACCGCTTGTGGCTTGGCTTTTTGTTTTTCTTGGTCTTTTCGCACAACTTCAGAGCATTCGCGTATGGGATTTGGAAACTCCTAAGCTGTCGGTTTTCCCTTCCTTGGAGACACAGCGATGGGCACTTGGTTTGAGTGGTTCAGCAAAAGCACCCGTTGGGTGTGATCTCGATGGGATCGAACCCGAACATCGAAGACTTGCTTTGAGTGTTGAACCACTAACGACACGTGGGGCTTCAAGTAGCTTGTTTGTCTGCGGCCTATTGGTATGGGGTGCAAGTTGTGTTTGGGGGCATCGCAAAGCTTATCCTTTGTTGCTCATCTCGATCACGCTTTTAGGTTTAATTCTCGGGACATATGGGCTTGTAGGTGCATTTCTACGATCCAAGCCAAATCTGTTGGGGCTAACCTATGGTTCCTCGTTTTCGGTCTTCGTGTCGAAAAACTCAGCGGGTGCATTTCTAAACATCACCTTGGCCGCTGCGATCGGTCTTGCAGTCTGGAGCGGCGAAAAAATATTCAGTTCCGTTTCACGCCAAATGCTTACACGAGACATGCGGCAATGGCCCTGGAACGCCAAGTTTCAGTATGGCCTTAAGACCACGATCGAAAAATTAGACCTTCGTGCGATCGTCTCGGGGCTCTGTGTCTTGCTGCTGGCTTTCTGTATGGCCATGAGTCTTTGCCGAGGTGCGTTTATCAGCGGGATACTTGCGGTCTTTGTTGCTATAGCCATAGCTTGGCCTGGAAAGAAGCCAGCCGCGCTTGTATTTGCTTGCTTTGCGGCGATGCTCTGCAGCGTGATTGCCATGGCGATCTTGCAGATCGATCAGACAGCGGCGAGTCGAATGGAAAGCATCGAAAGCATAGACATTCAGACCGAGAAGAACTCCGGGCGACTTTATATTTGGGGTGTTGCAGCCCGAGCTGCGATGAATTTCGGATGGGCTGGATCTGGGCACGGTACCTTCCATGTCGCTGCCTTGCCCTTTCAAGACCCATCATCGAGAGGATGGTACTATCATGCTGAGAGCCTCTTTGCCGAGATTCTTGTAACGCTAGGTTATGTTGGAATTATCGCGACAATTGTCGGATTGCTCGTTAGTGCTTATTGCCTGATGAACATCTTTCACTCACCTCGGTTTCGTGACTACTTGGCCCTCCAAGTCGCAGGCGCATTTTTTCTTGCGAGCCAAACACTTCATGCCTGCATCGACTTTGCATGGGTCTTACCAGGCGTTTATGTACCGAGCGCTATTTTTCTTGGGGCTATCGACGGAGGATGGAGAGAATCGAGGCTCGCCTATCAGCGAATCCATCTTCCAACACTTTCCGATAGTCCGCCAACAGAGCGTCGTTTAGCACGTGTTTCGGGGCTGGCCTTCTCAGGGATATGCCTAATATTTTTGATGTTCAATCAAGACACCGTCTCGGTTCTAGCCCTTTCGGAAAGACTGGAAAAACAGATCCAAACCGATGGCCCTCCGGAGGCCTCCGGCTCGATTGTCCAAGAGTGGACAGATTCCTGCGTCGATGCCTTTTCGGCAAGCAGGATCGATAGGGTGTACCAAAGCCCGATACTCATGCGACTCCTGGCAGATGGAATTGTTTACGACACGCGTAAGGAGAGATGGGAAAAACGCCCCTTGGTCGCATCGAGCGAGCTTGCATGGAATCAAACTCGCCCAGTTGTTCTGAGAATTGCTTTGGATGCGGCTAATGAGAACGACCGTGCTTTGATCCTTGATTCTCTTGGAGGAAAGTCCACCCTAGATGCCTTCACAAGAGCCAATTATTGGTACACCCGAGGGCAGTTGCTATCGCCCTTGGACTGGCGATTGGTCTGGGGTCGAATGGCTACGGCAATGCAATGCACTCCTGAGCAACTCAAGCCCCTAGCTCCGGTGCTTGCTCGGACCTCGGCCCATAGACCTTCAAACTTAACGACTAGTTCATTGCTCCTGTATAGCGTTCTGAGCGATCAAGAAAAACTCGAGCTTTGGCAAAGAGCAATCCGCGCCAGCCTCGCAGAATCCATTCCTATTGCCGAGATCATGACCAAAACTCAAAAAGATGGTCAGATTCCTATCGAGACTTTTCCCGAAGATCCACAAGTACTTCGCAAACTCTACAACGAGATCTTCACGGCAAAAGACTTTCCCATTACGCACGAAGTTCTTGCGGAAAGGTTGATTCAAGCAAGCCTTAGAACCAAGTGGACTGGATTGCGAAAAGCAAGTTGGCTGGCCGACGTTGCCAGAGAGACTGGAAATGCCGACTTGGAAATTGAGAACCTGACAATTATCCTGGGACTCGATCGTAGCAATATCCCACTCCTTAAGCGAATCCTCACCCTGCATATCGAGAAGAAACAAGCTGAGAAAGCTCGAGGATTTCTGAGGCAACTTGTGCGGGCTGCTCCAAGCGATCCTTCGATCGAATCATTCAATCAACAACTCGCTGGAATCGAACCTTGAAACGCGTTTGCATCATCAACGTCGTTGGACTTGTCGGAGAACTGCTACCCTACGCTCCTCGAATAAATCAACTCGGGATTTGCCGTAGCTACCGACCGCCGATCCCCGCCGTAACTTGCACGGTCCAAGCGACCATGCTAACCGGGACGATGCCCAAGCAACATGGGATCGTCGGCAACGGTTGGTATGATCGCGACTTTGCCGACATCCGTTTTTGGCAGCAATCGAACCGTCTGATATCGGGGGAACTGCTCTATCAAGGCATCGACACGGCCAAGATGTTCTGGTGGTTCAATCAACACTCGCAAGTACACTACAGCGCGACCCCCAAACCCCATTACGGGTGCGACGGTTCAAAAGTCTTCGATATCATCGACGATACAGGTTGCCAATTGGTCAAGCATCTTGGGCCATTTCCCTTCTTCTCGTTTTGGGGACCAAATGCAGGTCTACCGGCAAGCGATTGGATCGCACGAGCAACCGCCAAAGTTCTGCGAGAAAACAAGCCGCAACTGACGCTTTGCTATCTGCCTCATCTCGACTACGACTTCCAACGCTTGGCCAAACCGAGCCTCGAGCGGGTCGCCGAAGTGGATCGCTGCGCGGCGATGGTCATCGATGCAGCACAAGACATCGATGCAATCCCAATCATCGTATCGGAGTACGGTTTGGTTCCCGTCTGCAGGCCTGTGGCCATCAATCGAATACTCAGGCAAGCCGGAATGCTGACGGTGCGTCAAGGCCCCTTTGGCGAGATGCTTGTCCCGGGCGATTGCCGAGCTTTTGCCGTTGCCGATCATCAAGTCGCCCATGTGTATGTAAACGACCCAGGTGCTTTGCATGAAGTCCGCGAAATACTTCTGAAACAACCCGGTATTCAATCCGTAGTCCATCCCGAAGAACTCCAACTCAATCACCCACGAAGCGGTGATTGGATCGCCTTGGCTCAGAGCGATTCATGGTTCACCTATTACTACTGGAATGACGACAAACTCGCTCCTGACTTTGCAAGAACCGTCGATATCCATCGCAAACCCGGATACGACCCTTGCGAACTTTTCATCACCTCGAAAGCTCGTGCGATGTTTCGCCTGGCTCAAAAAAAACTCGGGCTGCGGATGAAAATGGATGTAATACCGCTTGATCCGACACTCGTCGGCGGGAGCCACGGGTTGGTCAATGCGATCGATCAAAATCCAATCATCATTGGGCCAGATGCTCCAGAGGATATCCTTCAATTCAAGGATTACATCCGAGGTCTCTTGCAAGTGCCCTAGTCGGCCCTAAAGCACTAGACCAACCTCTCTCCCCGACCGTATCGACTCGCAGCCGATTGATACAAATCAAGTGCCTGCGGAAGTTTCTGGGCAAGATCGGCCGCTCTGCGTTGATCGCTCGGATGCGTCGATGCCCACTCCGGCGGCGCCTGGTCGCTTGACTTGGCATTCCCAAAACGCCCCCAAAAAAGCGGTGCCTCGGCGGGATCATAACCGGCCTTGGCCATCAACTGAATCCCTATCTCGTCAGCCTCGCTTTCATGATGCCGGCTATAGGGAAGCAAGATCCCGTATTGAGTCCCAGTTCCAAAGGCTCGCATGGCAAGCTCTCGCGTCATTGGAGTCGTTTCGCTCATCGCCCAGCCAAGGACGGCTCCGGCACCCTGTACGCCGGCTTGCTGACTCATCCGCTCCGCACCGTGATGAGCAAGCGCATGAGCAATCTCATGACTCATGACCACGGCCAATCCAGCTTCGTTCTGGCAAAGCGGGACAATCCCCTCATAAATAGCGACTTTGCCCCCTGGCAAACAGAATGCATTTTGTGTCGGGCTCGCCAAAAGCCGAAACTCCCACTGAAACCCTGGTGCGTTGGCTACCGCCGCAATCCTTTGACCCGTGCGATGCACCGCATCGATCCATGCCTGGTTCTGCGATGGTGTCGATTTGGAGATCACATCCGCGTAACTTTGTTCACCCAGCGACATTTCCATCGACTTAGGAATAAACACCAATTGACGACGACCCGTCATGGGCGCCGATCGGCAACCGCAACAATACGAAACCCCTAAAGACCCCATCGAGGCCAGCAATTGCCGACGACTAAGTCGAAAACCACGGTCACCCTGCGATGGTTTCTGGTATAAAAATCGATTCATAAGGATCCATCCCTCTTTGGCCATATCTACAGATTCCCCGACAAAAATACAGCAAAAGCGGGGGTGAATCCAAGACCGATTCCCACTGACCCTAGTCCCCTGGATGCTCTAAAATACCAATTCTCCAAAAAGCATCCGAAATTCGTATCCTCTCGTCGAATTCGTAGCCATGACAATCCGCATCGATTTGAAGCTAGCCATCGAGGAGTTCGAGCAATTCGGATTCTATATGGCCCGAAGATTGTTTGCCGCTGATGAAATGCAAGCATTGCTGAAGTTTGCTAGGGGCGATTCGCAGTTGGCACAAGAAGCCTACGTGCGCAAAGACGCTAGCGGAGGGCAAAGCAAATTGGCGCTTCGAAACGATTTGGATGATCGCTCACCTTATACGGCAATCGTTCGCTCGCATCGGATCGCTACGACGATGCAGGAACTCTTGGGAGATGAGGTGTACCATTACCATCACAAGATGATGCTCAAAGAACCACTAGTGGGAGGGGCTTGGGAATGGCACCAAGACTATGGATACTGGTACAACAACGGATGCTTGTACCCTGACATGGCTAGCTGTTTGATTGCAGTGGATCGCGCCACGCAGGCCAACGGATGTTTGCAGGTTTTAAGAGGTTCGCATCGCATCGGACGCATTGAGCATTTTACGACTGGAGACCAAAAGGGGGCGGATGCTGCACGTGTCGCTCAAGCGATCCAACGCCACGAATTGGTCTTCTGCGAAATGGAACCTGGCGATGCTCTTTTTTTCCATGGGAACTTACTGCACTCTTCGAGCAAGAACTTAAGCCACCAGCCCCGTTGGTCTTTGATCTGTTGCTACAACACCAAACACAATGATCCCTACATCACCGACGGTCGACATCCGAACTACTCTCGGCTCGAAATCTGGGAAGACGATCGTGTTCATCAGGAGTTACTAAAACAGCTATGAAACATTTACTTCAATTGACTTTGACGGTATTTCTTTTTTTCGAACTGAACTCTGCGTATCCCCAAGAACCCCATTTCAGCTCCGAATTGGTTTTTCCATTGAGAGCCGAACACAATCACGCACCGAGTATCGTCGAACTTGCGGATGGCTCGATGCTTGCCTCTTGGTACCGAGGTTCCGGCGAACGCAAAGCGGACGATGTTTCCATCTATGGTGCGCGATTGGCCAAGGATACCACGGATTGGTCTGATGATTTTATGATGACCGATACGCCTGGGTTTCCAGATGGCAACACAGCGATGATGGTCGACTCACGAGGACACCTCCATCTGTTTTGGCCGTTGGTGCTTGCCAATACATGGGAGTCCTGCGTCAGCCAGCAATTGGTTTCTTTCAACCCAAGCGGCATAGGGTGTCCAAAGTGGGATCGCAAAGAAAGTCTCTGGCTCAAGCCCGAAGACTTCAGCGGCCAGGCGATAACAAAGCTCGATGCGTTGCTCCCGACGATTCCAAAACCACTCCCTGAAAATTTGCAAAAACATATCACTGAAGTGCGAGAGCGACTGACAGACAAACTCTACCAGAGGCTCGGTTGGCAAACACGCTGCAAACCCACTGTTCTAGACTCCGGAAGAATCCTGCTTCCACTCTATTCAGACACCTACTCTTTCTCCCTCATGGCCATCAGCGATGATCATGGTCTAAGCTGGAGAGCAAGCAAACCGCTGATGGGTTTTGGAAACATTCAGCCGACTGTCTTGCAAAAAAAAGACGGCACGCTTGTGGCCTACATGCGAGAAAACGGTTTCACCGGAAAGATTCGCAAGGCAACCTCAAGCGACCAAGGCGAAAGCTGGTCGGATGTCACAAGCATCGAGCTGGTCAATCCTGGATCTGGCTTGGATGCGGTAAAGCTTTCCAACGGCAACTGGGTTTTGATTTACAATGATACGCCTCAAGGTCGCAATCAATTAGCAGTGGCTCTATCGCGCGACGAAGGCAGCAGTTGGTCATCCCCTAAATATCTCGAAAAAGAAAAAGAGGGTTCGTTTCATTATCCAGCGATCATCCAGGGCCGTGATGGTCGAATCCATGCCATCTACAGTTACTTTGTCCTCGGTGGAAAAAGCATGAAGCATGCCCAGTTCAGTGAGTCTTGGATCGAGTCCCCATGATCCTCTATGCATACGCTGCAGAAGTTTTAAAACGGAGAATTTCACTTCGCGATCCGAGACACTTGCCGTATCGATCCGAACCGGTGTTGAGAGTATAGTACAATTATCTGAGCGATTACAGACACCCTTTGAGAACCATCAGGAACCCTCCATGCGAACTTACCTCTTCTGGGCACTAATGATAGTTTTTACGTCGATCGCGTCTGCCCAAACTCCTCAGCAAATGGATAACAGCCTTGGAATGAAACTCGTGCTGATCCCAAGCGGCCAGTTCACCATGGGATCGACTCCCGGTGACTTGCAATCCGATGATGACGAAAAGCAATTTCAGGTGAGCATCTCCAAACCCTTTTACATGGGGGCTACCGAGGTGACTCAAGGCCAGTACCAAAAGGTGATGGGGGTAAACCCAAGTAGTTCTAAAGACCCTCAAGACAATGCAAGATCTGCAAATAGGCCAGTCGAACAGGTCTCCTGGGAAGATGCTGTCGAGTTTTGCAAACGACTAAGCATGATGTCTGACGAAAAGCAAAACAAACGCGTGTATCGATTACCGACCGAAGCCCAATGGGAATACGCGTGTCGAGCAGGCCAAAAGGGGCCATTCGGATATGACTCAGGTACGGGAGAACTTGGACAGTTCGCTTGGTTTGCTAACAACTCTGGGGATAAGCCGATCGATAGCCAGGAGGTTTGGAAAGCAACCAAAGAAGATCTTGATGAGTATTTGAAGGTGCTCAAGGAGAATCGCTGTCGAACTCACCCGGTAGCTCAAAAGAAGCCCAACGCATGGGGCCTGTATGATATGCACGGGAACGTTTGGGAATGGTGCGCAGATTGGTACAGCGATTACCCCAAGGGACAAGCGACCGACCCATCTGGGCCACAAAAAGGAACCGACCGAGTGGTCCGAGGTGGAGGATTTCACTTCCAATCTCAAGACTGTCGATCCGCCGAAAGGCATGGAAGCTTTCCAGCCAATCGGGTTGATGATCTGGGATTCAGAGTCGTCGTTGCGATCGATTAGAACTCCCGCGACAACTGACCGATGGCCTTGTCAATGACGACAGGTGGTGCTGCCATTGGCCTTGCTGCGCTACTCCCCTCCCCTTCACCACCGCTTGTGCTCGTGCTAGCGGGTGTGACGGGGGTGAAGTTCAATTCGCTTGGAGCAGCCTGGATTCTGAACAAATGGTTCGCACCATCTTTGGCCCGCAGGCGAACTCGTGGATCGCTAGTAGCCAAAGTCGTTGTGACGGCTTTGTTGGTTGCGTCTGTCGCATTGATCGTCAACTGAGTGGCTGCTTGGTTAAGCGTCACCTGGATGTTTGTGTAGCTGCGCCAATCTTTCACGCCATCATGCCAAAGAGCTTGCTGATTAGGCTGAACAGCCAATGTGATCCCTTTCCGCAACGCCTTGGAAGTAAAGTCGCGGATATCCATGAACTTCGGATCCCGGGTACCTACATTCAGCGGCGTGCTTAGAGAGTCTCCGTCGCTCGGTGCAGAAACAACGTTTGCAGCAGTCTGAGCGGTAGCGAAGAACGGAAGTGGGGGAACCGAGAATTTATAAGTCCCAGGCCCAACATCAGGCACTTTAACCAGGGAACCAGATTGCTGGGGGATCAGACTAATCGGGGTGCCATTGACACCAGCTCCATCGATCTGCTGGGCATCGACCCGCACGCCTTGAACCGAGGTGTTGGTTGTCACACCCACAGCCCGTGGTGTGAAGTTCACGACATTGAGCTTAACGTTCGCTGTCGAGGACAGACCATTTCCATCGCTGATGGTGTAGGTGAAGTTGACTTCACCGGTGAAATTAGCGGAAGGAGCCGAATAGAGCAAGGACTTCTTGTCTGTTGAAATCGCAACAGATCCTTTACCTGTTTCAGGCTGAGTAACTGCTGAGATTGTCAATGTCTCATTGGTATCAACATTGGTATCGTTTGCCAGGACATTGAGGCTTTGATTAGCCGCAGTTGATACGGTGAGTTGATCAGCAACCGCATTGGGGGCGTCATTGACCGAGGTCACTGTGACCGTGGCCGTTGCCTGGGCCGTGCCTCCATTGCTGCTCCTGACGGTGTAAACCACCGTGTCGGTACCGACAAAGTTTGCATTCGGTTTGTAAAGAATACGATCCTTTGCAGCGTTGGTGTTTACGGTTCCATTGCTAGCTTGGGCCGAAGCGATCGAAAGAGTATCTCCTGCGACAGCGGGCAAGTCATTCGCAAGCACATCGAGTTCGGTCTCCGCGCTGTCTTCGACTACGCTAAAAGACTCTCCAGTGACCGTCGGTGCCGGTACTGCAACCTGTACATTGACTGTAACATTGCCAGTGGCTGTGCCCCCTTTACCATCGCTGATCGTATAAGTGAACGTGTCGGCACCAACAAAGTTTGCTTTCGGTGTGTACAGAACTCCATTGCCACCCGTAGCAACCTTCACAGTGCCACCTTGGCTTGTGGCCCCAACGCTTGTGACGATGAGTGTCTCGGCTGTATCAGGACCGCTGGTGTCGTTGCCCAGCACGTTCAAGAACACGTCGGTTTGATTGGATTTGACCGTGTCGAAGATATCATTGACAGCCACTGGATTATCGTTGACGGCCTGGACGTTCATCGTGACTGTCGCGGTGTTCGTGACTCCCGCTTGGTCTCGAACGACGTAGGTGAATTTCTCTGCTCCATTGAAGTTGGGAGCCGGTGTATAGACGAGTGTCTTTTCTCCACTGGCGATCGAGACGGTCCCACCTTTATCTGGCGTTGATACCGAGACGAGGGTCAGGACGGTGTTTGAACCACTGGCGATCGTATCGTTGGCAAGCACATCGATCGAATTGTTGGTGGTATCTTCGTTGACGCTAAAGCTATCGTCGACTGCTGTAAAGCTCGAAGAAACATTCAAAGACTTCGAATCAAAAAGCACGCGATTGGCTGGTACGCCGGAATTGACCGAATCCAAGAAGAGCCCGAATGCTTTGTTCCCTTCGTCTGCTTCATCCATCGTGAACTTGGCAGTGCCTCCAGCTTTAGCCCGCATGCGCACGGTGATGAAGTTCTGCGGATCGCGACCTGGTCCGGCCGTAAGCGAAGAGAAGGCACCGAGTTCGTTGATCAATCCTGGGACAGATAGATCCCCAGATTTCCCGTTTTGGAAGAGTGGATCGTAGGTAATCGGGTTTGTCGCCACTGGCTCAACCTTGGTCGAATCATAATTCAGGTCGATATACGCCGTAAAGACACCTTCGCCGGTTCCCGAACCGTTTGTGCGAAGGTCTTGTACGACGAGTTTAACGAGGAATTCCTGGCCAGCAGCGATGCTTGTCAACGGCTGACCGCTGAGGGTCTGTAGGAACATATCCACAGCGATCTTTGCCGTGTCGGCAACCGAAATCGCCAATGTTTGTGAGGCGATGTTTCCTGCCTTGTCCTGCAGCTTGAGAATCGCCGTTTGCGGACCGAGTTGGCTTGATGTGGGAGTCCAAGAGATCAAACCGGTTTGCTGATCGATGCTCATGCCTGCTGGAGCGTTGTCCAAAACATAACGCAACCCCTGCCCCTCTTCGGGATGATTGAGATCAAAATTCAGAGGCGTACCGACATTGGCGCGGGTTGGCAATTCACTGTTAACGATAGCCGCAGGAGCAACGTTGTCGTAAACGATCGACAAGGCTGGAGAGGCTACAGAAGTTGTTCCACTAACGGTCTGAACTGCAACAATCGAATAAGTGCCGCTACCAAGCGGAGCGATCTGATTGGTTGTGATGGTGGTCGTGTCGCCGGTAGCAACCGCTGAACCGATGACTTGATTGCCGATTTTGAGCTGAACGTTTGCACCGGTCGTTGTACCAGAGACGAGGAATTGAAGGTTGCCTGCGCTGGTCACGTTGTCCGAATCGCTCGTTCCTGTGTCGCTTGAGGCTACCAGATCGACCGCCGTTGGTGCAGTGACCGTTGCAGGAACATTAAACGTCAAGACCTGGGCATCATCAGAGCTACTTGCCGCCGAGGTCGAGGCAGGTCGAACACTGACTCGGACTTGGAATTGACCACTAAAGTTGGCAGGAGCCGTCACCGACAAGAGTCCAGTTTGGCTGTTCATGTTGAATTGATAAGGGACCGTTCCTTGACGTGTCGCGTCGTAAGCGACCGCATCTCCTTCCTTATCTTGGCTACCGAGTTGGACCGTTACGGTTTGTCCAGCAGCGATGGGAGGAACATTGATGTCGTTTAGGAACGGTGCACCGTTAGATGTATCGGCAGCAGCAGTGGCCGTGAATGTGCGCGAGAAAGATTGCCCCGTGCTGTTGGTAACCGTCACAGTGATGTTCGAAGTCCCACTAGTGGCCAACGACTTCAATCGCACCAATCCGTTCTTGGTGTCATTGAAAATCTCCATCGACTTGATCACCACTTCATTGACCGGTCGGCTGACTTCTCCAGAGGACTGACTGGTGACCTTGGTTCTGGAGATTCCCTCGCGAACCGCTTCCCCTTCAATCAATTGACCGAAGATAGAGTGCTTGAAGTCTAGGTGCCGTGTGGCGACCTCGGTAATGAAGAATTGCGAGTCATTGGTGTCGGGGCCTGCCTTGGCATAAGACAATACGCCAGAGCGATTGTGTTGGAGATTCAAATTGAACTGGTCGTCGAAATCACTGAGCGTCGATCCCCCGCTACCGGTCCCAGTCGGATCACCGGCCTGAATCATGAAACCATCGACCACGCGATGGAAGATAATGTCGCTGTTGGCAGTTTGATTGTAAAAGCCAGAGTTGACGAGTTGTTCGAATTGATCCACTGGCCTGGATGCTTCATCGGGGAACAATCGGAAGACCATTTCCCCATAGCCATTGACGACCATACGCACCGATTTAGGGTTGCTGACCATTTCGGCCGTGATCACATTCGGATTGCTGCTGGTGACCGTTACGGTCAGAGGACCTCCATTCGGATCGTAGGTATCAATCGGCACATGAACAGGAGATCGAAACCGCACGGTTTGATTAGGAACCTCAACGAACGTCGGATCAATACCCGTAGGAACAGCCACGCCCGAGATCGTCGAAAGCTGCTCGATGGTTTGAAGTCCCGTTGCGATTTGCCCATTGGCGAACTTCCAGGTCGGGAACGTGGTGATGTTCTCGGCCGTTCCGGTCGCATTGGTTGTCCGATCCGGATTGGAGACTTCGATAAACGGCAGGTAGTTCTTACCTTCTTGAAAGAGTTTCTTTTGTTCCGTGCAGACCGTGCACCAGTCGGCACCATAAAACTTCGCACCGGCTGTGGTAAGTGCTTTGGCAAATGCCACCAGATCAACCGCAGCAGTGGCTTCCCCTTCGGCAACCAATCCCGAGCGAGTCGAAGATCGAGTTGGCATGGAGACTTCGGTTGCCGAGGCTGCCATGGACTGAGCCAATAGGGATTGCGACTGTTCCGAGGCAGCTTCGTAGAAGTCGTTGGCCATAAGCTCCCGGCGCTCGAGTGGTTCGAAGCGGATTTGGCGAGTCTGTTGATGGCTGGCCTGGAGATTTTCTCCGAGGATTCTCCGAACGAGCAATTTGCCCCGGGTTTCTTGGGAAACCCACGAACGGAAACTTCGAAGTCGACCTTGCAGAGAAGCTTTTTGATTCATCTTTGTAATCTCTTTTCCTATCGACGATTCTTGCCAGAGCGTTGGGGTACTGGCCATATTGGGACCCGGACTGGTCGTTTTTTTCAGGATAATTGGTAAAACCCGGAAAAACGCCGTGTCAACCCGTCAGAGCCTTAGACGTTTTTTCGGTCTTTGGGTTCCGAAACCCGTCCAAAACCCAGATTTTCCCGAGTTGAGCTAGGCAACCGGGCAATCGATTTGCATAATACGCAATCCTCATACCTTTCGGCTAAATATTTCGAAACGAGTCTGGAAAAGCCATGGCCAAGAGCAAGAAAAAGAAAGAAACCACTTACTTGGTATGCCAAGAAACCGGCGACATCAACTACGTGTTGCTTCGCAAGCCGGGGGCTGAAAAATTGCAGCTCAAAAAGTACTCTCCAAGGCTGCGTCGAGTGACGCTCCACACCGAGAAGCGCAAGTAAGCCGAATCGGCTTGTAGGTAAAAGTCTCTAAATGAGACAAGCCGCAAGGATCTGCCAAGGCTCGGTGGACTTAATCCCCTCCACTGAGTCGTATCGGTACGCAGCGCCTCGGGGAATCTAACGTCCATGGCTCAAACGTCCATGGCTCTGTCGAGTCCGCTCTCTGACCACTGGATCTGACCATCGCTCTTGGGTCTTAGCCCAACCACCGGGCCACAGTGGAAACCAATCCTGTTTTTGGCTACAGTGGGTGTATTGTCCTGCCCCGCACACAACCCGCCTCGAAACACAGGAAACTCTTCGGATGGATAGTTGCAGCTCAAAGAGCACCAAGCCCTCTGCATGGCCTAGCCTTTCACCCCTGGCCCTCACCCAGTTGCTCGGGATGTTCTTGCTGGGACTTGCCGGACACGCTACGGCCGAAGCCCAAGACCTCTTCCCCGACAAAGCTCTCGAAGCAGTTGTCCGAAAGGAGGTCTTTGAGAAACGCTACAACACCGAACCACTGACCATGGATGATGTAAAAAACATCTCCCAAGTCGTCGGAAAGGGCAAAGGTATCAAAAGCCTAGAAGGTATTCAGCACTGCAAAGCTCTGATGAAGATCGACCTCGAAAAAAATGAGATCGCCGATCTTGCTCCTATCCGCGAATTAAAGCTGCTTCAATCGGTCGACCTAGCATCCAACAAGATCCAGTCCCTCGAACCCTTAACGGGTTTGACCGGCATCCAATACCTCCATATCGCCAATAATGGCATCGAAGATATCGGGCCCCTTCGAGGCTCGAGCAAACTTCAATCTCTCTATGCAGCAGGAAACAAAATTAAAAAGCTTGAGCCAGTCTTTGGACTCAAGAAACTTTGGGCGATTGATGTCTCGGGAAGTCCTGTGGAAGACCTCAACGGCATCGCTGAATTGCGTGGACTCCAAACGATCAATCTGAAAGGTTGCAACGTCAAAGGTCTTGATTTTGCCAAGTCTATGCGTGAAGTACGACTTTTGATTCTTCAAGAAAATCCAGAAGTCGACCTTGCCGCCCTGGTCGATGCTTGTGAATTGGACTCCAAAGAGAATCGACGCTTTGCTCCTTTCCTTCGACTCTACGTCGATGAGAGCTTGGTTCAAAACCCTTCCAAAGCCAATTGGTTTGAGAAGCTCAAAGCCGTAGGTGTTCGAGTCAACCCACCTGTAAAGTGATCTAATTATGGCCCTGAGGATCCGCTCATTGAACTATCGTCGACGGCTAACTGCATACGGCTTGGCGAGACTATTCGCTGGGTCTTATTGCATTGCATCGCTTTGTTTCGAGCCGACCTATGCCCAAGATCGCTCGGTGGTCGAGCCACCAAAATTTCGTTTAAGAACGGATGCCAACGCATCGCTGGACGCTCAATCCCTTCGCGAGCAACTCCGCTATCTGGTCGACTCCCAAGGGCCAATCAATCCATTGAGCGATTACGGTAAACCAAGTGCCAGACTCTCTGCGAGTAACGATCCCGATGCATCGCTTGCTCCCAGCCTGGATAAAGAAACCGCTCGGCGGCTTCAAGCCTCAGGACTCACCCTACCGTCGAGTGCCCTGGGTATGATCGCTGTGTTGCCACCGCCAACGATTCACGGGGCTCTCACATCGGGTAGGCTGGCAAATGACGATGGCTTTCGACCCATCGCAGGACTTGTTTCACAGCCCGTGACAGTGATGACAGCCAGTGCGGCTCTACCCGCAGGGATCCCGGATGGTTCGGTGCGAGTCGCGAATTTCTACCAAGACGACCCGTATGCGAACCTTCCTCCAACACTCAACACACCACCGGTGATCAGTGGTGGCACGCTTCCTGGTGGTGGCGCATTGCCTGGTTCGATTCCCGGTCTACCCCAAGCTGCCCAGCAGCTACCTCCTTCGTCAGTTCCTTTGGGAGCTCCACCAACCTCTGGGCCGGCGGTTGTGCCTGGGTATTCGCAGCCTGCGATCACTCAGCCTGCGATCACACAGCCGATGATTCCTCCACCTACGATGCCAAGTAACTCTGTTCCGACAACCGTCATGCCTGCCCCGCCGACGTATTATGTTCCGGCACCCATGCCGCAAGCTGGCACTACAGGAACATTGGTGCAGCCTGGAGTTCCTTATGCCGCATCCCCGATGCCAACATACAATCGGGCTGGCACATTTGTTAATTCAGCACCGTTTGTCTCTCCACCTCCTGCCTCTGTCGATGCTCGCTGGATGGTATCGCCTGCGGTCTGGCAACAAAGCTCAGGTGCATCGGCAGCCTCGTGCAATCCAAGCCTTGCAAGCACAACTACGGGAACTGCTCCAAGACCTCCTGCCGTTGGTCCCACTGGTCAACCAGTGCTCATAGGCATCAACGGCGTCTCGCCAACAAATGGCTTGGTGCCACCTGCAACTGCTTCACCGTTTGCTTATGCTCCCCCTGCGGCAATGCCTCCTGCAACTGTCTATGCACCAGGCAACGCTGGCTACGTTCCATTAGTGGGTTTTGGCCAAGGTGCTAACGCACAGCTAGGACGAGGTCTGTATGGCCAACCGACGGCTTATGTAGATGGCCAACCTGTTCGCAACTTTCTGCGTTATATCTTCCCATAGGCTGTCGTGACCCAAAGCAAAATCTATTTGGATCATGCTGCAACGAGTTGGCCTAAACCTCCAGGCGTACTAGAAGCCTGTATCGAATTTCAAAATCAACTCGGTGTCGCTGCTTCGCGTGGAGCGTACTTTCGTGCGGAACGAACGGACCGAACCATCGCCCATGTGCGAGAAAAACTCGGCTCTTTGCTGGGCTTGTTGGATCCCAAGCAGATCGCTTGGACTAGCAACGGTACAATGGCGATCCATGCGGCGATCCACAGCGTCCTGTGGCAAGCTGACTTGCATGATCATCACGTCGTGACCACGGCAACCGAACACAACAGTGTCCTTCGAACACTTGCGGATCTTGAGCGTCGAAGAGGCTTACGGTGGACTATCGTTCCGTGCGATGCCCGAGGTTGGGTTGATCCGCAGTCGATTCGATCAGCACTCGAACCCAAAACTCGATTGGTGATCGTCAATCACGCCTCGAACGTCACGGGAATCGTCCAGGATCTGGACGCGATCGGACCTCTTGTTGCCGATTCAAACGCTTGGCTGATGGTCGATTCGGCGCAAAGCCTCGGGTTTGTAGACCTCGATGCACGCCGTCTTGGCATAGATTTGCTCGTGGCTCCAACGCACAAAGGACTCTGCGGGATGCTCGGGACGGCTTTCATTGCAGCAAGCCCTAGAGTGACTCCCGATTTGAAATCACCATGGATCGGAGGCACCGGTCGCAGCAGCATCGATTGGGACGGACCTTTTGACTGGCGAGAGTCGATCGAATCTGGAAATCTCAATGGGCCCTCGATCGCCTCGCTCGGTGCGGGATTGGACTATCTAAATTCCAATTCCGGGAGCCAATTTGCAGAGCAATCACAGCACTGGCTCGGCCAAGTCCTGGACGAAGTTCGGGGCTCGAAAAACCTAACCCTCGTGGGGTATCCAAGCTCCATAGACGATTCGGCTGATATTCGCAGAGTCCCGCTCGTTAGTTTTTCAAGCCAATCGCTCACAAGCCACGAGATGGCGATGCTACTGGACTCGACTTTAGGAGTAGAATGTCGCTCAGGGTTGCACTGTGCGGGAGCGATTCACCAATACTTGGGTAGCGATCCGCAAAGCGGAACGTTGCGAATGAGCTTCGGACACACCACTACGGAGTCGGACGTCCAAGCGGCGATCGAGGGAATAAGGCTTTTGGATCAGGTAGCATTGTGATTCGTCTTGCACCACTAGCATGCTTATCGATCTTTCTTTTGGCCCTCATGGGCTGTGAAAATCCTCGTGAGAAATCCGCACTCGAGGGGAGTTGGAAGACCGGGCCGAGCGAATCGATCCCCTACCAACCTCGAAAAGTGCTCGATGGTTCAGGTTATGGCTGGGTCATGAGTGCAGTGAAACCTTGGCCTCAAGATTCCACTCTCGAGCAGATAGGCGAGCAATTTAGGATCGCGGTACGATCGAGCATCGAGTCCTTGGATCAAATCCTAAGCGATCCAAATCTTTCATCCGATGAGGTCGCTTCGTCGCGTTACTCTCGTTCGACGTTCCACAATTATGACGGAGACCCTCTCAAGGCCTACGAGGATCTGCGCATCGCCCGAGAGCACATGGAAAAGAATCCCAGGATAGCCAAGGATTTTTTATACACGATTATTTACAACCAAGGCATCACCGCCATGCGACGCGGTGAGAACGAAAATTGCATCGCATGCCGTGGCGAAAGCTCCTGCATCCTGCCGATCTCGAAGGCTGCTGTGCACCAAAACCCAGAAGGCTCGCGGATTGCAATCAAGCATTTCATGGAGTACCTCGAAAAATTTCCCGATGACGGCGAAGTCCGCTGGCTCCTGAACGTCGCTTACATGACCCTTGACGAGCACCCGCAAAAAGTACCTCCTAAGTACCTGATCGACATCGATCGCTACGCTCACCAAGAGCATGGGATCGGTAGATTCCGGGATATCGGGGAATCCGTCGGACTCAACCGCTTTAACCAAGCCGGTGGTGCAATCATGGATGATTTCGATGGCGACGGAAAACTCGATGTCGTCATCTCCTCGTTCGATCCAACTCAGATCATGGGCGTCTATCGAAACGATAATCTCCAAAAATTTGTCGACGTCACTACTCCTGCTGGAGTCTCGAACCAACTCGGGGGACTCAACTGCGTCCAAACCGACTACAACAACGACGGGTGGCTCGATGTGTTCATTGTTCGAGGTGCTTGGTTGACTCCACAACTGGCGATGCGCCCAAGTTTGCTTCGTAACAACGGGAACATGACTTTCACGGACGTGACACAGCAAGCTGGTCTGGGCGATGCGCTCAATTCCATCTCGGCAACTTGGGCGGATTTCGATCGCGATGGGTGGCTGGATGTTTTCGTATGCAGCGAACAACAGTCGAATCGACTCTATCGCAACGAACACGACGGAACCTTCGAGAATGTGGCAACCCAAGCTGGAGTTGCCGGTGGCGAAGGAATGGTTTGCAAAGGAGCCACTTGGATCGATATCGAAAATGACGGTTGGCCTGACCTGTTCGTGAATCACTTGTCGCGAGTCGGTGCACAGTTGTGGCGAAACCGTAGGGATGGCACTTTCGAGAATGTCACCAGGGCCTTTGGTATCGATGGCCCACAAATGGGCTTCTCATGCTGGACATGGGATTTCAATAACGATGGATGGCAAGACATTTTCGCGACCAACTATTCCCGATCCGTGGGGGCATGCGTCCAAGGAATGATCGGCCAAGAGCATCGCGAAGCCAAAAGCTGCCTGTATATGAATCAAGGTGGTAAGCGGTTTGTCAATGTGACGAAAGATGCCGGCCTCGAAGGTGTCTTCATCACCATGGGTTCAAACTTTGCCGACTTTGACAACGATGGCTGGCTCGATTTCTACCTTGGAACTGGTGATCCAAACCTAGGAACGCTCGTTCCAAATCGCATGTTTCGAAATCTAGGTGGAAAACGATTTGTCGACATCACGGCCTCCTCCGGCACGGGCAATCTACAAAAAGGACATGGCGTGGCCTGTGGAGATTGGGATCGCAACGGATCGATCGATCTGTTTATCGAGATGGGAGGCGCAGTCAACGGAGACAAATACCATAACATTCTCTTCCAAAACCCAGGTAACCAAAATAGCTGGACATCCCTCAAACTCATAGGCAAATCGTCCAACGTAGTTGCTATCGGAGCCAAGATCAAAATTCAAACCGATGACCCAGATTTGCCCTACGTCTTTCGGCACGTGAGTTCTGGAAGTAGCTTCGGGGCAAATCCTCTGGAACAAACCATCGGGCTAGGAAAGGCAACCAAAATCCTCGGGATCGAAATCCAATGGCCCTCGCCTAGCGGCCAGCAAGATGAACTCAAGACGGATAAAATCAACGGTCCGATCCCGCTTGGAAAAACACTTCGAATCGAAGAAGGCCAAGGTTTGCTAACCGAATAAATCTACAGGTCATGAACGATCAGCCCTACGGTATCCCTGATAAACATTGGCCAGCAAAGCTGAGTTATTGGTGGTTTCGAGCCGCTCGGCGACTTCGACTCAAAGCCCTGGAAAAGCAACAGATTACCGATATCCAAATCGAGCAAATCGAGAACCTTCAAACGGCGCTCGATGCAGGCCAAGGCGTAATGATCGCCCCGAACCACTCCTTTCACTGGGACTCCTACTGCCTTCTGACAGTCGCAGATCGACTCAAAACCCCTTTCTACGTGATGACCGCTTGGCAGGTCTTCTCCCAAAGCAGTAGGTTTGAATGCGAATCGATGCAGCGCTGCGGTTGCTTTAGCGTCGATCGAGAAAACACCGACATCCAATCGATGAAAACCGCGATGGATATCCTGCAACACCGCAAAGAACCCTTGGTCGTATTCCCCGAGGGAGATATCTACCATACCAATGATCGGCTAACGGCAATTCGTGATGGCGCCGCTGCCATCGCATTGATGGCAGCCCGGAAATCCGAGCGACCCATCGCGATCGTTCCTGTTGCGATCAAACGCTGGTACACCGAAGATCCTACCCAAAGCTTAAGTCGTCTTGCCGATAAAATCGAAGAGCGTCTTTTTTGGAAACCGCAGTCCAATAAGCCCCTGGTCGATCGCATTCTAACCATCGCCAATGGACTTTTGTCGCTCAAAGAAATTGAACACCTTGGACATGCCCGGCAAGGATCTCTACCCGAGCGGATTTCGTCTCTGGCCGACTCTATTTTGAAATCCGCTGAATCAAAATACCAAATCCCTTCCACCAAACCCTTGATCCCAGAGCGCATCAAAGAAATCCGACGAAAGATCATTCAGCAGCGATCCGAGCAAGGCGATCAAGCCTCCGAGCAACAGCACCGAGAGTGGAACGCAGACATGCAAGACATGTTCCTGGCAACCCAGCTTTACAGCTACCCAGGTGATTACCTTCAGGAACACCCCTCTTGGGAACGCCAAGCCGAGACGCTCGATAAACTACAAGAAGACGTGCTGGGCGCTAGCTATCCGAGCTCCCATGGTCGCAAGACCGTTTCGATACGGTTTGGAGAACCTATCGCCATGCCCATCGGCAAGGAGAAAAAGGCAAGCTCCGAGGGGATTACCTCCGAACTGCAACGGCAAATCCAATCCATGCTCGATGCGATGAACCTCCATCATCAAAAGAGCTCTAAGATTTAAACCACTGCGAGTTAAAGACCGTGTTTAAACTTGAATCCGTTTCCAAATCGTTCGGCGCCCAACAGGTCTTACAACCGACTTCGATCGATTTCGAGACCGGGAAGTCGACGGTTTTGATCGGGCCAAGTGGATGCGGCAAGAGCACCCTCCTCCGCTTGCTCGCAGGATTGCTGACCCCCGACTCAGGCCAAGTCCTTTTCGAAGGGGTCCAGATGAACTCAAAAAACATGATGCAAATGCGGCATCGAATGGGGTACGTCATCCAAGACGGCGGACTCTTTCCTCATCTTACCTGCGCCCAAAACGTGGGACTTATGGCGAAGCATTTGGGATGGAATGCCGATCGAATCCGCAGCCGCATCGAAGAGCTTTCCGATTTAACCCGTCTGCCCCGCCCTGCTCTCGATCGGTATCCAGCGCAAATCTCCGGCGGACAACGCCAGCGTGTCGGTATCATGCGAGCTCTGATGCTCGATCCTCCCGTGATGCTGCTCGATGAACCGATGGGAGCCCTGGACCCTCTGGTTCGATACGACTTGCAGGAAGACTTACTAAAGATTTTCCGCACTCTCAAGAAAACGGCGATTACTGTGACGCACGATATGGGAGAGGCAGGTTTCTTTGGCGATCATGTGATCATGCTCGGTGAAGGTAGAATCGTCCAGCAAGGTAAACTCGATGAGATGATCTTGCACCCCGCGAACGATTTTGTGACCCGCTTTGTCAATGCCCAGCGACTGCCAACCCTCTCAACGCCCAAGGAGCCTACGTGAGCACTCGCACCTCTGTCATCTTGCTTTTGGTAACTTGGTTCTTCACATTTGAAGCAATCCAATCACCAGCCTTGGCACAAAATCTTAAAGTCGCCGTCGGTTCGAAGTCCTTTACCGAATCGGTAATTCTCGGAGAGGTGCTCTCGCATCTAGCAAAGGATGCGGGAGCTGAAGTTCAACATCGCGCTGAACTCGGTGGAACCCAAATCCTATGGCAAGCACTCGTCACTGGCGAAATCGATGCTTATGTCGATTATACCGGTACGATTCGCGAAGAGATCCTAGCAGATGTCGCTCGGCAAGGAATCAAGATTGAGTCCGAAAGCGATATGCGAACGATGCTTCTTCAAAAGAAGGTTCTCATGTCCGAGCGAGTCGGATTCAACAACACCTATGCCCTGGGCATGCGCCGCTCGGTTGCCCAAAAAATGGGTATTGAAAAAATCAGCGACCTGAAAAAACACCCGCAGTTGGAACTGGGGTTCTCCGATGAATTCGTCGAACGTAAGGATGGTTGGCGGCCACTCAAGGAAAAATATGGACTTGCACAGACGCAGATCAAAGTCATGGATCACAATTTGGCCTACCGGGGACTTGAGAAAGACTCGATCCAAGTTGCTGACTTGTACACCACGGATCCTGAAATCAAATACTACGATCTGGTTGCCTTGGAAGATGACCTAGGATTCTTTCCCGTCTACTATGCCGTCGTCTTGATGCGAGAGGACTTGCCAAGCCGGGCACCTAAAGTCGCCGAAGCGATTTTGAAAATGCAAGGTCTCATCACGCCCGAGGAAATGTCCTCGATGTCCGCACAGGTTCGCCTGGATCGCAGGCAAGAGAAAATCGTGGCTGGAGAGTTTCTCAACAGCAAACTCAACATGAACCTATCGCTACCCCAAGAAGGCCGATGGGCTGAATTCAAAAAGATCATCGAGCGTGTCCTTGCAACTACCTGGGAACACCTCTTTTTGGTACTGATCTCGTTAGGACTCGCGATTCTTACGGCCATACCGCTTGGGATTCTTGCAGCCCGAAACGAAGCGCTCGGACAGACGATCCTTGGAATCGTTGGCGTGATCCAAACCCTTCCCTCGATGGCGCTTTTGGTATTCGTTATGCCTCTGTTTGCCATCTTTGAGATGGGTAT